>NZ_JBPUSJ010000002.1:0-469550 GCF_051851475.1 Carboxylicivirga taeanensis | reverse complement strand
TCCTTCCTTGCAGTACGATGTGATAGACACATGCCTGTGAATACACTTTAATAGTCGTCTGTTTTGTTGTTTCTTTCATGGAAGCAAAGTACCGGGAAAAAGGTATTATGCCGCATCATACCAAAGTCGTATAAAAGTATGATAAGCCTAATTTACGACCTTATCGGCCTATGCTTACTCTTTTCAAACACCCATAATACTGCAAATACAAAACACTATTAATGTGCACTCTAAGCAGCATATAACACAAAGAAATGCGCCATTCTTTCAGAAAAATCAGGCGTAGCCATAAGAGAAGTCAATAATAAACGCAGAATAAATTTGCAGTTTGATTATTTATTAAATGAGAGCAACAACCTTAAACCCATTTTAGCTATTTCACTAAAACCTGAGCCTTCGATATGAAGACGTATAAAGGTATCCGGGCTAGAAGATTTTGATCCGAGAGGGTTTGATGGCAAGCAGCTGGTTATTTCCCCTGAAATAACCAGCTGCTTGACTCATTATCAAATGCATTGTATAGTAGTTATTAAAACGACTTAAGTCGATTGTCTTAGTAAGACACAATTATATAACGGAAGCTATTGCCTTACTCCTAAACCAACACTATCAAAATGAATATTGGTCAGTTTCCTGCATCACACTTATCAAGGAAGTACGATTACGAACATTAAGCTTCCCGTATATATTGGTAAGATGCGTTTTAACAGTAGTGGTAGAGATATGCAATTGTTCAGCAATTTCTTTATTTCTAAGTCCCTTGCAGATTAATCGAACAATCTCCTGTTCACGTTGAGTAAGCTCTTCTGAGCCATAGCCTTTATCTTTGGAAAAAACCTTAAGTTTTTGAGTTGATTTTGGATTGACTGAAATAATGGATTGCAAAGTCAGGGGAACATCAACATCTCCATGGAAAATATTTGGTGCTACCATCATAAACTCCCTAAACGGTCTTGTAATTCGCTGTTTGCTATACACGTCATACGCTTTCTTCAGAAAGATATTAATTTGATTCTCAACTCCCATACGCATATGACCTAGTGCCTTCAATAATAAAATATCAATATCATTATAAGAATTGTAAACACTATGCAGTAGGTTCTCAAAAGATTCCAACATGTTTAATCCACATTGTAGTTGTTCACTATTTCCAAAAGTGATAAGTATCCGGATACGAGTTAAGGCCGGGACTTCAATCGTAAAAACAGGGTCAACAGCATTCATTTTCAGTTCCAAATTCTGGATCGCCCAATCCAAGGCCTTTTGAGACTCCCCCAGTAGCCAACAGATTCTCATTTGAGTCGAAGTATAGATATGGGCAAAAAGTCCTCCTTTAATTTGCCCCTGCTTTGTTTTCATCCTTAATAAAGCATCATTTGCTGATTCAATGTCATTGACTAGAACGTAACAGAGGCATAACGCTGAATAACAATCCATGTATCCGCGCCAATCCATCGCTCCTTCATAATGTCGAGCCTTTTTAAGTGAATCAAGAGTGCCTTGAGGATCGAACTGTTGAAAATCGACATTTGCTGCCAAATAAACACTCCAACCTTCTAAATAGCGATATGTGTTTTGTACAATATAGGTAAAACGTTGACTCACCTTCTTAGCCTCAAGAAAATCACCTGAAAGAAGTAAAATAAACAGGCGGGAAGAAAAAGAACGTAAGTACATAACTTTACCGGGGCTATAGTTCCTTTCTGTATCTTCCAGCATTTTGATCGCCTCACTTTTCTGTCCCAACATTTGCATAGAAAAAACGATAACCATTTCACGTCTGGCTCCCAGCATCTCGCCATCCTCATAAAGGGCTTTCGATTTATTGGCATATTTAAGTGCTTCACTTGGAGAAGAATGAAAAAACAACTTATGAAAGCTTAAATGGAAGTAATATTCCGATGTTTCCAAATTTCCTGCCCCTTTTTCCATAATACGCCCGAGCAAAAATAGGGCATTATGAGTATCCGATAAATCCCAAAAGTTTTCAAGCACCCATACATGGGCAATTAACAAAGCAGGTTTGATTCGAATCAGATCATCTGGCAATAGATCCAGCCATGCTTTTATCCTCCACCATTGTCCCTTATTAAACATCGCTCTACGATGATGGTTAACGAGGTATGATGCAGTTTCTAAATCTCCCATACGAATAACATACGCAATAGCTTCTTCAATATACCCATTATTGGCAAACCATTCACTAATAAAAAGTAATGCCTTTTCTGTATTATAAGTAGCTGTTCTTTTTTGCTGTCCCCTTAGTACTTTACTAAACAAATGGTGAAACCGATACCATTCCTCGCTATCATCCTCGGAGATAATAAAAAGATTGTACTTCTTCAATTTGGCAATAAATTCAGAAACATTAACCCTTTGTGATAAGTAGGTTTGAAATAGTCCTTCTAAAAGCTCCTCGTTAAACCGCTCACAAATACTTGCCAGGAGAAGTGGTTCGGAGAAACTCTCCGGTAGTTGTGACAAATATTCTCCAAGTAAAAAATCTAAATCGGTCAACATATCGGTCGTCAAAACATGCTCCACATTTTTCTTGCCCGTGTTAGCAATTTGAAAAAGCATAGAAATACCTAGAATCCAGCCTTCAGACCGATCCAAAACAAGGGAATCACTCGCGCTTAATTGCTTATTATGATTTTTTAACAAGCATTGAAATTCTTGCGTATCGACTGTCAAGTCAGCCATTCTAATTTCAGCAAGATTTCCGTACAGCCTAAGTTGCTTTAACAATAAAGGAGGATCGTAGCGCGTAATTATAACAAGCTGCTTATTTACAGGCCTATTAATTAAAAAATTATCAATCAATTCATGAACGTCAGGATTCTTAATTTTACTATAATCATCCAACACCAATATCCCCGGGTCAGTATTCTCACTCAAATAATTACAAATACTCTCAGCAATCGCTTGTGGACTTAAAACAGATGATGCCTCTACAAAATCATAAATCCGCTTATCCTCCGAAGGCCGAAAACGGGCAAATGCAATGCTTAAATATTCTAAGAATACAGTGAAACTATTAAAAATCTCATCGAGAGAAAGCCACGAATAAGGCTTATCTTGTACCTCAAGCCATTGACTGACAACAGTAGATTTACCATACCCGGCAGGCGCGGAAACTAGAATCAAAGACTTCTCGGAACATTGGTTTAATCTATTAATAATTCTCTCTCTGAAAATTATTTTTGTTCCAATTGGAGGTCTATGGAATCTGGTTTTTAGAATATCCATATTTCAAAAAATTAGGTCGTTAAAAGCTAAAAATCAAAGGTATTAATCAGTACATTCAATACAAAATAAATTTGATTAACTGACTATCAAAAGACTAAAGTCATTGCGATGCAAAATAGATTAGTTCCATCTTGCACCTATATTTAGGTGCATACTAGTCGCATTAATAGTCAAGGAAAAAATATTGTACGAGCATTTCCCACAATACTTTTTTGTCATTCTGAGCTAGTTTTGCAAGCATTAAAACTCAATAAATACAAACCCTTCGCACATCTAAATTAATAGAACATAATACATACAGAATACACATAGTATAATATTATGTGCTGTTTAGAACAAAATTATTGTATATATTGTTCAATGAAAATATAAAGAATCTCAAATATAAAAAGACATGATATACAAAGGAAAGCAGTCCATCTATGACTAAATCATTTAAAGGAGAGTTTAAATAAGAAATATTGCAACAAATAATAAAACTACTCAATGCTATTTGATATCGATAGGCTTACTAACAACTTCAAAAGTTATTTTACCAAGTGTATATATGTTTAGTCTTTCAATATCAATAAGAACAATACAAATCCTTTTACCAAATGGCAGTAAAATTAAACCATGGTTAACTTCTGTTGCCTCGTAAGTATTGATTAATAAGTTATTGAAACAATTAAATAAAAGTATTGCTCATTTTGAAAAAAGCGTTTTATTTGTCTTTTAGTTACCTTTAGAACTTTAGGCTGTGGTAATGTGAGAACTGCATCTGATCACCGCATTCTGCATCTTTGAAGCTGCCTCCGGCACTACTATTTTTGGATGTTCACAGCAATTGTTAATCCTCATTACTCAAATCTAACCATGAGAGTTAAAATTCTTCTATGTATTATGTGTATTTTCCACCTAGGAAACGCACAAGCAAGCGATAGCACAAAAGTCCGAAAGAACTTACGCTTCAGTATATTAGGTGGTCCAGGTTACACCCCAGACTATGGAATAGTACTTGGTGGTAGTGCTCTATTCACCTTCTCTACTAGTCCGGCAGACTCTTTATTAAAGCGCTCTGTATTACCTGTTTCATTTGCCTATATGACTTCAGGCGGTGGCACTTTAATTATAAAGCCCCAGTTATTTTATAATAACGATCGATTTCGAATATTTGGGAAAGCACTAGTCGGAAGTGCCTTTGATAATTATTATGGTGTTGGTTATAAGACGAATTCTGAAAGAATAAGGGACCGAGATTCTACTGAATATAGAAGTGTGCAAATGAAAGTTAATCCTATCCTGATGTTCAGATATAAAGACTCACCATTATTTATTGGAGGTTCATTTGATGTTGCTCACAAGTACATGAAAGATCCCAGCGAAGGAATTATTAATGATAAGGATTATATTAATCAAGGCGGAGACTCAACCGGACTAAAAATTAATAATATAGGGATAGGTTTTAATATGAGCTTTGATACACGTGATGTACCTGCTAATGCTTACTCCGGGCTATTTCTGCAGTTGACTGGCACCTTCTATTCAACAATATTAGGAAGTTCATCAAGCTTTAGTTCTTTTAAAATGGACTATAGACAATTTAAACAACTTAAATTTATTGGTGAGCGTAAAATACTAGCCTGGATGATCAATGGAAATTTCACAAGCGGTAAGGTACCAATAACAGAACTATCCATGCTTGGTTCTCCTTTTGATTTGCGAGGGTATTACGCTGGACAATACCGCGACAGGCATTCGGCCAGTGGCATAATTGAATACAGGCATATGTTTAATTTCGGGGATGCTACCAAGTTACGCCATCTAGCTTCTAAGCTTGGTTTTGCCATCTGGTCAGGCGCAGGAGCTATCGCACCCGATATCAACAAGTGGTCTGTTATTCTTCCTAATTACGGTGCTGGTTTACGAATAGAATTGCAACCCCGTATGAACTTCCGTTTGGATGTTGGGCGGGATTCTCACGATAAACAAACCTTGATTTATTTCAATATGACTGAAGCCTTCTAAACAAGTACATGAAATATTATTCCCCATCTTATGGTTATAACTAAATACCATTTTTCATGAGCAAGCGCTTAAAACAAACTGATTATTAATTGTTTATTATTTTACTCTTTACTACAACAAGTATCTGAACTCGTACACATATCTAACAAAAGCCTTTGGTCCATCTTTTTTATTCAAGTCTTTAACTGGGCACACAAAGCCCCATAATCGAAAGATTGTGGGGCTTTTTTTTTTACGAACAATCTACCACAACATAGATCAGATACAATTTAAGCAAGTATGCGGAATATCCTGAAGTACTCCCAAAAAATCGCACATTGTCAATATCAAGTAGTCAACGCTTTAACAGCTACCTCAGAGGACTGGCAGATATTTGCCGGATAACGAAAAACCTGACGGTTCATATGCCCCGTTACACCTTTGCTGAGCATGCATAAAAGGCATGACTCCGATTAGATCGACTAAAAACAAAAGAGGTTAACCAATTAAGATTAACCTCTATTTCGCCTATTATTGACGCTAATTTGGAAAATGGCTTCCTAAAAATGCCCTTCAAACTTTGTTTGCTTATTAATTCGTTTCAAATTAAAATCAAACACGTAATTGTAGTTTAGATTGGCGGAATATTGACGGATGTGTCGGCTGATACTTTTATTGTCGAGCATGGCCAGACTCAGGTTGAACGAGTGCCGCTTCTTTAACCTGTAACCTGCCGTTAGTCGTATATTGACCACATCTGATAAATTCTGCTCGCTGTTAAATGAATTACTGTAGGTGGTGATTAATGCCGTTTTCAGGTTTTGGAAAAAAGCTTTTTGCACCGATAGGTTGTAGCTTAACACCTGCATATTTGATTCACGGGTTGTATTTTGGTTATGATTAATTCCGGCTGCAATGTTCAATCTTGATGGGATGAGCGAAAACTGGTAAGCCAACATAGCATTAGTTATCCGATTACCCAAATAGCGCTTGTCGTCGCTTTGCTGTTCTGAGGCTTCCTGATAGGTAAAACCAATGTTAATATTCTGGCGGTGTGTTTTACTACTGCGGATGGCATACCCCAGATTTGCAGAAGTCGACATATTCAATTGTGTAAAGCTTAATGTATCCAGATTTTCAAATTCATTGGTCTGGTTTATTTGGTCATAAATATCTTTAACATGCACATACGACTGCACATTGGAGTAGTTGAGACCGAGCGTAAGCTTTTTTGACAATGCAGCTGTAGCACTGGCAGATAGTATGACCCGCTTACTCCCATTTACCTTCTGTTTTTGCAAATTATCCCTCTGAAATCCGGCATCAACAGTCCAGTTCAGCCACCTGATTAATGACGAGGCCACATTAAAGGTGATGTTCTCATAATCGTTTGTAAAGTAATAGGCCCCAAAAGTGGTATAGTTTGGCGCTATGCGTTCATAGGTAGCCCCAATCTGTCCTAATTCAGAACTTTGTGTAATACCCGCTTTAATAGCATGATAAACTGCCACATCACCGTAAGTGTTAAACAAACGGTTGCCAAAGCCACCTACCGTATCAGCGCGACTTACATCCCGATTGATTGCACTTACACCATATTCTCCATGCAGGGTAAGGTTATATTTAAGCTGCAATGCCAATGAGATACTTCCTGCCAGATTCTCCTGTGGTGCAATGTAGCTACTGTCCTTCTCTGTAAATCCAAGTGAGTGGGCATCATCCTTAGCCTTGAGTACGTTAACCATCACCTGCAACTTATCCGTCTTATAGCCAAACTTAACAGCGCCACCCATCCTGCGATAAGCAGTATTCATTCCTAATGAATCCGGCTCAACAGCCCTCCTCAGGCGACCGTACATAGCAGCAATCTCAATTTTCTCATTAGGTGTCAGCTCAACACCACCACCAAAAAACTCATGCCCCGACAGCGTATATGGCGAAAAAGACATTGAGGCATACCCCATATAGGTACGAATCCACTTATAAGAAGGTGCCAGTGAAAAGCGATTAAAGGGCATGGTCATGTTAGCCGTTGTTTGGTTATTGGTGTATGCCATTGACATTGGCACATCCACCACACCAAACAATCGAAAGTTCATGTTACCCGACAAATAATAGGAATAAGGCGTGACACGAGCCAGGGAGTCTGGTGAATGTTGAGCAATCTGGCTCAACGAGATACCACCATTACCAGTTAAAACCGGTGCTTTTACCACCTGCTCAATATCCTGAGAGTACATAAGGACGGGCCATAGCAAAGCCAGCAGGGTGATGCCAAGGCCACGAAGGGATAGGTTGATCATTAATAATGTAGATTTTTAAGTTTCAAGAAAATCAAGATCCAAGAGTTCAAGATCCAAAAGCTCAAAAAAACAAGTTCCAAGAGTTCAAGAAATCAAGATCCAAGTATTCAAGATCCAAGAGTAAAAGACTTGTTTTGCTTGAATTATTGATTTGCTTGAGTTCTTGTATTTCTTGAGTTCTTGTCATTCTTGATTTTATTGAATTCTTTTTTTTCTTGAGTTATTGTATTTCTTGATTTTCTTATTTTACTTGAGTTCTTGATATTCTTGTTTTTCTTGAACTCTTCAATTTCTTAATAGCGTTACATTTTCACTTGAACGGATTTACTTAAAGCGGATGAGCTGCCATCTTCGTAAATCACCTTAATTGCATATTCATACATTTTTTGAGGACTTAAGCGATCATCGTAGAACACCTCATCTGTTGTATGCCCATACAGCTGCATTGCGGCATTATTAACACTTCGATACACCAGTACCTTCTGCACTTTTTTATCCGATTCAACCGCCCAGGTCAGCTTCACTTTATCTGTTTGTAAACGGCGCTTGAGCTTAATGGACTCCACTATACCTGATGGTACCCTGAACAGCATAGTTTTGGATGGCGGCGATAAAAGACCACTTTCGTCTTCGGCCACTATCCGGTACACATAGGTTTGGCCCGCAGCCACGGTTTTATCGGTATAGGCGGCCCTCACCTGCCCATCATACGGCAAACTGCTCAACGATTGTTGGATGGTATCATTTTGCACATTGCGGTACACATGGTGTTTGGCCACATCAGCACTCGAACTGTTTATCCACTGAAGCTGAGGCCATCCCTCTGCATCATTGACCGCCCGCAACACAGGAGCCACCGGTGGTATCACATCGGGACGTACTAACTTAATCTCTTCAGAAAAGGCCGATTGATTCATGCGCACATCTTCAGCCCTTACCTTATAATAGATATCGCGGGTAAGGGTGCGGATGTTGATGGAATCATTAAACTCTGTATCGGTAAGTACGGCCGGTGTTTGCAGCATGTATTCATAATCAGGATGATTGGATGCATACACCCTATAGCCATTCATATCGGTCTCGGTGTTGGGTTGCCAGCGAATGGTGACACGACCAACACTATCAATTAAAGCACTGGCAATCTGCGGCGGGGCAGGCGGAAAGCTATCAATACGCGCAGCATAGGTGATTAAGGGCGATACTTTCTCTTCTTGTTCCCTGTAAACAGCAATCCGGTAATAATTATTGATATCGGCCGTTGAATCAATAAATGAACGCTGTGCACTATCGTTGCCACGTAAAATGATCTGGTGCCGGCGCTTAGGCGATTCGGCCCGGTAAATTTTAAACCCGGTGATATAGTCATTCATTTCCTCAGGGTACTCCCATTTCAACTCTACATACTGGTTATTGATCACCTCGTTACTGACAATCACAGGTGCATTTTTAATGGGCAGCTGTCCGGTACCGAAGATAGAATCGGAAGGCGGCCCCATCTGCCCAAAGGCATTAATGCCTCTGACGCGGTAATAAACCAGGGTGTTATTATCGGGCAAGGTATCTGTTCGATAAGAAAAACGCGGATCAACTCCCTCGTCGCTAAACTGCACCACAGCATTGCTGTCTAACAAGGCATAACTGTGCCCGCTATCCAACGATTTTTCGATCACATAGCTGTTATAAATATGCTTAAGTGTTTGAATATCCCACAACAGTTGCACCTTTTTATCGTCCCACTGCCCCGATAAAGCAATGGGTTTAGGCAATGGCTGATAGGCCGACTGACCGGTAAACACAAAAGCAGTATCAACGGCCAGTGAATCGGGGCAATTGATAAACACGCGGTAGAGGTACTTCTCATCTGCTTTGGCGGTTTTGTCAGCAAAATACAGACCCGACAGCTGCGCAGCCTGTAAGGACTGATCGGCCGAATAAACCGCAAAACTATAGCGCTGCTGCTCTTCCTGGTACTTTTTATAGGCCATGTGCGGATTCCCGCCCGTAGGCACATCTTTAAACTCAGATGCATAAATACACTCGGCAGCTATGCCTACATACTTATTATCGGCGTAGGGCTCCCAGCGTTCAACAGGTGCCGGTTTTAAAGGCTCTGCGGTCAGCAGCTGCTCCTCAATCTGCTTCAGCATTTTTTTATTACGCAGCAAAGTATAGCGTTTTACATGGTAGCCATACTGATTGCCCAGGCGCCACACTTTGGCACTGACAGGCGCCCAGCGTAACATGATTGAATCGGGCATGGGCCGGCTGAGCAATCCAATGCTTTCCTGGCTCCAGGCACTGACACTGATTACGCATAGAAGAAATAAAAGGATTTTGTGTTTAGTGGTCATCAATAAAAGTTTATAGTATATGGATTAAGTAAACACCTTACTGCATTACCACACATGGGGATACGTATGACAATTGCATTGTAAGCTTAACTAATTGAATACTTAATTATAGGGCTTTGGATAGTATTTATTAGCAGTTATATCTTTGGGTTCTCCCTGAGATCTTGGGATGTAAGTCCCCATTATCAAGCCTTTGGTAATCGTTCCTTGCATTTGTTGACCGTCTTCCGAAACCAAATCAAAACTGCCATCTACCAATGGTGATATTGCTTTAAAGCCTATTAATCGTCTCACAACCATTATTTTTTTACCATAAACAACCGCTATGAAAGATACATCCGTATCGGAGTTCCAATAAGGTTTGATTATTTTGCCCTCGTAAAAACCTTCTTCAGCCGTGTTACTGCGTTCATCAAATTGTTCCAGTCTTGCTAAACGTCCTAAGCCTTTGAAATCGGTAGTATTTCCCATTGATATCTCAAATGTCCCCTGAATTGTGTTCTCAGCTGTAACACTAGCATCTAAGTGTATTTTATATAGGCTCATATCGCTATCATAAATAAGCTGTCCTTCAATGTTTACAAAACCGGTAACAAAAGTGACCTCATCAAACTCATAATCATACTCATATAAGGTGAATTCACTCCCACCAATAATTACTATACTCTCGTGAAAAGAGTCGGCATACACGCCGTCATACTCTCCTGTTGCAGGAGTCCTATTTACTGGTTCATCATCCTTTTCACATGCAAAAAAAGCACCGGCTAATAAGGCCAGCACTAAATACCTTAATATGTGTTTCATTGTAAAAGTTTAATTGTGTGTGAGTTATTAAGTTTATAATCGTTTTTGGTATCCGCAGATATTGATGTGGTTAGCTATGGATACTTCAACTACTTAGATGAACCGCGGGTGAGGACATATGCTGTAGCGAGAGGAGGGATAAGTTGATAGCCCCATTCTTTGGCTGCCTCAAACTTTAGAACATCCATCTTCTACCATTGCGCTTGCTTTCGCAGCGTATTGATAAAATCACTCCTCATCCAATAAACTGTAGAAAGACCATTACCACCGGTGTTATGCAGTTGATCAAGCAAAGCAGCTGTCATTAACTTTTCGCCCTTAAACGTATCTTGCACCCTATCGCTCATAAAAAACAAATAGTTGCCATCGGGAGATAGAGAAGCTGCATACTCAGCATGTCCTTTCGAATTGACTTTATCACCCATATTAAGTGCCTGCGACCACTCGCCTTTTTCATCTCTGAAAAAGATATAATAATCGGTACCTCCGTAGCTATCTTCCAGCCCCCATACACCTTGTATTAAAAATGATTCGTCGGGAGAAATAAAGGCATTGTAGCGCGTACGTCCGCAATTTATTGAACGCGGCAAAGAATCGGGCTGCGCAAAACCGGATTGAGTGGCAAGTGCTTTCAGAATCACCCCTTCACTCCCTTGGGTTTCACTGGTATAGTAAATGGTGCCTGTTGACGTTATAGAAGGGAAAAATTCATCCCCGGCTGTATTTACAGGCCAACCGATATTTACTGGCTCACCCCATTGTGTGCCCAGGCGCTCACAACGCCAAATGTCAAAATCTTTGACTTCACCCTCCAGATCCTCAGCACAGTTGGAGGCAAAATAAAGGTACTTCCCATCAGGCGAAATGAATGGCTCAATGTAATGGTATTTAGAATTGGTGGCGAAGGGGGCCACCTGTGGCTGGGTCCATCCCTCTTCAGTTCGCTTTGTAAAAAGGATAGTACCATAACTAAATGCATGACCGCAGATACTGAACCAGATTTCATCCCCTTCGGGTGTCATGGTGATATCGCGGGTAAACTTACCGGTATTAATAATACCTGGCGCAAAAATTTCAGGAAGGGAATCCGGAAGTGATTGCCCCAGATAATCGCCCTCCAGGTTGAGCAGCTGATCCGATTTTGTATGATTGGGCTGACAAGCCACAAATAAAATTAACAAGGCAAAACAGAGGTGCTTCATCTTCATAGATTTTGAATTTTATGGGTAAAATAACATAATCTTTTACAATAAAAAGATGAATTCTAAACACTCATCCAGCTTTTTATCTTATTTCAGGCAATATGGGATACACTTTCTGCCAGCAACTTAACAAAACTCAATAGTTTTACTGTTGCGCCATTAAACATATTTACCAGGCCATTCTCTTAAGCAGCACCCTGTTAAGCGTAGCGTCTCGCTACGTTTAATCCGGCAAAGCCTGCTCCGTTGGTACGGAGGCCTCTGGCCTGACTATCACTTCACTGATATTACGCTTAATGTTAAAACTTCAACTTCTGGCAAAACAGCCGTTTCACCAGCATAATTACAGGCACTTGAATAAATATAATCTTCAGGCTGACGAACCAAGCCTGCTCGTGCCGGATTCATATGTATATAATCCAGTTTCTGCATTACAAACTTATCTGAATAGACATGTACTGCATGGTTCTCATGTGTCCAAACCTGATAATGGCTATTGCGCTTGTGCATTGAGGCAGCTTGTTTAAATACGTTCAATAACCACTCAGAACGACTTTCTTTATTTTGCTCAATGCACTGTATGAACTTTTTACTGGTATAGCTCTTAAAATCGCGAATAGTATTACTTAATTGACCACTATTACTTTGCACCAATAAATGGACATGGTTACTCATTATGACATAAGCATAAATAATCAAACCTTTATTAGCTATGCAATATTGTAAGTTGTCAATGATTATATTTCGATAAACCTGACGCGAAAATAAGTCCGCCCAGCTCACAATTTATAAAGTGATGTAATAGGCGCCATCCTGATTATCTATTTTATAGCCAGTGCTCATATTAGCAGTAGGCGATAGTTATAAATATAAATTTGTTTGAATCGTGATTATAGGCCAGAGGCCTTATTTGCAGCGACGTAGCGAAACGCTACGCCGAACGAAGTGAAATATGGCTCGTTTTAATGTATAATCGGTATTATTCGTTTGCATACTGATGTAGTTGCCAACTACTTGTTATGGTCGACGAAGTGGAACACTTCGCCGAGCTGCCTTTTATTGGCTTCTACGCCGAACGAGGGGGCATAATTATTTAGTATTCTTCCATTCGACTTAACAAACTTAAAACCCTGTGATTTAAACCGATCTTCTATTCGCCTTGCAGTCTCTGTAAATACATATTTCTTCGTCATCATGGCCTACTATCCTGTGTCTTTGATTTAAGATTGCTAATCAAATCATCCATGGCTTTACGACCTGCAACTTCCTGACCTACCCAAGGAGCATATAATTCTTTATATTTCTCACACAATTCATCAAAATCAGGGTCGTTACATAGCTTCATCAGTGTAAGTGACTGCATTAGATTTCTCAATATATTACTCAAACCAGTATCATCATTAAGAATTTGGTTTTTTTTCAATTTATTTGTATTTGAAAGGCTTCTGTATGTTTGAAAAAAGCTATAAGCTTTATTTTTTGTGAGTTCTATTAATTTTTGTACTAAGGTTTTCAACTCATCTTCTGATGATATTTCAATAAACTTATGATTTGTTCCCGATAATAAATCATAAGATGAAGCTACGGTCGTAGTTAGAGGTTTGTTTTTAGGGTTAAATAATTCTTCTCCAAGAAACTTGTTTACAGAATCTTCTACTGTATTTAGGCGTATTGCAATAGAATATTCTATCAGAAAGATAGGAGCATAATCAACTACCCTGATATAAATTACATCAAAACCATTATCATGTTTGCGTATTATACGTTCTTTTGCTTTTATATATTTAAATCCATCATTTTTTAAATTCTCAGCTATTTGTGTACGTATCTCATTTGTCACATATTTCTTGTTTAACATTACCATATTGTTTTTATTGTGTTATTTGTTATTATTCCTTCTACACTATGCGAACGTAACATTCTTGAAATTGTAATTTTATCACCTTGAGAGAAGATTACTTTTCCATTTACTATAAAGTCCTCGACAGTTCTTATTTCAAGTTTTTTCCCAGCTTTAACAGCATCTTCAATTATTTTCTGATTTTTACTTAATATGTTTGAAACACCGTATTTTGTTTCATTTAATATGAACTGATTCGTTTTGGAATTATAAATAATATCATCGGCAATAGACGTAACACCATCAACTTTTAAATAAACCTGACTTGTTACACTAAAGCCATCTTCTGCTTTAAATACTGTTCTAAGATGTTTGGAAACAAGCTTTTCAAAATCATCAGCCAGCTTGAATTTCTTTAACACAGCTTGCATCTCATCTCCATAATTCTTCCATTTTTCAGCAGTTTCTGTTGTCATAGTTTTGAAAATCTCATAAAGATCTCCAAGTTCGGATGCCGAAAGGTCGAATTTATGAATTTGAAATAACTTAATAATGTCTGGATTACCAATTACTTCCTCAAAGAAAGTAACATCATTAAGCAAATCTTTGGCAAAGCGAAGACGTGTCATCTCGGAAAACTCGCCGATTTGTTTAGCTATCTTATCAAAATCTACCCTATCACCTAACTCTTTAACAACTTTAACTAACTCTTCAAACTTTAACTTTGATAATCCCTTAGCAATTTGAGGCCCACCAGGTAATTGATTTATAAAGGCTGTTAATGCTTCTTCTGCTAATTCTTTTCCTGCCTTTTCTCCGATTTTTACGATTGCTCCTCCTGGCACAAACATAGATGCTACCTCAACAGTTGTTTTTGAGATGGCATAAGGACGTTTTTCTTCATCCTTAAAATCCTCGACAATACCATCGAGCATCATTTGCATACCATCTTTTGAAAACACTTGAGTAAATGCTTGACGCTTCTCTGCATCTAATGCTATTTCCCCAGTTGTTTTAATCATCAATGGCAATCCTGCTACTTCTCCAATAATTCCATCAACTGCACCGGAAGGAACGCCCGGAATAGTGAATTTACCTTGATAATATTGACGTCCTTCTCCTTTACTATACCAAAGACCATCCGGTATCTCACCAACTTCCCATACGTTTTTACCAATTTTACCGGTAACCTGTAAGCCGGTAGTATATGATGCCAATAGATTTTTAATACTAGCTATAAAACCACTACCATAATTAATTCGCTCTTCTCGCAGTAACTCAAAAGCAATAGATGATTCTTGCTGAAGTTCTGATAGGGATAAGTTTCTTTGAGTTGCAGTGGCTTTTATTTTTGAGCTAAGTTTTGACGCATCTATGAAATCATCACTAATTTGCTCATTCAAATACACTTTCTTATTTGCGTAATCAATGAAGAAATCAACAGCAATTTCAGCTTCATTATCAGATGAAATTCCTTTTGAATAAAGCTTCGTGGAATTACCATTAGAATCTATTAATCGGATAACAATTTTTACATTGCTGAAATAACTAATACTTAGTTGATTGTCTAACTCACTCTTAATAGATTCAAATGACTCGGTATCAGAACTAGTCAATTTATACTCATGCTGATAAAATGAATTATCATGAACACAATTTGCAATATCAGACATCCATTTTGCAATAAAATTTGATGATTCATGATTATTACTATTGCTACAAAAGCTGCTATAATCCTCGTTTGTGTGACAAATTATAGCTTTATTATCACGTCCTATAAGAATAAACTCTTCTAAACCTTGAGGTACATCAAGTTCATTATATTGAGCTTGAATTTCATTTGTAGTTAGTTGTCCTTCATTTATTTCGATATCTCCGGTAATATAATCGTATTTACCAACAACAGCTTTATATTTTATCCCACTAAAAATAAAAGACAGTTCCCCTTCCCTCTGTTGTCTATCACACTTCTTTAAAAACACAAAAACATTGTTTCCAAGAGTATTCATTAATGACAATAGCTTATCCTTATCATCACGTATCGCCTCCCCCTCCTCTTCATCCTGCATAAAGCCAAGTACCAGGTTCTCCGGGTTATGTATCAAGTCCCACTGGTGCTTCCAAAGCTGGCGGGCTCCAGGGGTATAGTCCATCAGGTTTGGTGTGGCCCCTTCGGGCGCAACATTATCATGAGCCGAGAAGGTATGGTAGAGGTTGAAGGCCCCATGTGCCAGCTCATGGGCAATGGTGTTGTAGTTTGGCCTGCCATAGATAAATCCAAACTGCCTTTGCAAGGGCATAAAGCCGGCAATACTACTACCCTTATCGGTTACATTATCAATAAAAAAGAGGTAGAATGCGTTTTTATCAATGACATTCCCCTGGGCGGTAAAGGCATTGATAATGGCTTTTTGGTCGGCATTGTAGGTTGAGAAGCTACCTGAGCCACCATGGGTCATTTGCCCGCCGGGGAAAGTTACCTCAACAGGCTTTTTTACAGGAGTCACCTGCCAGCTTACCACCGCCTGCTTATAAATATCGTTGATGGTATCCTGTAGCGGAAATATATCGGGCAATGTGGTTGTATTAACCGGCACAAGGTATAGCTTCAGGGTTTTGGGGGCATAGCTCACCATGTTGAGCTTACCCACAATGGTAGTGGTATCGCGGTAGGCATAAAGCGGCACCTCAGCTCCGTCAAAGCTGCCACGTAAGCTAAGGCCAGCAGCTGTAGCAATAGCCGGCAGCCCCATCTCATCTTTAAACACCACCTTATCATAGGTATCTGCCTCTACCGGGTCGGTACCAAAGGCCGGCAGGCTTTTCCAGGCAGGTCGGTAGCCGTTACTAAGCGGCAGGTAGTGCGCTTGCAAATTTTTCTTCAGGTCACTGTAACTATCAAAGCCATAGTGCTGCTTTTCCGAAGCTCGAAAGCCAACCATGCCGCCCTGGGACAGATTATTGGTTTCCTTTTCTTCGTTGTGTTTCTTTAGCAATCGTGAGTTACCACCCGTGGCTTTAAACTCCTCCACGCCCATGGCCTGGCCGTTGCCGCTTATCACATATTCTTTCCCCTCTTTATTGGTCACCAATGTTTTGTCTAAATCGCTGCTGTGGCCAATTACCTTTTCATCCACCTTGCCATCGGCATCCACCTTCACGGCTACTACCTGTCCCGTATCGTTCACATAAATGACATCAAAAGGTTCATCCACCTTCAGGGTATCTTTTACTGCCATGCCTGTGGTTACTGTGGCAAGGTTATCGGCCAGTTCGCCCAGGTAATCCGTCAGCGCATCAACATCGAGCAAAAACTGGGGGTCGTAAACACTCTCAAAGTTCATGTTCACAATCACATTGTCGGTGTTTACCTGCAGGTTGTCGTACTCACACACAAACTTAATGCCCCATATTTCGGCCCAGTAATAGAAAATGCCGGTATAGGTATTCTCGCCCTGGGGCTCTACCTTATGCAGAATAAAGCGCGTAGTACCGGTTTTATTAATAATGGTATCGCCGGGTGCCAGGTCGCTGCGCAACTCAAAATTAGTCAGGTTTACCTGGGGCAAATTATCGTCGCAACCGCAAGTGGGGCAATTGAGCGTATCAATCAGCGGCTGCTGAACGGGTATCTTAACGCTGGTCCACTCACTGTAATCACTCACCGACGAAGGGTCGGCATTACACACGGCCTGCACCCGCATCTCATACACCTGCCCCTGGTCGAGGTCAAAAAAAGCCGCCTTGCTATCATAGGTTTCGCTGTTGAGCATCCAGCCCGTTGCAGGCTGCCGTATCTCCACATTAAAAGAGGTGTGGTTGGGTTCCACATCCCAGGTAAACGTAGCGCTGCGTCCACGTGCCTCTGCCTTCAGTTGACTCACATCCTCACACTTGGCCTTGTAAACGAAGGTACGCACCTGGCTGTGCCCGTCCTGCTCAAAGGGCACATAGCCACTGGCATCTTTGGCTGTAATCCGCCAGGCATAGCGCATCCCCGGCTCCATCATCAGCGTGGCCGGATAGATCTGGCAGAAGGTATTAAAGGTGGTTTCCTCGTGAAAGACCGGAATACTCTGAACCACTGTATTGGGGTCCACGCCTTCCACACGCATCTCCCATAATTCAAAGGTGTACTGGATGGTTCCTACCGAAACCGGCGAACCCACATTACTGGCCAGCCATGAGAAGCTGAGCGGCATGCCCGGATATTGCCCCATCTCCTCTCCTTGCTCGGGTAGTTGCAGCACCGGTGGCTTACCTAGTACTATCCACGCCGAGGTGTTGCCGCTGTTGGATATCAAACGGTTGGTATTATAGTGCAGCACCTCCACCGTAAACTTATAAAACCCACCTGGTAACTGCCCGGTACGCTTATAGGCATCCTTGCTGTAACCCTTAAATATCAGGTTGTTGATATGGAAATAGTCGGCCAAATCTTCGCCAAACAAGATGCTGGTAACACCACCATTGAGATAGATAGGTGTTGTCGTAATGGTGGGCGGTGTTTCGATGGTGACACCCGCCGTTTCGAGTTTAATATGCAGCTTAACCGGCAGATCAACAATGTTTAAATCATTGACATTTATCTGTACCATCAGGTGCTGCGAACCTACCGCCCCGTAATCGCTAAGCTTTAACGAGTAGGGAGGTGTGAGCGTTGGCGTCACATATATCGGGTAGTTGCTTTGTGCCGTCACAAAACTGGTCAACAGCAACAAAAATGATAGTAATAGAAATTGTATTCGGGTCATGCGTGTGAGTTTTTTTAGGTCAAAGTTCCAAGAAGTCAAGATTAAAGACTTCAAGGTTCCAAGAAGGCAAGTTTCAAGGGTTCAAGGGTTCAAGAGATCAAGTTTTCAAGAGATCAAGGTTCCAAGAAGGCAAGTTTCAAGGGTTCAAGGGTTCAAGAGATCAAGTTTTCAAGAGATCAAGGTTCCAAGAAATCAAGATTCCAAGGTTCACGACTTGTTTTGCTTGAGTTCTTGTGTTTCTTGATTTTCTTGACTTTCTTAACATTACTGTTACCTGCTTTTTTTAATAATAATTGTTGAAAGGATTAAAACCAGTTGCTGTGCTTCATCAATAAGGTTTTCAAACTCTTCCTGCTCCAAATCCTTGTTAATCTCCTTCAATAATTGTAACCAGAATAAGGACTCCTTTGCTTCCTTGCGTGAGGTACGCAGCCTCATTAGTTCATCCTTAGTACCTAGCGGTTCACTGGCTTCTATATAATTAGCACCCACAGAGCCGGATGAACGAATAACCTGTCGCCCATCTTCTATATTGGAATAAGAGCGCGGTAATACATTAATTAGTTTACGTACCCTTAATGCGAACTGAAACGTCCGGTCTGTTAGGTTTTTCATTTTATTCTTTTTAAAGTTCCAGAAATCAAGGTTCAAGAGATCAAGGTTCCAAGAAGTCAAGATCCAAGGTTCCAAGAACTCAAGGTTCACGACTTGTTTTTCTTGATTACTTGTGTTTCTTGTGTTTCTTGATTTCCTTGTATTGCTTGTCATTCTTGAGTTCTTGTTACTTGATTTTCTTGAGTTTTATTCACAGCTTCGCCTCCTTCCCGAATTATCGGGATTTCCTCCTTTCAGTCGTCAACACTTCGTTGGCTTGCACAGCTTCGCCTCCTCAGTCACAGTGCTGTGCTGGTATTTTTATTTAAATCTCAAGAAATCAAGGCTTCAAGGTTCAAGCCTCAAAAAGTCAAGGTTCAAGGTTCAAGAATTCAAGTTCCTAGATTCAAGGGTTCAAGACTTGTTTTCCTTGTTCTTCTTTTACTTAATTCCCTTGAATTCTTGTTTTGCTTGTCTTTCTTGTATTTCTTGACTTCTTGAGTCTTGTTTTCTTTAAATCTTAATTAATCACAATTTTAATCTGCTTACGTTCATTCTCAGCGGTCACTACAACCAGGTAAACACCGGTACTTAACCCGCTTAGCTGATAATCGATGGTGTATTCCGATTGGCCATACTGCTCCCGCTCATTTACTTTCAGTGCCTGATTGATATTATAGATGCTCAGATGCACATCTGCCTGTTCGCGCAATTCAATTAAAACCGAGAAATTACCATCTGTTGGGTTAGGTGCTACCTTCAATGATTGAATTAACGGCTCCTGATAACCCAGCTCCACATCCGGTGACTGGTCGCCATCCAGCTCAAACACTTCAACCTGTTTCACCATTTTAGATATACAACCACCTGAGTAGGCCTGAAGCGACACATTATACATGCCGTCTTCCAGCGTTAGCAGGTGCAAAACATAGTCGGGCATATCGGCCGATTTGACATTGAGGAAAGCATTGCCTGAATAGTCCCAGTTAAGACTATCCAATGGCATGTTAGAGAGCTCATACACCCGCAAGGTATCGCCCAGATAAGCTTCCGATGTCATCAGAAAATCTGCCTGCAACGCATCATTTCCTATTGTGAGTGTTATGGTATCGCGGGCAAAGCAGCCAATATCATTGGTAACTTCCAGATAATAATCATCTTCCGCACCCACTTCAATAAATCGCTCCTTTAAAAGGTCACCTTCGTCATTGTACCAACGGTGTGTGGTAAAATCCTGCCCATCTATCACAATGGTGTTATCCGGACAAATTTTTATGCCCTCACCTAAATCCACTATTAGCTCGTCGGGCTCAACAATGCTAATGGTGCGCTCATATTCACAGGCATTTCCATCGGTCAGCAGCACCTTATAATCTCCTTTTGACAGACTATCGGCCAAAGCTTCTGTGTCGCCATTGGACCAGGTAAACTGATATGCACCAACGCCGCCTTGTGGCAACAGCTTTATAAAGCCATCGTTATAGCCAAAACAGTGGGCGTGCTTTATTGACTCAATACTGGCACGTAATGAATCCGGCGTATCAATCATAAACCATTTGGTTGTTTCGCAGCCATTGGTATCGGCAATGGTTACATGGTGCATCTCACTTGTCCACTTGGTTGAACTATCATCTGTTTGACCATTTGACCAGGTAAATCCATAAGGGGCAAATGGTTCAGCAGGGGTAACATCCATTACCGTGGCTGTTCCGGTACTGTCGCCATAACATAATACAGGCGTGGTGGCAATGGTATTAATAAGCGGTAAAGTAGATGGCTTAATTCTCTGCTCCAGTTGCTGATGACAGCCATGGTAGTCATACACATCCAGTGTATAAAGGCCATTCTGAGCAAGGCTGGTAATAACACTGTCGGTTCCTATTAACAAGCTGGCCTCATTGCGCCACTCATAATTATATGGTGCTGAACCACCCTGCATAGCTACTGTAATAACCCCATTATCGGTATTACAGGTAGTATGAGTCACCAGCTGCTGATTAAACAACAGCTCATCGGGCTCAGGCATATAGGCTTTAAGCGTATCCTGCCCAATACAATTATTGGCATCGGTAAAATAGAAGGTGTGATCACCTGCCAATAAGTTCTCCGCCCGGGTGCTCTCAACCCATAACTGTGGCTGACTGGCCATATTGTATCTGTAAGGAGCTGTTCCACCTGTAACATTAAAGCTGATCACACCATTGGCATCCCCCTTACAATCGACGCTGTCAATTAAACTAATCGCTGCATGAAGGTAATCGGGCTCTGTAATAGCTATTCTAAGGCTATCAATATTTCCCAATCTATCAGTAAGGTAAAATGTATGATTCCTCACATCCAGGTTCAGCCAATTGGCAGCATTTACAAAATACTCCACACTATCGTGACGGAACTGGTAATCGCCCCAGCCACCATTTGCCTGCAACACCACATAGGCATCTTCGTAGGTCTTACAACTTTCATTTCTGTATTCTTTAATGCTTACTGTTAAAGCCTCAGCTGGTTCCAGAATGTTAACCTCTTCGGTTAATACATTATTATAGCGGTCGGTAACAGTCACCTGATAGGTGCCGGCAGTCAGCTTATCAAGGCTGGAAACATAAGCACTAGAGGAAGCGCCTATGGCACTATTCTTCTCCAGGTGTATCCAGTCGAACACGAACGGTGCCGCACCGCCGGATATGGTCAGCTTGATTGCTCCATCGCCGCCATTTTTTTGGCTCACATGTCCCCGTTCAACCTGGGCGATGGTCAATGGCTGGTATGCTTCTATTGCAAAGGATGATGTATAGTTTTGACCACTAACAGCCGTTAACAGCACATGGTATTGGCCACCCGTTAAATTGCTCAGGTACAGATGTCCATTGGCATTAAACAGCCCATTTACCTCATCTCCATTAAACGAAACAAGTCGACCATCAGGATATAAAACCTGCACTGACTGGCAATAGGCACGCTGATAATCATACTCAATATAACCATCAGCCTTTTGATAGCCTGTTTCGTCACCCCTGTCAATGACCATTAAAACTGAATCAGTCACTGCCTCCAGCAAGGTAGCTGACCGCATTGAACAACCACCTGCGTCATAAACTGTTGCTGTATAAAAACCGGTACCAATGCCCGTAAGCTCACTTCCGGTTTCTGTAAAGGTGCTACCATTCAATTTCTTCCACACAAAACTGAATGGTGCCTGCCCACCTTCAACCACAGCTGATAATTGACCATTGACAGCAGCAACAGTACTTGGGTAAATTTTCTTAAATGTGAGACCTTTTAGTTCCAGTTGGTCATCTAACGCTACATCCATATCGGCGCGACAACCATTATCATCAATGGCGCTGATCAGATATGGACGATTGGTAAGGTTTGTATAAGTGTGCCCCATATTACCAGCAACATCAATAGTATCCACCCCCTGGTTTAACACATAGCGGTAAGGTCCTGTTCCTCCCTGCCCTTTCACACTAATTTGCCCCCCCACATTACAGCTGGCCGATTGTACATCAATTAACTGAACCTGCAGACTATCTTTGGGCTCTGAGATCTTTACTGTATCGGTAAATACGGCACCCAAGCGGTCTTTAACACTTAATAAATAGCGTCCGGCATACAGATTATTAAACTCATTCAGGGGATAAAAAGCTGCATCACTGGCCCGCTTATAGGCATAACCGCCCCATCCACCTGTACCTTCAACAGTAAAACCACCCGTTTGTGCTTTACAACGGGCATCGAGCTGTTCGGTGATGGTAAAACTCAAGGGCAATGCCGGCTCAATTACCTCAACATTTGTTTCAGTAATACTACATCCTTTCTCGTCGGAAACAGTCACCGTATACTCATCGGCAGAAAGTTGACTGATATAATGCACCACTTCACTCTTTATCAAATCCGTAGTAACAACTGCAGATGAAACATCGCTTACCACCACTGTCTTCTCCCCAATATTACCACCATCCGTTGTGAGCGCAATAAACCCGGTGTTTGATCCCTTATCAATCACAGGCCGTATGGTATCAATGGATACACTAATCGCTTTATCAGGCTGATGAACAAAGGCAGTATACGGTTGATTGGATGAGCAACCATTATTATCTATCACGCTCAAATGGTAATTACCTTTCACAAGGCCAGTGAAGCTGCTGGTCAGTTCACTAATGCTGTCTAATTTGTTGCCATCCAACGATAAAATTGCCCGATTTAAATCAATGCTACCACTCACCGAGTCAATTTTTATTTCTCCATTTGCTTCTCCAAAACAACGAACATCAGTCAGATTAATACGTTCTACTTGCGGATTATAATATTGCTCCAGCTCAAAAAGGTTATTTTCAGATTTACACCCGTTGGAATCTGAAACCTTGAGTTGATAAGTACCATAACGTAAGGTGTCACCCAACGAGGTCATTGCTGTTGTATCAAACAATGCATCTTGCTCTTTAAAAATTGCACTTTTATATATCCACTCATACTTATAGTAGCCTGAACCGCCTGTTATTTCCGCTTCAATTGACCCGTTATCCAACTCACAAATGGGTTGCCCGATTGAGTAGTTTTCTACAAGCATGGTGTCGGGCTCATAAATCTCAAATTGGGTTAACAGCTCAGCTTCACACTCATTGGCAACATCTTTCAGGTGAATTTCATAAGTCCCCGGCTTCAATTGATCAATTGTATGGGTTGTATCCACCCAGGCCCCGCTATTGTTCACCATTAATTGAAACTTAGTTGAACTATTACCGCCGGTAAAGTGACTAATTTCAACTGAACCGTCATTAAGGCCTTTACAACTCACGTCGCTTGGTATGATGCGATTAGCTCCGACCGTTAAAGGTTCATTCATGACCGTTGTAAAGGAGGAAACCACTGATTCATTTACGTTTACAACATTACCCGATGTACTTTGAGTGGTTTGTACTTTTGTGTCCTTAACAAAGTAGCCAACCGTTCCTGCTTTTGAACGAATAGTATTATCCGTAACAAAGCTCACATTATCTGCGCTATACGTGAAGTTATTCGCGCCCAGGCCACCAGTAGCAGTAATAGCCATACTTCCTTCTTCTCCCTGGCATTTGGGATTAGTAATCGACTCTTGCACTGTAATGCCAGATACTGGCACCGTGAAACTATATAGTAATGTAGACCCCTGACTACCTTCTAATTTAATATCGTAAGTCCCGTTCGATAGTCCTTTGGCACTCAATTCTAATCCACTGTTATCAGGAGACACATTTGATGATCCTTTGTATAAATACAACGATGCCCCAGAAAGGCGAATAACATCACTTAAGGATGCGTTGATATTTGCCTTATCGTTGAAATAGTTAATTGAGATATTGGCCGTAAAAGAGGGACCTTCTACCTTAAAGCTTACGGGTTGTTTTATAGTTCTGCCATCCTCATCTTTAATTACTGCGGTAAAATTATAGGTTGCCGGTTTAATATTATGAACCGTAATTATATCTCCATCCATTGATGTTGGAAAACCTGACGGCGGTACCCCTTCCCATGTAATGGAACCATGCCTATTGGTTGCTTTTAACACAACACTGCCTTTGCCATTAAAGGTATTTGAATGTGTAACAGTTGGTACTAAAGCAAAGGTGTTGTTGTTAATAACAATACCATTTTTGGGTACACTACAGCCATCAACAATAACAGTAGCATTATAAATCCCATGCGGCAAATTGGTAAAAGAATGTGATGTTTTGGTTGTTGTCTCGGTATAAACACCACCTCCCATTCGCTGTAAAGTATATGTTTTTAAGCTATTAGGCGATTCGGTATAGCTAATTGTTATTTGTCCATTACTGATAATAGATGTTTCACTATTTACAATTGAGGTTACTGAGTAAGTACTTATACTTAAACAATCAAGTGGGAAATAGTCCTTATATTCACCTATTTCCTTACCTTTATCGGTATCATAAATTATCTTAGAACAACTACCTCTTTCTAAGCCTGATAATATTACCTGATCGCCCGGTTTTAAATACTTAACTTCCCCTCCCCCTTTATATTCGAGTACAACCTCACCATTTGTTGCACAGTTATTATCCGCTATCTTTACTGAAATAGTGTCAAATCTAGCTTGAGGTGGCACTTTAATTATTAAATCAATTGGTGGTGTATGAGCACAACTGTCACCATCAATTAAAGTTAGTTTATAGTTATAATTAGCCTTAAGCCCTTTTAAGTGAAACCCAGTCTTCTTTAAAAGCCATTTTTTCCAAAACTTATCTCTAAACTCGCTTTTCCACCCATTAAAATCGTTACCTGCAGTTTTCAACTCATTATATAGGTCATCATAACTCTTTATAATAAAGGTGCGTTTGTAATAATTAGCACCAGACTTGAAAATGCAATACGTATTACTATTGTCGATGTAATTAATTTGGTCAATTTGGCGAGAGGACAGTTTCGTACCAGTCAGATATGTAAAGTCCTTTCCTCCACTAGCATATAATCCGAATTTTGTAGAAGGAGTATAAAGGCAAATGGAGCCTCCGCTTGATAGAAATGGTTGGTGACAATCATCAGCTACAACAAACTTAGAATCACCCAGCCGCCTATACAATCTGAATATACTTACTCTATTCGGCCAATTTACATCTGGATCTTTTATTAAGAAATTAGTGCCGCCACCACCTATAACAGTATAAGTACCATCATCAACAGTGCTTACACTTTGTCCTGACCCTGTTACATATAAGCCAGAATTTGTAGCATAATATTCTACAACCCTTTTTGGTATATCAGTCCAGTCCTCTAAATTATCTTTTGTTGTTAACTCTGAATCATTTAGCACCTGTGTATTATCATATATAAAGGTAGTACGAAGAACTTTAAAGCCATTTTGTGCAAAATATCCATAATAATGTGTTTTCTTATCTGGCTTAAATAAAGATAGGTATTCATCTAAGGATGTATAAGATAGATTTACTTTGTAACTCATTGATGGCACACTTCCGGTGTAGACAACCCCTTCGGCCTGTTCACTGTACCAGACGTTGTGTTTATACTTCAGAAAGGATGCCCATTCGCCATTGGCCTTTGCAATTTCATTTTCAAAGTCCGCTTCAAAATCTTTATCCCAATCTTTTTGTTCTGTTGGACTTAAGTTTTCATAAGTAGGGGGAATTCCATTAACTGTGTATGTCCTGACATTTTCAACTTCTGTAGAATCTGTAACTTTCAGAGTATAAGTTGGCTGCTTACTATTGTATGAATTAGCGTCATCAATATAAACAACGGCATACGGATCATGCGAACTTAATAGATGATAATCCCCGCCATTAACTGTTTCTATTTCTTCTGATTGCCAAATGCTAATTTTTTTTCGACGGGCAGGTATTGTAAACTCTTTTTTGCAATAATCACGCTCAAGTTCTTTTCTCTGGTCTTCAAGCATTAGCCCACACACTACCTCCTCCTGATTATCCAGGCTCTCCAAATACTCAATGAATCTTATAGAATCAGGCCTTACTACATAAGTTAAATCATTACCGTCACCATCATCTAGCATGGTACAGGTCGATATATGATCGACGTCACCTAACTCATTTAATCTTACCATCTTCCACTTTATGGAATCGTTAAAGTTGTGGGCAAATGGCACATCATTACTGTTTTTTAATTCAACAATAATACTCACGCCTTTTTTTGCGCAATAAGGTTTATATAAGTCTGTGATAGAAAATTGCAGGCCTTCAGGATAAAACACCACATTGGATAGTACATTACCATAGGTAACGGTGCCATTAGCAAGCTTTTTTACCACTCTGAATTTTAGTCCGCGCCCCAGGTAGTTGAAGTACTTTGGGTTTGACGCACTTTTATTCCCAACAATGCGCCAATAAGGCAAATGGATGGTTGTATTTGGCTTAACTGTAACATTTATGTCCTCCCAATTATCAGGTTTCCCTTCATTAGATTGCAGAGCGTATTGCAGTTTAACCTCACGCCCATTATCATAAAAATTACTGACTTTAATAGGCACAGTTTCTGAGGCTACCGAGTATCGTGTTTTTTCACCTGGAATAGAAAGAATATCCACCGGATCATCTATGTAAATAGTAGTTGTGGCATTATACCCTTCTTTCTTACGGCTCCAGCCACAATGTGTACCTGCAGAAAAGTGCACATTAATTGGCTCATCATTGTTAGTAAGTTTAACTTGTGTTGTTTTGTCATTATAACGTGGCATGCTTTCAATCCGAAGTCTTACAGAAATGGTATCAACTTCAGTTTGCCAATCAGCGTTTGAATAAAACAAACCATCTTTGCTATTTAAGTAAAAACATCTATTCAATTTAAACTCCTCATCAACGGCATCAATAGTCATTGATAAATCGTTAATTATGGTACTTCCTCTTGCCATTTTCACCTCAGTGAAATTGTACTTAGGCTTAGGATTACTGCTGCTACATTCGCTATACAAATAACAGCTTTGCTTAACCACGAGGCCAAAAGCATTCGGAATTGTATCAGGAGCCTGCCCGAATGTGAAAGCAGAGCACATAAAGAAAGAGGTGATGAATGCAATGAGAAGTAAAGATTTATTCATAAAAGCATGTTTTGGTTTATTGGTTGGCCTGCTGAAAGTTGTATACCCCTATAGCACAATTTTACTATAGAGGCATGTAGCTTAATACTGCGGTCTAATGTATTGACTTAAAATGGTCATTTTTAGCAGCCTAATTATCCCGAATGCAACGAATACTAGATCCATCAGGAGCACTACCTTTCCATATACCATCTGGAGAAAACATTCTCATTATATAGGATCCATTTTCATTAATCATTAGTTTTGACATTTCACCAATACTAGTATTGTCAATACCCGCAGGTTTTAAATTAAAACCATGCAGATCACTACCATTATTATTTTCTCCATTTGATCCAGGCAACCAATCTGTTTTTGAGAATAAAATTTTCATTTCTTTGGTTCCGTAGGGTATATCCTTTGGATCATATGTAGATGGACCATTGTCATAAATGCCTATAAATCGTTCTAATGTTCGCCACTCTTCTAATGTAGGAAGATGAAATCCACAAGGACAGGGATTCTTACCCTCCTTGGTTAGAACAACACTATCATAATAGTGCCCATATACTTCTTTATTTTCTCCCTTTTTAAAGTAGTACTTATTTATAGGAGTCCCATCATTATAACGCGTGGTCATTAAGTTTACATCCAACCAAACCTGATTATTGATCATGACAGTACCATATACATTTAAATCAGCATCATTAACCAAATGCTTATCAAGAGGTACAGCTTTAATAGTATCTGGTACAGCAGCCAAACCATCGGCATTATATGCCTTAACTGCGAACGAATACACTTTGGCCTCTTCTTTCTTTAAGACTACCCAATTGTTAAAGAAATCTTCAATAAGCAATTCACAAGTGCCAGCAGGCACCTCAATAGGTTGCTTTATACCTGTTACTTGCGGCTCAAAAGTAACTTCCACATAATCGGTATTATCGGGCTCCAGCCAAGTTAGTTTAACAAAATTACGCCCAGTCCAGTTGGTATGAGAGCTCGATTCTGCCTTTAAATCAAATACATTGGGTGCATTGGTGTAAAAATGAAACACATTACTTTCGGTCATACGGCCCGCAATAACCTGATTAGCCGATTCATCGTATTCGAAGCATTGTACTTTCCAATAGTACTTCTGCCCTTCTTTAAATTCCAACTCGCATTCAAATGAATTGGCATACGTTTTAACCTCGTACCAAGTGACAGAATCTTCGCTTACCTTTAAAAAATTTCTCACGTAAGCATTTTCCGGATCGCTACCTTCTGAAAAATCAAATCCCAGCTTTGACAAGTCGACCACACTGCCATTGGCAGGTAAGAGCAAAACCGGCTCGGTAGGTAACTTATTTTCATCTTTTTCGCATGCCAAAAGGGCTACTAATAACAGTGCGATTAAAAATACGTGTTGTTTCATTTTGTTTAGTTTTTATATTCAATGCTGCGTTGAACGGTTGAAGTAATAATGTCTTTACCCGGAAGTGTATAACTGATGTTAAGCGTGTACTTACCTTTTTCCAATGCCGGAATGTGATCACTGGCCAAAAACTTTTCAATATCCTTGCTTCCGGTACCAGAACTAATCCTATTAGCAATCAGGTTCTGTAGCAACATAAAGTCCTGATCGACATAATACGGGGCACATAGCTGCAGGGAACCTCCCTTGTATATAATACTTTCGGTTCCCACATTACTCATATCATCACTAAGAATATTACCATCAGAAGTAAGAACAAACTGCAGTACACCAGGCTTATCTGGAGGTTTTATGCCTGTTTGGTTTGTAATACTGAGTAAGTCCTTGTTTTCATACATTAATGGCGCCAGCTTGTTGGTGTACCATTTATTGTCAGAATAAACCAGGCTCATTTTAATTAAGCTCTCTTCTTTATTTAACCAATTGCTTTCATATCCATCAAATACCTCTGCTTTGACAGATTGATCATAGATGTTTGAAATCAGCTTATTGACACTAGGGTATTCCTGCCAGGTTAGCCCATTAGTAATTTCAATCGCCTCCATCTTTGCTTTAAATGTATTGTGCTGGCTGGTTCTGAAACGAATGCCATATACCGCCTTCTCCTCAAGCATCTCCAATGTTCCTTCAGCACTTTGGGTGGTTACACTAATGCTATCATTATCTTGAAACCCCGTTGACTGACTGGTAATATTCTCAGTCATGCTAGTTGTCCTCTCAGGCGTATTAACGATAGCCAACTGGTAAACCTCGTCATTACTCAGATTAATGTTGCCGGCCAGCTGATAGTTCAGTTCAAAACGAACAGCACTACCTGCCGAGAACGTTGTAAAAGAAAAGTCGGTTTCTTGTGTTTGTTGGTTAGTATCAGTCACCCGCAGCACCTGTTTATAGCCTTCCGGCTTATCGGTTGTAAACAGATATGTGTAGTTTTCCGATGTCATAACATAACCACCTGTATGCTCCTGAGGATAATAGTTATATTGCCTGTTAATCGGGTAACTGTGTACCACATGCTCCGGTAGAATCTGTTTTGGTCTTTCACCTGAGGTGAATAGAGCTTCTTTTACTTCATACACAGGTTTGCCATCGCTGCCTTTTACATATATCCAATTGCCGTTGAGTTTGCGCTTAAAGCCAACTTTTGCCACCACACGCATCTCCTTGTTACTTTCAAATGGTTCGGCCGGATCCAATAGGTATACTTTTCCATCATCGCTTAACTGGGTGTACCCCTCCACTTTTTGGTTGTTATCGGTATACTGAATTGAGAACTCTTCGAGCGTTACTTTATACCAGGCCATTTTACCATCGTCTTCGTCCACCTCCATCTCCAAATCAATTGGTATATTGAAAATCGCCTGAGGTGCGGCAAAAACATTCACCCCTTTTTCACCTTCAGGTGGGGTTAGCTGTGCAATCACTTCCTGGCCGAAAGGACTCCCTCCCATAATTTTACACTCCTCACCAATTTCAAAATCGAAATTACATTGGCCTGATACAAGACCGCCTAATACGCTAAAGCGTCCGCCCACTGCTCCTGTGAAATAAAAGGGGTTAGGCCCTGCTCCTGCCAACAAAGCACTGGCTGACATATTCAGGATACTGAATTTCCGACGCTTCATAAAAATCTTGGCCTCCATTCCAATATCCGCTTCTACCCAGGCCCATGCCTGCGCACGAGCATACCACCCATTAATCCCAAGGGTTGAGCTACTTCCCGCACAATACGCACTTGCCCCGTAATTCTTTAGTAAAAATTCAGCACCTAAGCCAACCCCTAATTTTGCATAAAAGGGAGGCAAGGTAGCCTTGAAATTAACCCCCAATGAAGAGCCAAAAGCTAAGCCACTGCCTGTTGCCAGATGCTCATCACCACTGCGCTTAAGTTGTTCTTGTTTAGACTTACTAAAATTCTGCAGTACTTGCGTAGGTGGAGGTGGCAGTTCGGGAATGTCGTCTCCCACCATGAAATAACCATCTGAACGTGCCAGTCCTAATATTTCGATACCTAGTCGATCACTGGGTGTACCAATATAAGTGTACCACTTATCCGGCGAAAAATAAGCTGACGCCCAGCCCATTCGATTGTTCTGCCCAACTCCTCGTATAAACCCAGCGTTCAAATAGGTACTTAAATCGGCTGAAAAAATGCTGTTCGCGATATCGTATTTAATATTCAATGAGGCCGTCAGGAATCCTGAGTTAAGATTTTCAGGGACTCCTAAATCCGATTTTGCGGATAACTTTACCTTACCTCCGGATTGTTCTACTTTTTTAACCTGATCATTAATGTTATCTGCCAGTTTACCCCATTTAGCAGGATTATTCATAAAAGAGGCATCCCCTCTTAGCTGAATAAAATTTAGTCCGCCATGCTGGTTAAATTGCATTTCGAATCCCACCTTGGCATTAAAAGCTGATGACGCACCCAGCAACCCAAACTTAGTGGCGGTCATAAAACCCATTCCTACATTCTTATCTGGCACATAATGTATGCCCGATAAAGATTCACCAAACTCACTATCAGACGACTTATCCGAAGTCTGCTGCATTCGTTTGTATAAACCTCCGCCAAAACCATAAAAGGATAGCGCCGGGGGAATCTTTAGCCCCGAATAAGGCGAAGTTTCATAAAACACATCTGTGAGAAAATATCTGTAATCGTCTTTTTTACCAAACACAGCAATGGCATCAAAGTCAAACTTATCAATCAAGGTAAATTTGATATCTCCTCTGAATCCTGAGCCATATACCTCATCGCCATTTTTAAAGGCCACTCCTCCATTAACACTATAGGCTCCTGATTTAAAATCCACATTGACTTTATCAAGCGCCACGCTTTTGAATCGCCACTTTGAATAATCGCCATATAATTGAAGTTGAGCTTCTCCTCCAAATAGGGAACTTAACTTAACGCCTGCATCGAAGGACAAACCGGTTCCCAAATTATTAGTAAAGGGCTTAATATCTTCAATGGTTAATTCAAATCCAGCCACTTTGGGTGAGCGAACATTGCCACTAACACCAATAGCTCCAATCCCAAAGTAAGGATCTTCGCGGCTGATGAGCATATTCTGAAAAGCAATGTCAGGCAATGAAAATTTTTTGGTCGAATCATTTTTATTGATAGGAGCATCGATGCTTAGCATGCCCGAGGCATTCAATGTTGGGTAAAAATCCGCATCTTTAATCAGTACTTCTAAAGAAGATGACTCGTTTAATGTCAATGTACTTCTTAATACAGGAAAATCATACTCACCATGAATGTTTACCTGAAATTCGTAAGCATCTTCACTCTCGTTATAGTGTGCCATGTATGGCAGTAAGGAGCTTTTTCCCAACGGTGGTAAATTCATATCACCCCCAAATCCAATACCTGATATTGCATTTTTCAAAAGACTCAACGAAAAATCAGTAATAGATATGGCCCATTTATCTTTGGGTAATGTTGCGCTATTAATAATATTTTTTGCCAACGCTTTACCAGACAGCCCATTCTCATCTATAATGAACCCATGAACACCTATCATGATCCGCTCTGCAACACTTCCTCCTTTCTGATTAGCTGACAAGGTGTCAATTACTGCGTTCCTTTTAAATATAGGAGGCAATGCTAAGGCAGCTTCTTTAAATGAAAGTCCTTTCCATATTTGTTTTTCATTCTCATTTGATGAAGTAAAATAATCTTCGGGAAACTCAATTCCAACAGGTGTTTCGATATCACTTTGATCCAAGGTTGCACCTTTTAAGGAGAAAATAATATCCTTCACCCCTTTTATAGATATTAACTGATTAAAACCAAATGAAATCGTATAGTCATCAAAATTATGAAAGGCTGTTTCAATAGTCGTATTAACCATCTTTCCGGTAGGTTTACCGGTCTGATCAACAGCCTGAATCTTCTCTGAGGTGAGAAATAGGTTTAGTTTTGCGTAAAATGACTCAACACCTTCACATCCAAAATTAGCTTTTGTTCCGGAATTAAAAAGAATAGCAAATTGTGAACCAACATTTCGACGAACAGGAGCAATCAGTTCTAAGGCCCCCTGTGTGCCAATACCTTTCATTCCTTCCAAATCAGTCCACCCCTCGAAAGCTATCTGTTGGCCACTATCTTTGAACTTAAAAGCACATGTTGCATAAATCTTGGTTTTTCCAGTGTTATTATCAAAGGTCAATTTCTGTATAATCAATTCGTAGTCACCTTTTTTAATCCCGACTGGGAGGGTAACAATACCTTCCTCAAAAAGATCCTGTAAGGATTCCACATAGGCACTTGCCTTTTGAACAGCATCCATAGCCGCGAATGCCGCTTCAATCTTTTTTTTCTGTGCTGCCGACAGGTTAACATCTGCCAAGTCTGAGACTGAAATTGGAGTTTGTGCCGATATGTAATAAAATAAGGTTATAAAAAGGAGAAGAAGGGTAAAGGTTTTATTCATAGAAGGGATATTTAGGTCTTAATAAGTGGTTGTTGTAAGTTGATAATCCTGATTAATAAGTAGCCATTCTCGAATTTCAATCAACGCTTCTTCATAATCTTTTGCTATAAGCATTCCACTGAAATCAACTTCATACGGATAATTTACAATAACAGGCGCGAGCAACTCCATGATTCGATAACCGCAGCAAACCATATTATTGTTATCAGGATCTGAAGAGTAGCATAGTTTTTCATCAATATAAAGCATCTCAATGCAATGGTTAACTGCCGCACGCTGGCGTGTATATATAAGCTGAGGTACTATATACATCACCTTGCTATGGACGTTTTTAATTTCTGAAGCCTGTTTTAGACAATAGTCAACACTTGAAACTTCTCCCATCCTTGCCAGTGCCAAATGCATCCAGTATTGCTGTATGGGACTAAATCTATCTTGTGCAAGTAACCTACGCTGCAGTTGTTCTTTTCCAAAACCTAAATAGCCTGCCAACAGCATATATTCTTTATTTACAGACAAACGTCCTCCGCTCAAAAGACTATTCAATTCGGACAGTAACTGCTGATTAAACTCCTCATTTGAGAATCTTTTTAAATAGCCAATGCAAGCTAGCTGTATATTGAAATCAGAATCATGACACCCCTCAACAATTTGTTCAATAAGAGAAAGTCTTTTATGTGATTGAAGGGTTAAGGCTTTTTTATAAAATAACTCATAAGCTTTATAACGGACATAGATAGTTGTATCCAAACTAAAGCCAGTCAGAATCGAAATAAGACTATCTGCTGAATTATCAGACACTAACTTTTCCTCCAAAGCATAATCCGCTAGGCCATTTCTCCATTGGATTCCGATACTATCCTGCAGCTGTCCCATCGTATTAGAAGAGACCAATACGATAAAAATCACTAGAATACCCCTTATATTATAACGCTTACACATCTATTTTATAATTAACACACATATTAATTTATCTAAACATAACAAACTCCCTATTGTACTTAATGTTTTAACATTTGTTACAATATCAAATACAAATAAAATGATTCTAAATAATGCATAATCAATTAATTTAACCCTCAAAATAAAGCGAATACACAAGTCTTATAACCAATATGTTATCAACATAGTAAGCAATCAACACCTCCTCCACTCACCATACACTACTTATAGCCAACCACAAACATCTAGAAAACAAAATACATACGATACTAGGAAGTGAATACCTTTGTTAAGATTATTAAAATACATAACAAACAAGCCCTCTTGTAATAATCATAATGAATTATCGAATTATTAGTTTGAGAAGCAATATTTAATATTCAACAGGTATTAAGTTAATAAGATGAATAAGCAACCTTATTTTAGACAGCCTGGCATGGCAAAAGAAAACAGAAAGAAGCCTCGTGCGTTGGAAAAAGAAATCAATTCAAAGAGGTTTTGAACGGACAGAGCAAAGATCTTGTATCTTGCAGCACGTAATAATAGCAAGCTTTTTGCTGTAGGGCCAGTTTGGCGGAAAGAAAATGTCTTTAATTGATTTTAGCACGTTTATGCGAACACTTTTGCATCAAACCTCGACCTCACCTTGAATGGCAACAAACTATTTGTTAAAGGACCTGTCTTGAGTGTGACTTTTTTGTGCCAAAGCAGTTTAAATTACCTTTTCTTATAGTCAATTATATCAAAATAGCGAGTCGCGGACAAAATCAGGGTAAGTAAACATGGTAACCCCATAACTGCAAAGGACACCCCACAATACCAAGCCCTTCTGTTGCAATTAAGTTTCGCCCGATCGTTCCATATAATTTTGCCAGGTGATCAGAACATACTTGAGGGCATCATTCTCTTTGACTTCCATAAAACCATATTCATAACAAAATAAATACAGATTTCCGTTTTGTGCTTTCCAATAATGGGTGAAATATTTGGGAACGAACCCTTCAGCAAGTAAGGTCGCCTTGCGAACAGTGGCTTTACCTGCTTTATTGTAGAGCTTTAGTAACCGCCTGTTGTTTTTTAGGTGTTGATCAATGGTTCTGAATAGTGAACTCTCTTTTTGTTTGCTTTGCCGATAATGATAAGCCGACTTACAATAAGGGGAGCAATACTTCTTATCACTTCGACCAGTAATTACTTCGTTGCAATAGGGGCAGCTTGACATCTAGTTGTTGAGTTAAACGGTTAATATACGTATAAATATACTAATAAATTGGCTTTAAGTGTGATTATCCCGTTAATTGGAGACTGAAAACATGAGTTTAATGCTGTTAAACAAAAACCAAACGTTATGAAGCCTACTATTTTCCTCAATCGCTTTGTGCATGGTACCACTCCCTTAATTAAATTATTCTTTTTTGCCAACCCACAACTAGAGGCAAATATTACCAAATTGACTTATGTCTACTACAGCCAGCAGTATAAATGCCACTACATGCGCGACCAACAAAGCACCATTCAACAACTGACATGGGATCTGAAACCATTCGCATTCATCAGCACCAAGTACTTAAATCCAACCGATCAATATAAGAATACCAAACCGGTATATCTTCACAACACAACACCTCAAATAGGGTCGCCTACTCTGCCACCTCCGATAGTTTCCATTGTGCTAATCAATGAAAAATCCTACCTGAAACTTCCAACAGTTTATAAAAAAAGCTGGGTGGATTTCCTGAATTCGCAAGGCTTTGCGTATGAATCCAAGCGTCGATTTTGGATCGTCCCCGACTATCAGAAAACGAAAGAAAGTCTCAATAATTACTTTACGAGTCAGGGCTGTCATATTAAAGTTCATGTGAAACATAACGAAAAAATTCAGCGTCATTTAGACAAACAAAATTATAGAGATGATAAAGAGGTGTTCAATTTTATTAAACTAATGACCTTACAAGGCGCAGGGAAACGCACCATTGAAAATTACGCCAGCCAAATCAAAAAGCTGAAGAATTATTACGATGGTAAACCCGTAGGTGATTTATCCGATGAAGAAATTCAAGACTACCTGTTTTTTCTGCGAGAAGAATTAAGCTATTCCCGATCGGCGCAAAACATTGTAGTGAGTGCTGTAAAACGTTTCCTATCGGCATTTTCGGAAAGAGAGCCCGGCTCTTTTAACCTGCCCCGCCCTAAAAAACGGCTTACGCTGCCCAAAACAATAGAAAAAGAGGAAGTTGCAGCCTTACTTAGTCTGAACATGAACACTAAACATAAATGCATCCTTTACATGCTGTATGCAACGGGTATAAGGTGCGGCGAATTAATAAACCTGAGAGTGGAAGATGTAAATTTCAATCGAAAAGTAATCACAATAAAAAACGGGAAAGGAGATAAAAGCCGTATCGTCAGCTTGCCGGAAAAACTAGCTCCCCTATTACAGACTTATCTAAGAAAAGAGCAACCAAACGACTACCTGTTTGAAGGTCAGAAAGGTGGTGTATACAGCTCGAGTAGTGTGCAAAAAATATTAAAAAAGGCGGCAGAAAATGCAGGGATAGATAAGCACGTAACACCTCATATGCTCCGCCATTCCTTTGCGACTCATCTGCATGACACCGGCATGGATATACGCAACATACAAAAGCTATTAGGACATAGTAGCACCAAAACAACACAGATATACACCTACGTATCAAAGCGGGATATCTGTAAGCTAAAAAGCCCGCTGGACGACTTGGATTTATGAAAAAAATTAAGTTTTTTTATGATGAATAAAATTTGTGTCAAAGTATTATTAGCGGATGGATAAAAACTTATTGCAGGAAGGTTTACAAGTAAGACAAAAGGAAGATAGAGCTGATTGCGATTAGACTTTTGGACTATCGAAAATGATACCTCAATACATTAACCAAATTTACATAACTCAGTTCGGCATAACATGTGTGACTGAGTAGGCGAAGCTATATGTTCACGAACATTATTACAACTCAATCAATAAAACATAATTAACCAATTGAAGGGTTTAAATATTAGATTATATGGGAAAACAATTATTAATATTAGCATTACTTACAATTTCATGCATTGAATCATATTCTCAAATTGTGTTTGAAGATGGCTATTTCATTGATGAATCAAACAAAAAAATTGAATGTTTAATTAAAAATGTTGACTGGAGAAATAATCCAACAGAGTTCGAATACAAACTTTCCCCAAACGAATCTGTTCAAAAAGCAACTATTCAAACAGTAAAGGAATTTGGAATTAATAACGTTTCCAAGTATATAAGAGCTACAACTAATATAGACCGATCTAGTGAACAAATAAATACAATGAGTTCTGAACGAAACCCTCATTTTAAAGAAGAAAAATTATTTTTAAAAGTACTTATTGAGGGGCCGGCATCCTTATTTATTTATGTTGATGGTAATTTAACTCGACTATTTTATAAGCTTGAAGATTCTGAAATAACTCAATTGGTTTATAAGAGCTATATTGACAACGACATTGTTTCTAAAAATGAATACTTTAAGCAGCAGCTATTTTTAAATTTGAAATGTAAAAATATTGGATTAAAGGATATAAAAAATATCAGATATTCTAAAAAAGACATAGAAAGAGTTTTTATAAAATACAATGAATGTACAAACTCAGATTATGTCAATTATAAACCAAAGCAAAAACAAGATTTGTTTAATTTGGCTATCAGGCCAGGGTTAAATTATAGCAGTTTAGATATTCAAAATTCAATATACGAGACTAGAAATACTGATTTTGCAAATAAACTTGGAATTAGGTTTGGAATTGAAGCTGAATTCATTCTGCCCTTTAATAAAAATAAATGGGGGATAGTAATTGAACCAACTTATCAATACTATAAATCAGAACAAGTAAAAGAAATAAGCAATCTTTCAGGAGGAAGTATTGTTTCTAAAGTTGATTACAAGTCAATTGAAGTACCAATAGGTGTACGACACTATTTTTATTTGAATGATAAATCGAAATTATTTGCAAACATTTCTTATGTTGTTGACTTTTCTAATTATTCAGACATTAAAATATTAAGAAACGGGAATATAACGCTAAATGAACTTGAAATTAAATCAGGAAGAAACCTAGCTTTTGGGATAGGTTATAAATACAAAGATAAATATAGCTTAGAAATGCGTTATAACACAAACCGTGAACTACTATCCGATTACATGTATTGGAGCTCAAACTATAATAGTTTAAATGTAATTTTTGGAATATCATTGTTATAAATAATTTGAGGCGAGATGTTCGGGATAGATTTAGAAAACATCGTAAAATACTGCCATAAAAAAAATCTCACCTGGGCATATCCCCTTGTGAGATTTATTTCTTACACCGTTACTTGGATACCGCCAGCAGAAAACAGCTAAAAGTGCACTAAATCGAAAATAGCCTGAGACCTTGGTTAACTTACGTAGCATACAATAAAATTCATGCCCTCAAGTCCATTGCTATTTCAGCCAATACCTATATTCGTTTCATCATGTTTTCCACTTCTCTAATCTGCGCCGTCAGCATTTTTTGTGTGTCCAATTTCTTGGCCTCTAACACATATATTTTGGCTAATTTTTTATTTCTCTTCGATAAATAGAAACCAGCAAGATTCAGCTTTGCCATTGCCTGATCACTTTTCAGCCTAAGTCCGGTTGATAATGCTTTCTTCAAACTTTTTTCAGCCAGGTTTGGTTGATGAGTCTGCGCTTGTGTCAAGCCCAACAAATAGTAATAGTAAGCCTCTTGACTTTTTATCATGTTCCCAGGACGCTTTACTTTTGAAAGAAAACTTTCAGCTGATGCAAACTTGTTTTTACGAATCAAATAGAAAGCAAACAGGTTCATCTCATTCTTAAACTGAAATAATGCCAGCAGCAAGGAAATGAACACAGCCAGCACGCCCCAGCCAATAAAGCCATTAATAAAAAGAAAGACAGAAATTATAGTTGTAAGTATTGCTAATACTAATCGGATGTATTTTCCTAACATGGTTCTTCAGTATCTAAATTTTTGACACAAAACAATACAATTTATGCAATAAAACAAGGGTTTCGAGCAATCATTTTCTTCAATAATTTTATTGCATTGTGAAACAAGCAACTACATTTTATGCTTATCTCAAGTAACTAATCTTAGCAAATGCGGCTTATTTACCCTGCCAAATATTTTACGTGCTCAGGCATTCCTGATGAAAACCATACGACTCTTTGTCTTCTTTTCATTAAAAAAAAGAAAAACCGGACAAACCTTTCTGGCAAACCGTCTCAAATTTAATCGGCATGGTATTCGTTAATCAAAATGTGTTATAATATAGATTGTATAAGGTTTAGAGCGTTAATATGTTGTATAAAACTTGACCAATAAACCCCGCCACTGATAAAAATGCATGATTTACTTTTTAAAGAAATGTGCAAATCAAAGATGGAATCATTACTTTTGGCGATAGTAGAATAATAAAAACTAAGAATGGCGAAATCGCAACAGACATTTAGCAAAAAAGAAAAAGAGAAAAAACGTTTGAAAAAACGACAGGATAAGCAAAAAAAGCAAGAAGAGCGTAAAGCGAACTCCAAAAGCTCTAAGCTTGATGATATGATTGCCTATGTAGATGAGTATGGCAATATCACAGAAACACCTCCCGATCCAACAAAAAAGGAGAAGGTTAGCGCAGAAAGTATTGAAATTAGTATTCCTAAAAGAGAAGAAGAAGAGTTTGATCCGATCCGGAAAGGAAGAGTAGATTATTTTGATACTTCAAAAGGCTTTGGTTTTATTATCGACCTTGAAACGAAAGAAAAATATTTCTTTCACGTAAATGGCTTGATAGATGAAGTAAGCGAAAACAATCAGGTTTCTTTTGAAATAGAACAAGGTTTAAAGGGCTTGAATGCCGTCCGCATAAAGAAAATCTAACGCTGAAAGTGCTTACATTAAGTAACTTTTGATACGCAAATTAAAAATCAAACCGCCATGAAGCTTGCTAGGCTATGGCGGTTTTTAGTGAATTTTAGCTTCTGCGAAGGCAAAAACAGCAATAAACACTATCTGTTTGAGTATAACCTGAAACAGTTGCTGTCGAAATATAACCGCTGGGCTAAATATGAAAAAGAAAGCAGCTGACACACTCCAGCAGTAAGGGATTAGCCTTGTATGCCATTTAACAGACACCACCAACGTGTAGCCTGTATTTATAATAACGGATTATACATTTTGCCCATAAGACAGCAGCACGCCATTTCCTATTCGTACAACAACTCAACATCATCAATAATTAAGCTACTGCCAATTGCTCCGGCAAAATTAGCCCCGTCGAAACTGGAAGATGCAACAAATACGATGTGTGTTGGCAGTATAAAACTGGCTGAATCAGCACTGACAAAGTCATGATCGGTGGGAAACATGTAGTCGGGAAATGCCTTATCCAGCTCTCCGTATGTAAAGGCCACCTCCTGCGTTACCAGTTCACTTTGTGCCTGCTCACTTCGGAACCACGCCGTAGCCAACCTTTCTGTTTTGCCCCCCAATCGCACTTCGAGCAAAGCATATACATCACAAGCATCGCCATAGCTTAAAATATTTCCTTGTTTATCCTTATTTTCTGCCCCAGGCAAGTAATTGTATTTGAAGCGCAATTTTAATGGCCTTCCGGCAAATGGCGTCCCAAACTCAATGGCTGCCTGTGGATCCGACGGGTTAATTTTATCCGGATTAAATACACCCGTAAATATTGATCCTGCCGAAATAGGAGCTCCAAAAGTGCCGGCTAATTTCCCATTATCGAGCGTTTCCATCATTGCAGCCAGATTACTGTCGCCTAAATCAATGGGCGTTGTGGCCAGTTTACCTAATATTTGAGTGCCTGGGTTACCGGTACCCCAAATGGTATTGGACGCACTCTCGCCCGGTTCATAATAGTCTGATGCTGTTTTGTACCACAAACTAAAATCTCCATTCGCCAGCTGCGGATTCGCTGACGCCACAAAGGAAATGACTGCCCAAATGTGTTGACTGCCATCCTCAGCTGTTACGGTAATAGTTTGCGAAGTATTGAGATCTAAAACATCGCCGACGTTTTTATCTGATTTAGCAAAAGACGAGAGCTTAATGGACTGAATTTGTATGTGTGATAAATCAACGCCTCCCGGTATTTCAACAATAACCTGGTTACTATCGTTAACAATTTTGGCATTACCTGCCTGATTACTTAGCACGATGTCTTTTATATTGCCATAGGGAGATAAGCCAAAAAAATCTTCCTTTATGCATGATTGAATTAACAACATAGCTAATAAAAAGGGTCCTGAGGATATAAGTAGCTTTTTGTACATAGTTGATGCATTATCGATTCGTTATTACTTCATTTTAACCAACACCTCTTCTCATTTTTTTTGAGCCAAAATAATAGGCTAACCCTAATTCGAGCGACAGGATATCGATATTGAAATTCACATTTTGCCTTACTTCGCGCGATAACGGCCCCTCGTTCTTTCGGGTTTCCGAAATGTGCAACTGGTAACCCAAAACGTTTAACTGCATCTCAAAAGCAAAATTCTCCATTGCAAAAAAGGTAATGCCGGGACTGATTCCTATCCCAAGATAATAGTCCTTACTAAATTGCTTATCTACATCATCATGGTTCTTGGTTTCGCGCTTTAAATTATGTGCCATCCCAAACGAAAGGCCTACATCAGTAAAAAAGCTCAAGCGCTCATTTGGGGTAAGCGGCACCGAAGATCTAAAGTGCGGAACAATGGCAAACCCTCTGGTAATGGAATTAGACTGTAGAGTATCCGGGTCTCTGAATATAGTGCCTTCAAACCGGTTTTGATAATAGTTGACATTTAGGCCTGCCATCCCATAATTACCAGTATAATAACCAACTTTAGCTACAAGATCATAATTCAAGCGCTGCCCGTCTATCACCTCCTGAAACAAATAATTAGTATTTTGCAACTTTTTGTCGGCCAGTGAAAAAGACAATCCTACATAAATATTTTTCTTCTTAAACGGACTAAAATTGGTGTTGTAATAACTAGAAAGCAGTTCATAAGGTGTATACGTATCTTTTTTAGCTTCCTTTTTCTGCTGAGCAAAAAGCAAATGAGCAGAAATAAAAACAAGTAAAGTGAGCAGGCTTATTCGTTTCATTATAAACAGTTAGTTTGGCTTAGTGAAAGTGAAAATATAGCTATTTTTTTAATACACCACCCATTAAAAAGTTAAAAATCAAGCTTTACCAACTTCGCTCTGCTTACCTGTTAAAAAGGCTTTGCTGCATCTGAAAGTGCCCCGGCAACAATTCGGCCAACCTCAAACAATACTTTATCAACCAAAATAGACTGAACATGCAATAAAATCAATTAATTACCCATCGCCATCTGGTTATTAAACGGGTAACAAATGCTCGCCCACCAATCGATGGTGCCCTACCCTGTAAACCAAATCCATGCTGCTGTCTAAAGGGCGGCTGGCCTTTTCTGTATACGCCGTGTCAAAAACTTTGAGACTTAACTGCAAATCCTGCCCAACCGGTTCAATCTTAAGAATATTTGGCTCCGATACTGTTGGCCAGATTCGGGTGATCAGACCTAGTGCTTCGGACCAGGCCTCTGTACCAACCTGAAGCAAATCGTTAAGCAACTCACTTGGATGCTCCCTGTTTGTTAACGCAGAAGTGGTCACCTGATAGAGTGCCCTTGTAAACCCTAAAGGCTGAAACGAAAACAAATTGGCGACATGAATATCACCTGATATATTGACAATGTTGATATCCGGACGGTTTCGATGAAGCTGACGGATAATGCTTATCATTTTTTTTAACTGGTTGATATTACCCGGTGAGTGCCAGCTATCTCGCACATCATCCCGAATTTCAGCGACCAATTCATTAACAAAGTCCGGTGTATTGGCGCCCAAACGTTCAATGAAATCCTTCAGGTTAATAAAAGGCACTGCCGAACCCATCAGTAAAAATTTTACCTCCATCGTTTGAGCCACCAGCTGACAGAACACCCTAAAATCTTCCAGTTGAGAGGCTGATACCACTTGTCCATTGGGGTCACTGTATTTTCGGCTCGAACGCCCGTCAAACACAAACGAGGCAATATTGCCCTCCACATAGGCCTGATGCGCATCATTCGGAGCATCACCACTGTCTGAATCAGGCACCACCCGTGGTCCGTTATTAAGAATAAATTCCCCGGCCACCTTACGAGCCTGTTGAAAAATAACCGTATTGCTTTTTTCAAAGTCATTACTTTCACTGCCCCAACCATCCCTAATTTCATGATCATCCCATACGGTAATATGCGGAAAATTTCTCATCACTTCTTGCAGTGGCCGAAAACTCCAATGCCCTTTGTACATTCGTCGATAGGCTTTTAGCAGGCTCTCCTTGCCCACTGAACTATTCAATACCTGTGGGTTGTTATAGTACTGATTGATGAAGTCGGTTGCTTCGGTGCCATCACTATAGCCGGTATCACCTAATCCCCAGATGACATCGGGCTTAAAATTGGAGACCTGCCTGGCATACCAGTCAAAAATGGCTTCGGCATGCGCATGAAGAATTGCTTCACCATTGGCATTGGTTTCAAAAGGCTGATTACACGACCATACAACAAGAGTGTGGGGAAGACTGATGCCTGAAGGTTTGAGTGCAAAGCTGCCTTCGGCAGACAGCTGATGCTCAAACAGCAGTTCAGAAACAGAAGGTGCCTTATCCTCAAGATGCAAATCCATGCTCCTGTCCCATTTAATGAATTTCCACTCCCACTCTTTAACACTGCGCAAATAGACAGGAACCTCAAAACGCAACTGCTCAGGTGCCTGGTCACCAGCTGCACAAAACACATCAAACCGAAAAACCGAAAAAGAAAGATCGAGCATACCGCGAGGATAAATAATCAACGAATAATCCCCTCTCAATAATGGACTTATCATCCAAGAACGCTCGTACAGCGCAGGCTGCCCCATAATAATAATCACCTGCGCTTCAACCGGATAATTAACATTGTTAAGCATAGCGAAATTATTCCGTAATGATTATTCCTGATTGGTGAAAGGGTGGTTGGAAATAACTGCCTCCAGGTGATTTCCTATGACAACATCTTTAGTGTACTGATCCAAAATAAGCTTTTCAGAGTCAGCAGCTTTTAAATCAGCCAGCGTCTGCCGGTATTGCTCTGTCAATTGCCGCACCTTTTCCACAGATTCACTGTAATAATCACTCCCGTTTTGCCGGATGGAATCGACAAAATTATCTTCCGCATTACGCAATATTGGCAGGATAAACCGCACACCGGTGGCATTCATGAAATGCGAACGGCTGTATTCGGGAAACGGCAATCCAGGGCTGTCATTCGACTCAAAATGAATGGCGGCTTCCGACCAGTTGATACACGATCGGATGACTTCCTTATAGTAGCTAAAATGATTGGGGTCCTGGCCCTGAAATACGCGTTGAATCAGAACATCAAACACCTCCTCTTCGAGTTTGAGCCTGTCTTCAAATTGCTGTATCAGTTCGTCTTCTTTGAGTTTGGCATACTGTCGTGCTCTAGACCTGACAGCCCGACGCTCCGCCTCGGCAACAGCCTGATCGGAAGCATACACCCGCAATGCAGCTTTGCTGGCTTCAGTCAAGCGTTTCATCACAAAACGAAAAGTAAAAAAGCCCCGGTTAAAATATTCGGGATCGGTGGTTTCCAGCACCGCCACACCTGTGATGCGGTTACCGTCCTGTTCCAATGTTTGAAAGTGCGTATCCCAGTTCTCCAAATCATCCCAGTTCCAGGCCTCATTCCAGTTATAATCATCACTGGTTCCATTGCGAAAATCAACGGTGGAGGCAGCCAAATCGAGCTCCCAGCCACCAGTTTGGTAGCTCGCTCCTACCGGAAAATCGAAGGTACCGGTTTGATAACGGTGGCGTCCTCGAATACCCAGCTCCTTTTCAATAATCGCCTCTTCGTACTCTTCAATGGGTCTCACCGGATCAATCACGTAGTTCTGTTGGATATAATCGAGCTGTGCTCTTTGTTTTCGGCGCCTGATGATTCTGTGCAGACTAATAAAAGGCGATGGAATATGCGGTGCCCACACAAGGTTAACCGCTTCCAAACTCACTTTAACATCTACCGGTGTGACCACCTGAAAGCTAAGCTCAGTGGTTGCAAAATCAGGATCCTTCCCCTTGGTTGTATAATTTTTTGAAGCATTACGCCCCACTTCATACGCACTGAGCGTGCGCTCTTCATTTTCCCTCGAAATATTGGTTAGTGTCAGATCTATTGTTTCTCTTCGCCGCTCACGAAGGGTATTTAGTAAGGTGGCCTCCGAACTGAAAGAGTTTTCATCCATCTCGCCACTTTCTGTCATGTTAGATAGCTCCGATCGGAAGCGATCAGAAGAAAAAACACCTCGCTCTGTCAGCTGATTAACGGCTGTACCCTGCGCCTGGCCGCTACTAATAAACTGACTGGAAAAGTGTGTTTCCGAAATGGTTAGCTCACTGTTGGGAGACACCGACACCGCACTAAACGGGCCTCTAAAAACAGGCTTCTGAATGAATAGTTGCAGCTTTTCCTGCCGCTGAAACGCCCACTCGCGGGATTGTGCAAGGGCACTTTCACCCGGTAAAGGCAGCAGGGCATTATCAATAATTTTTGCCTTATCGAGCTTTCCAATAATATACAACTGTACCTGCTTCTTAAAGGCTGCATTGGTCTTGTAAAGTTTGAAAAGGCCCTTTTCGGCAGCTCCCAATCCAAGCAGGTAGGCAAAAGCCTGATCGATCAACCTGCTAATTTCTTTTAACCGGTTTAGTGTAACCTGAAACTGATGTGCCAACTTCTGAGCAGTCTTGAGCAGATAGTCGGCTTCCCTAAACAGTGATGCTTCCACAAGCTCGCCTTTGGTGCGAATTATTTCATTCTCGATCAGATCGGGCATAACAGCATTGACTTGTGAAAGACCGTGCAAAATATTGCCCAATTTATAGGCGCGTTCCTGACTTTTAACAATTGCCTGCGCTTCTCCGGCCTTAAGGCGCAAGCCTTCACCTGTATGAAGTGAACTGAATGCAGCATTTGCTTCGGTCAGTTCTTCACGGGTGATTGGGCGGGCAACGATACGGCTATTCATCAACTCCAATTCACCCTCTTTAATATCGCTAATGGCCCTAATTGATTCATTGCCCAGCCGGGTTGAAGTGATGATAACAGGATGAGCTCTCACCACAGGAATGCTCCGGCCAGTCCCAATGGATTCATTAGGACTTCCTGCTGAACCTGCTGCCGGTTTATCACCGGTTCGAAAATCTGCCTTACTACCTGTATGCGGGCTTCTAAAAGCGGACAAATCAACCACAAATGCGTTTAAATAGTTATCCGAACTACCTAGTAAAGGTTGAAAAACAAGCTCTTCTCTCAACCAGGCAGCCGGCTGTTCAAGCACTCTCACATTCTTACCAAACTGCTCCTTATAGGCTTTAACCAGTTCAATTAAATGAACAGAAGCAGCATAATCCTTTAGTAAGCGCGCTATTAGTTTTACATACCGGTTAACCGCCAGCGGGCCTATTTTTGGATAAAGCACATTGGTGGTGTAGTAGGTTGTTAAAGCATTAGGCGAGTCGATAGATTCTGGAATGACACTTTGGGGGATTGAAGTTTTCATGATGCGACTATCTGTTTGATTGATAAAATTTTATTGTCGCATTTTAAGATACGTTATTCTCATTTATAAGGCAAATGCAATAGCTGACTTTGAAAGAACATCCTAATCGGATCGTAAAAAAATCCCCTGAAGAAAACCTCAGGGGATTCATTACCATCGAAAACTCATCGCCCGGAATAATGGGCATCAGCATTTCAACTTAGTAAGTATAGTGCGTATTTTCAACCTGAGTAAATTTCTCATCGCCCAACAAGCGATACTGCACCTTAGGGCCATTCCAGGCCTGCGGCCATCCGCCAATAATATTATTCAGGTAGATAAGCTTTACAGGGTGCTTTCCCTTTGATAAGGCAATGGTGGAATTATTGCGCGAGAAACGTTTCACTTCACCATCATTATTAATTAACAGCTGCTCTCCTATATAAAATTGATCGAGGTTTGTTTGGAATTCATAAATACCATCCTCTTCTATGCTTAGGTAGCCCGTATAGAGGTGTGCCGATGGATGGTGGTAATCACTCTTGCGGTATTTGGGGCCTTTATTGTCGATGAATCCATCGCGTGTTTGCCAATCAGACACCTTGTCCAATTCTGCCACTTTTATAAATGTACCTTCGGTGTATTGCTCTGAAAGGCCTACGTTTGTTGTTTCAACATCAACAGCAGGAAGCATTTTTGTTTTCTCTATTTGAATGGTTCGCACCCGGCTCATTTTTCCACTTGGCAGTACAGTGGCAATTTTAATGGTCTTATTCCCGGCAAAAATCAACGGCTGTTTATATTCTGTTGAATAAGCTGTTGGCTGACTTCCATCGGTGGTATAAACCATTGGATAATTGCGGGTATTTGAAAACTCCAGCTTCACATTATCAATAAAAACCACCTTATTAACCGGACCTTCGGGCAATGGAATATGGTAGTTAATCCCATGCTGATCCATGCGTACCAATTGATTATTGATACGGCGGGCAAAACTCTCATAATCTTTGTTCTCTTTAGCAGTCCAATTGACTTCGGCCAACGCCAGTAAGCGTGGATACACACGGTACTCAACCAATTCGGGCGTATACATATACTCAGTCCAGACGTTGCCTTGGGTTCCCAGCACATGCTTGGCCTTATCTTCTGACAGTTCTGCCGGAACAGGTTCGTAGTTATACGACTCCTCCAAGGTGGTGTAACCACCTATGGCCACCGGCTCCACCCGGTAATCGCCCTGATAGTGATCCAGATAGCACCAGTTTCCCGGCGTCATCACCACATCGTGCCCTTGCGAAGCAGCTTCAATGCCTCCTTTTTCGCCTCGCCACGACATCACAGCGGCCGACTCAGCCAAGCCTCCTTCAAGAATTTCATCCCAGCCAATCATTTTTTTACCATGAGCAATCAGTACCTTCTCAATGCGCTTCACAAAATAGCTCTGTAGCTCATGTTCATCTTTCAGCCCTTCCTGTTTCATGCGACGCTGACAATCTGCACATTCCTTCCAGCGGTCTTTTGGACATTCATCGCCACCAATATGAAAATACACGGATGGAAACAAGGCCACTACTTCATCAATCACATCTTCCAGAAAATGAAAAGTCTCCTCTTTTCCGGCGCAATACACATCCGGTTCAACGCCCCATACATTGCGCACCTTAAATGGTCCTCCGGTGCACGAGTATTCAGGGTAAGCAGTTAGAGCGGCCAAGGCATGACCCGGCAGTTCAATTTCTGGCACCACCGTAATAAAACGTTCAGCGGCATAATTAACAATTTCTTTCACTTCTTCCTGCGTGTAATAGCCGCCATGCTCGAACCCTTCGCCTTCGATACGGGGCGAACCCAATTCGATGAGTTTAGGATACTTTTTGATTTCTATGCGCCAGCCCTGATCTTCAGTCAGGTGCCAGTGGAAGGTATTCATCTTAAACATAGCCAGCATATCCAGGTGCTTTTTGATGTTTTCAACCGGCACAAAATGACGACATACATCCAAATGCATACCTCGCCAGCTAAATCGCGGTTCATCGCTAATTTCTACTGCCGGCACAGTCCAGTCCCTATTCCTGACAAGTGTTGGGCTTTCAATTTCAGCAGGCAGCAACTGTAAGAACGTTTGCAAACCGTAAAACGCGCCGTGTGGTGTTTTTGCTTTAATCACCACCGCTTGAGGTGTTACAGTGAGCTCATAACCTTCATCGTTCAGGGAAATAGTGTTATCCAGCTGCAGAGCTATGTAATTTTGAGCAGGTGTTTCGCTGCTAAACTCCAGCTCAAACCCAGTAGATAACCCCAGCTTTGCATTGATAAACTCAGCAACAGACTTGAAATCATCATCGGTTACTACCCACTGGGTAGTCTTATTTAAAACAAATTGCCCCTGCTGCTCGGTAAGCTGATTAGGGTATGGCACAATATTAATGCCCTCATTATAACTTTGACGCGGTGATTCTGATTGACATGCCATCAGCATTACTAATAAAAGAATACAAATGTAATTAGGAAGTCTCATATTGAATAACTGTTAATGATTGACGATTTGTTCGATAAATGAACAGAATAGTTCCAAAACTAACGAAAAGCAATTGATTAAGCGACTCATTTCTTTCTTTTCATTAACATCATCAAGATGAATGCTTTCGAAAACCAACGAATAATAACCCTCACCTACTCCATTTCTTCACAGCTCTGAACAATTTATCGTATCTTCGCAGCAGAAAACAAAAGAAATATGACACATAAAGCAGGCTTCGTAAATATTGTCGGCAACCCCAATGTAGGTAAATCAACATTATCCAACGAATTGGTTGGTGAGCGCCTATCGATTATTACTTCTAAGGCACAAACAACCCGCCACCGCATTTTTGGCATTGTTAATCAGCCAGAGTACCAAATCGTGTTCTCCGACACCCCAGGTGTATTGAAGCCTAATTACAAGCTACAAGAATCGATGCTTAAGTTTTCAAAATCGGCATTGACTGACGCTGATATCATTTTATATGTGACTGATACGTTTGAGAAACCCGATAAAAATGACGATTTCCTGAGCTCGGTACAAAAAACAGATATTCCGGTGCTGCTGGTTATTAACAAAATTGACTTAATAGACCAAAGTAAGCTGGACGACATTATTGATTTTTGGAAAGAACAGCTGCCCAAAGCCGAAGTATTTCCCATGTCGGCACTGCACAAGTTTAACGTACAAAACCTGTTCGACCGCATCATTGAACTACTGCCTGATTCACCTCCTTTTTTCGATAAAGAGTCGCTCACCGATAAATCAGAACGCTTCTTTGTGACTGAAATTATCCGTGAAAAGATTTTGATTCAGTACAAAAAAGAAATCCCTTACTCGGTTGAAGTAGAGGTTGAAGAGTTTAAGGAAGCAAAAGAACGGATTGAGATTCGTGCAATCATACACGTGGCCCGCGAATCGCAAAAAGGCATCATTATTGGCCATAAAGGCATTAAGCTCAAATGGGTGGGCATCGAAGCCCGTAAAGATTTGGAAGGCTTCTTTAAAAAGAAGGTGAACCTAACTACCTACGTGAAAGTAAGCAAGGACTGGCGCGACAAAGACAACTTCCTGCGTGGCCACGGCTACGAATTAAAATAGTAAAACCATCTAAATCAAAAATAAAGATTGGTCGTAAGCATAGGTTTAACTACCTTTGCAGCCCCGAAATAAAATAGAATTGTCATCATGGGAAATATAGTTGCAATAGTTGGCCGGCCAAACGTAGGTAAGTCAACACTTTTTAATCGATTAACCGGAACGCGTCAGGCGATTGTGGACGAGATGGCCGGCGTAACACGCGACCGCTTATATGGTAAGGCCTTTTGGAATGGAGTGGACTTTTCGGTAATTGATACCGGGGGCTATGCTACCAACTCGGATGACATCTTCGAAGAAGCCATCCGCAGCCAGGTATTAATTGCTATTGAAGAAGCCGACATCATTGTTTTTGTAGTAGATGTTGTAACCGGAATTACCGATTATGACGAAGGCGTGGCCGATATTCTGCGACGCTCGCAAAAGCCGGTGCTAATGGTGGTTAATAAGGTCGATAATAACGAGCGCATTGCTGAATCGAGCTACTTTTATGCATTAGGATTGGATAACTTATACCCTATTTCGGCCATTAACGGTGCCGGTACAGGCGAATTTCTGGATAAGCTGGTATCTCTGTTTCCGAAGAAGGAAAATGAGTTGGAGCTAGATTTACCAAAATTCACTATTGTAGGTCGTCCCAATGCCGGAAAATCATCCATCATCAACGCCTTTATTGGCGAAGAGCGAAATATTGTCACCCCAATTGCAGGGACCACGCGCGACTCGATCTTTACCAGATATAATAAGTTTGGACACGATTTCTTTTTGGTGGATACGGCCGGACTAAGAAAAAAAGCAAGGGTCAACGAAGACCTTGAGTTTTATTCGGTGATGCGTGCTATTCGTGCCATTGAGAACTCGGATGTGTGCATGCTGATGATCGATGCCACCCGTGGATTCGAAACGCAGGATCAAAAAATATTTAACCTGATCCAGAAAAACAAAAAAGGAATTGTGGTGCTGGTCAATAAGTGGGACCTTATTGAGAAAGATACCAATACAGTTAAGCAGTTTGAAGCAATGGTACGTGAGTCCATGGCGCCGTTTTCTGATTTTCCGATTGTTTTCACTTCGGCACTCACCAAACAGCGCATTCATAAAGCAATTGAAGCGGCCTTAAAAGTGTACGAAAATAAGAACACTAAAATAACGACCTCTAAGCTGAACGAAACGCTTCTGCCTCTGATTGAAAAATATCCACCCCCATCAACAAAGGGTAAGTTTATTAAGATCAAATACATTACGCAGTTACCAACGCATTCGCCAACGTTTGCCTTCTTTTGTAACCTGCCGCAATATATTAAAGATCCTTATAAGCGTTTTCTCGAAAATAAAATCAGAGAGCACTGGAACTTCAATGGTGTTCAGATAAATATTATTTTGCGTAAAAAATAAATTAAAGAAGCTATCAATGATAGCTTCTTTTTTATCGGTTCACACCATTCAAGTGATTAACCGAGTTGAAAACTTTTTGTCTATATTTGTTTGCAGTTGGGTTATCCCACTCCCTAACCAAGTATTAATGCAAACACTTTGCTCCTTTCATATGGAATTTAATTTCAACAAATACCTTCTAACTTTAATAATAAGTATCTCCTTTGCCTCTGCCAGCTTGGCACAAAGAACCCTTAATGGTCCGGACCAAATGGGTCGGGGACAGCAATTAGGAGAATCCGCCAATGATGAATCTAAAGCAAAATCGGAATACATCCCTGCCGATGTGCGAACCTGGCATCTAAGGGATGATTTCACGTTTAGCGATACAGTAGCCGTCGACACCATCAGCAATGGGTACCAGATTTACAACCCCATTTTTAAGCGCAGCATCGCACAGGCATGGCTCGGAAATATGGGAAGTGCCCACCAGTCCATGATATTTAGTGAGCAGCAAAGATATTATGGAAACCTGTTTTACAACTCGTTTCTGACCTACCTGCCACAGCCGGAAAAGCTACATTTTTACAATACCAAAACCCCATTTGTAAACCTCACCTATCATTTTGGTGGCCCCAAAAGCTATTCGGAAGAATACATCAGTGCCCTGTATACGCAAAACATTAACAAAAAAACAAATGTGGGGATTCAGTACCAGTTGAGTTCTTCGATTGGGCAATACCAATATCAAAAAGCAGAGAATCAGAACTTTAAATTCTGGAGCAGTTACAATGGCCGGCGCTACAACATGCACACCGCATTTATATACGCCCTTATTAACAACCAGGAGAATGGTGGGATAAGTCTCGACGCAACCGACATAAACTGGCCCGAATTGGATCCCAGAGAAATCCCAATGAATTTTGATGACAAGGCCAAACACAAAATCACAAATTATCAATTCTTTTACAACCATTCACTATCGATTGGGAACATTAATGTGCGTCAAAACGACTCTACCACCACCCAATTGCCGGTTAGCACCATCTACCATACCTTCAAATTCGACCAGGGAGAACACGAATATAACATCGCCGATTTACCCTTCTTTTACCAAACTGAAAATCCTTTTTACCCAATTTATTACAGGGACTCCTTACAAACAAGAGATAATTCAACCTACAGCAACCTGAGTAATACCTTTCAGATAAAATTTAATGAGGAAGCTAACTCATTACTGCGATTCGGTTTACGAGCCTACATTACAAATGATGTGAGGCAGTATAAAATGCCACAAGCTACCAACAAGCTGTTGGACGATAGCGGGAAAGAAATCCCAAACTACCAAACACAAGACTCTACGCTGATTACTTCTGCAATAGGCGGTCAGATATTTAAGAATCTGGGCGATAATTTCTGGTGGAATGCGGGTGTAAAGCTCTACTTTCAGGGCTACCGTGCCGGCGATTCGGAAATAACCGGAAGCCTTAACTCCCAATTTAGGATTCGCAAAGATACAGCCGGCTTTTTTGCCAACGGAGGTATTTACCTGCGTCAGCCGGAGCTGTTTGAAAACCAATACTTCTCCAACCACCTGCAATGGTCAAATGACTTTAACCAGGTAAAAAGCATTCGCATTCAGGGAGGTATAAGAATTCCGACCCGACGCTTTGAGTTAAGTGGTGGGGCGAATCTAATCACTGAACACATCTACTGGAAAGCAGACGGTATGCCGTATCAGACCAGCACAGTGCTGCAAGTTTTAAATGCTCGATTAAAAAAGCACTTTATATTTGGACGCGTTCACTTCGTTAATGATGTGGTTGTTCAATACACCAGCGATGAGGAGTACATTCCGGTACCCTTGGTGAGTCTTTATAACTCTACCTATTACCAAAACACCCTCTTTAAAGTATTACATTTTCAGATTGGATTTGATGCCCGCTATAATACCGAGTATTATGCTCCCAAGTACATGCCAGCGAGCGGCCAGTTTGTTAACCAAACGGAGCAAAAAGTAGGTAATTATCCATTCATCGATGCATTTGTTAACCTACAGCTGAAAAGAGCACGTATCTACGTTAAATTAGACCACGTTAACCAAGGCTATCCGGCAGAACCCTACTACTCAACCTATCAGTATCCGGGCAACCCGCGCAACTTAAAATTTGGCGTATCCTGGAATTTTTATGACTAAAGAAGCAACTTAATTGGCTTTTAATCAGTTCAATTAATTAACTTTGCACCTGATTTTAACAAGCTTATTATGCAAAAAATTGTCCTTTTATTAATTCTGGCTATCAGCTTATCTGCCTGCGTTGTTGATAAGGAAAAGAAAACAGCAAAGCAAAAGGAAGCCGCTGTTGCCATGGATTTGGATGAAATAATAAAAAGAGGTAAAATCAGGGTTGTAACCGACTACAACTCCACCAACTACTTTGTTTACAGAGGTCGCCCGCTTGGCTACCAGCTTGAACTGCTGCAAGCATTGAGCAATACGCTGGGGCTCAAACTGGAGATTGTTGTATCCAACGATGTGGAACAGAATTTCGAAAGCCTGCTAAAGGGAGATATCGACCTTATTGCCACCAATCTAACAATTACACGCGACCGAAGCCACCAGGTGGCCTTTACCGAACCACACTGTGTAACCCACCAGGTATTGGTGCAACAGAAGTCGACGGGAGATGATAAGCCATCCAAAGCAACAGAGCTGATACGCAACCAAATAGATCTGGGAGGAAAAACCATATATGTACAGGAAAACTCGGCCTATGTATCGCGCCTGAAAAGCTTGGGTAATGAAATTGGCGACAGCATCCACATTGTTGAAATACCCGATTACGAAGTGGAGCAGCTCATTGCCCTTGTGGCCAATGGAGAGATCCCTTATACGGTATGCGACGAGAACCTGGCACGTATCAATCTCAATTTCTATGATAACATTGATATTGAAACAGCCGTTAGTTTTCCGCAAAAAATAGCCTGGGCCGTTCGCCCTAGTGCCAAAAACCTGAAAGATCTAGTGGACAACTGGCTGATAAACTTTAAGAAAACTAATCAATACAAACGCATATACCGAAAGTACTTTATCAACAAGCGTTCCACCCATTTAGTCAATGCCAATTTTCACTCTATCAAAGGTGGTGTTGTATCGGATTACGATGCCATCATCAAAGAAGAGAGTGCTAAGTACAATTGGGATTGGCGACTAATTGCAGCACTCATCTATCAGGAATCGCGCTTTCTACCAGAGGTTGAGAGTTGGGCCGGTGCCGTGGGGCTGATGCAGCTCATGCCACAAACGGCCGAAAGCTTTGGTGTAGAGGAAATTACCTCCCCAAAAGATAATATACAGGGTGGCCTGAAGTTTTTAATATGGCTGGATAAGCGTTTTGCTGATAAGATAAGCGACCCTAAGGAGCGGTTGAAATTTGTTTTAGCGGCCTATAACGTGGGGCCGGGCCATGTAGAAGACGCCATGCGGCTAGCTGAAAAAAATAATAAGAATCCCTACATATGGGAAGACAACGTAGATTACTACCTGCTAAATAAGTCCAAGCCGTCGTTTTACAACGATCCGGTTGTTAAATATGGCTATTGCCGGGGAGAAGAGCCTTTCCACTATGTTAGTGACATTCTGGAGCGTTATACTCATTATAAAAATGTGCTTGCGGATTAGCAAATAATTCGCAAGCTGCAATAAGGGCAAGAAACTCACTCAGTATCATAGCGGTTGCACCCCAAATGACATAATCATCGATCTTATAAAAAGGAGCGTTTACCACTATACCGTTAATTGTGCGGGTAAAGCGATGGATGGTATCGGGAGCCAGCAAGCGGTTCAATGGCGCTTCTATTACTGTTTCCACCTCGCGCAGATCTGGAACAAAAACAGGTAATTCTCTGGTTATGCACACCTGAGGATACACAATAAAATTCGAGTTGGGTATGTACAGCGAGCTCATCTCACTGATAAATGTCAGATCGTTTCGGTTAATACCTACCTCCTCTTCAGCCTCCCTCAGTGCTGTATCTAAAAATGAAAAATCACTCTCTTCACATTTACCACCCGGCAGACTCACTTGCCCGCTGTGTGCTCCTTCGTATTTAGTGCGTTGTATCAAAGGAATGAACCATTGCCCATTTTTTTTATAAAGCAGAATAAGCACACTACTGGAACGTGCCTGTGTACAATCGTATTTTGTAACATGAGTGGCACGCACCGAAGGTGACATTCGCCTCTGTGCATCAACACCAGGAAGCGGACCTGTAAGTGCCTGTGTCAGCAGTTTTATTTCCTTGTCCATTGTCATTTACCTACAAAAGTAACTCATCAACCAGCTTGTTTGTTCTCTTTTAAGTTAAGGAATTGTAACGATTAATCCTATGGCTCTGCTGAATTTTGGGCATAAAAAAGCCGGGCGTTCCCGGCTATTTGTCCCATTTATTAACTTAAACCTTAATTAAGTATTTGGTCGTGTTAAATCAACAACCATACCATTTTAGCTAATTTATCTCCGAGCGAATAAAAAAATAGTGTACTTATTAGATTAATGCCTTGATTATCAAGGTTCATTAAAGGCAATAAAATTACAATACAAACACCATAAAAATTTTTACAGAGTTGCAACGTTAAAGTATTCGTCCGAATACGTACATCCGTGTATCCTTAACGGACAGTAATTTTTAATTAAATCGAATGGCCCGCACCGGAAGAATTCGGGAGACCAGATACGATGGCCCCAGCATCATTCCCATGGTGATGAACAAAACGCCGGCATTGAGTAGAAATAAATCAAGGGGCGTAATGTAAATGGGCACTGTGGACAGGTAATAGCTTGAGGGATCAAGCGTGATTATTTGAGTGTAATGCTGAACGATGCATAACAATATCCCGATGATATTTCCCCATAATAAACCCCGGCCAATTATAAACCCTGAAAGGTAAACAAAGACTTTTCTTAAACTCCAGTCTTCGGCTCCTAAAGCCTTAAGAATACCAATCATATTGGTACGTTCAAGGATGAGGATGAGAATACCAGATATCATATTAAAACTCGCCACCAATATGATGAGAACTAAAATGACATACACATTGGTATCGAGCAAATCGAGCCAGCCAAATATCTGGGGCTGCAACTGTTCTATGGTTCGGTTCCGCAGCATGGTTCCGTTTTCTTCAATTCGGGCACTGGTCAGGTAATAAATTGCATCGTTCACCGGATGCATTAAATCAAAAGATGTCACTCCCACTTCATAACCCGAAATTTGATTGGCTTCCCAACCATTGAGCTTTTGTATGTGGCGAAGATCAACGAATGCGAAGAGTTTATCGTACTCAGGGAAATGCGAGTTATAGATACCGGTTATGGTGAAACGTCTGGCAAGGGCTCTGTCCTGAATAAAATACATGCGAATATCGTCACCCACACTCAAGTTTAACAGTCGTGCTATATCCTCAGAAACAAGCACCTCATCCGAACGAATGGAATCGGTAAAAACCGGCAAACGCCCTTCCACCAGAATGGACTGAATAAACTCCCAGTCATAGCTGCTGTCAACCCCTTTGAGAACGACTCCCTGAATTAGTTCATTGGCTTTTATGATACCTGGCTTTGTTGCGAAGCGCTGCACATAGCTAACCCCTTCAATTTCTTGTATACTTTCCTCGAGCGATGAATCAATTGTAATTGGATTGGTTTCAGGCGAATAATTGTAATCGTAGCTCATTATTTGAATGTGCGAAGCAAAGCCACTGATTTTCTCTCGTATCTCCCCCTTAAAGCCGAAGCCTACTGCCAACGAGATGATCATGACCACCATCCCCAGGATGATACCCAAGGTAGCAACTTTGATAACTGGACCGGCCAGTTTTTTACCAACAAGACCGCCTGACGCAATTTTTTTCGCAATAAAAAGTTCGATATTCAATGTGCATGATTTTGTACAAAGTTAGAAAAAGACGGGAAAGAATAATGAGCCACCAATTAAATAGTCAACGGGTAACTGCAGCTTAGCCACCAGTTACCCGTTGTTTAAAAAAGTTTATGAGCCCGTACCGGCCTCATACGGTCATATCAACGCATCAGATAGTGCGCCCCGGATACACTTTAAGGGCCTGCTCCAAGGTTTGTAAAGCATTGCCCAAGTCATCCTTATTCAGCACATAGGCAATCCGCACCTCATTTTTTCCGGCCCCGGGCGTACTGTAAAACCCAGAGGCGGGCGCCATCATCACCGTTTGTCCGTTATACTCAAAGTCACTTAATATCCACTGACAGAATTTGTCCGAATCATCAATGGGTAACCTAGCTACCGTATAGAAAGCACCTTTAGGAGTTGGAGTATACACTCCTTCTATTTTATTCAATCCTTCCACCAGGAAGTTACGACGTTCGATATACTCATTATACACCTCGTCAAAATATTCTTTGGGCGTATCAAGTGAGGCTTCGGCAGCTATCTGTCCAAATCCCGGAGGGCTCAGGCGTGCCTGACCGAACTTAAGGGCCGTATTAATAATGTCCTTATTTTTTGTTACCAACGCGCCAATACGCACACCACACTCACTGTAGCGTTTCGACACGGAGTCGAACATCACCACGTTGTTTTCAATCCCCTCAAGATGCATGGCCGAAATATGTGTCTCCCCATCGTAACAAAATTCGCGGTACACCTCATCTGAAAACAAATATAAATCGTGCTTCAATACAATTTGTTTCAGTTGGTCCATCTCCTCCTGAGAATACAGGTAACCAGTTGGGTTATTGGGGTTACATATAACTATTGCTTTGGTTTTGGGGGTAAGCATTTTTTCGAACTCTTCGATAGCCGGCAAAGCAAATCCATCTTCAATACTCGAACGGATGGGCTTTACCACCACACCAGCCGAAACCGCAAATCCATTGTAGTTGGCATAGAATGGCTCTGGAATAATCACCTCATCCCCTGGATTTAAACACGATAAGAATGCAAAAGTAATGGCCTCTGAACCGCCGGCTGTTACCAAAATTTCATTCTCATCTACATTTATATTGATGCTTTGATACATTTTTGCCAACTTTTTTCGATAGCTGACAATCCCCGCTGAATGGCTGTACTCAACCACTTTCAAATCGATATTGCGGATAGCATCCAAAGCCACTTTGGGTGTATTAATATCAGGTTGTCCAATATTTAGATGATACACCTTGGCACCTCGAGCTTTGGCAGCTTCTGCATAAGGTACCAACTTTCGAATGGGAGAAGCCGGCATCTGTAGTCCTCTGTCTGATATTGTAGGCATTTTTATATTGTTTAAAGGGTTTTAATTACGAACTGTGACAGGCAAATTTAGAGTTAATACAATACATTTTTTATGATTTTAAACATCTTTTCACATCTGTCAACTAAGCGAAAATACTAACATTTTCATCATCTCAATGGAAAACTTATTTTTGTCAAAAAAAGGTAGTGACATGCTCAAGCAACTAACAAGCATTTTAATTTTAACTCTTTTTAGCCTATCGCTTTCGGCTCAAATCGTTAGCATTGATAAACGACGCACAAAAAATCCCAATAAAGGATTTCAGGGCGATGTTAACCTGGGCCTTAATTTTGTGCACACCACCACGGATATGATGCAATTAATGTCGAGGTTGAAACTACAGTACAACGACAATGACAACACCTACCTTTTTTCCTCGGATATTAGCTACAGCAAAGTTAATGATGAACGCAACGTAAACAATGGCGGGTTGATGTTTAAATACAATTATTGGGTGCCCGATAAAATCATTATTGCAGAAGCTTTCTACCAGTATCAATACAACCGGGTTAAGCAACTGAAACACCGCCATATTATGGGAGGCGGCCCCCGCTTTAACATAGCCGATAAGGAGAAATTCTCATTGTTTTTAGTCGCCTACACGATTTACCTCAACGAGCTGTTCGAAACCAGTGATTATGAGCGCCGTAAAAGCTTGGTCAAATTCAGCTCCATGCTATCAACCGACTGGCAAATGTCGCCTAGCGCATCGTTGTCGCACAGTACCTATTACGAACCGGACTATTCCGATCCGGCTGACTTTCGTATCTGGAGCGAAACGAAGTTTAATGTTAAAATAACCAAAATGTTCTCGTTTGCACTGTACCTCCGGTTTGATTACGACAACCTGGTGCCGCCAGATGTTGATCAGCTGTTCTACACCGTAAATAATTCATTTAGCCTGAAATTCTAAAAAATACCCATCTGGGACTAACCCTACCTTTATTCTTGCCAGTAGAGCAATGTAGCGGCAACAAGGAGCTGACAAAGCTCCTATGGCTGCCTGCTGTAATCAGCTATAATTAGGATGCCCAAATAAGGCCTGTCGTACCTCATACCTTAGCTCAGCATTCAGCATCGATAGATTTTTTTAAATTTTTCATTGATGCTTCTGTAACTTATATTGAATGTTAAACGCCATACGTTGAGATAATGCTGATAGCTCTTTAGCGAGTCTTTGCATTTTACATCGAATAAGTATCTTTACTATAACTTAAACCGCTAATCTAACTCATAACCTATGACTAAAATTTATTTGGTTGGAGTGTTATTGCTATTGCCATTGCTCACAATGGCACAAGGTGTTAAAGGAACCGTCAACGACGAAGAAGGCAATTCCATTCCGTTTGCAACCATCTATGTAAAAGAAACAACTACCGGCACCACCACCAACGGTTTGGGAGAATATGAAATACAGCTTCCCAACGGCCAATACACAATTATTTTTCAGGGGCTTGGTTTCCAGAAAACCGAAGTGAGCGTAAATATCAATGGGAATTCTGTTACCCATAACATCACCCTGAAAAAGCAAGAGTATCGCATCAAAGAAGTAAGAGTGTACTCGGGAGGTGAAGACCCGGCCTACCCCATCATGCGTAAAGCCATTAGCCTGGCTCCCTATTATCAGCGCCAAACAGAACAATACAAAGCCGAGGTATACCTAAAAGGAAGCCTGCTGATGAAAAAAATTCCTAAACTGGTTCAAAAGATGATGAAGGCCGAGGTGAACGACAATGAAGTGGTTATTGAAGAAGGAAAAACCTACACCATGGAGTCCATGAACAACATTGAGTTTAAAGCGCCCGATAATTACCAGCATACAGTCATCTCATCACGCAGTACCTTCCCCGGCTCCAACGATGAAGATGTGATGGGCTATATAGCCTACAGCTTTTACGAACCCCATCAGGACATGGCCATTTCACCCCTGGCGCCCAACGCTTTTGCTCACTACAAGTTTGTGTATGAAGGCTTCTTTTACGAAGGCGAGGTGGCAGTGAACAAGATAAAAGTTGTTCCCAAACGCAAGAGTCAGCAAACCTATAGCGGATACATTTATATTGTAGATAACCTCTGGAACATTCACTCCATTGATGTAACCAACAACGCCTTTTTTGGCGAGATAACTATTAAACAGGTTTACGCCCCCGTTAAAGAGCGCTCATGGCTGCCCATCAGTCACCGCTTTATTGTCAAAGCATCGATTTTTGGCGTCAAAGCCGATTTTCGCTATGCCGGCTCGGTTAAATATTCCAATATCCAACTAAACACCTCCCTGCCCGTTCCCAACACGCTTATGCAGCAGTATGCAGCTGAGGAAGCAGCGAAAAAGGCAGCAGAACAAGCCGATAAAGTTGAGGAGCCAACGCGCCAACAGCAAAAAATGGAGGAACTCCTGGCCAAAGAAGAGTTAAGTAATCGCGAAATGATTAAGCTGTCGAGGTTGATAGAAAAAGAATCGCGCAAAGAAGAAGAGAAAGATCAATCGCTGGAAATAAAAAACACGTATAAGATTACCCACAGAAAGGACAGCACTAAAAGAGACTCAGCCTATTGGCAAGCCATCCGGCCCATCCCTTTAACCAGTGATGAGCTGCGCAGCTTTGAAGTAAAAGATTCTATTCAGCTGGCCACCATGCAAACAGACACGCTCAAGAAGGCACAAAAAAAACGTTCGGCTTTTAGCAAAGCTTCCGGTGGTTTTCTATCTGGCCACAGCTTTTATGCCAACGACTCATCCACCCGAATTACCTATCACGGATTAATCGGCTTAAGTCAGATTGATTTCAATGCGGTTGACGGCTGGAATTATCAGCAAAAATTCACCATCAGACATGAGTTTGATTCGCTGCATAAGCTGCGTATTGACCCTATGCTGCAATATGCTTTTGCCCGCAAAAAAATATTATGGTCTACCGATGCATCCTACACCTTTGCTCCCTTAAAACATGGGCGCATTAGCGTATCAGGCGGCCAGGTAAGTAAAGATTTTAATGGACAATACGGCATTGACCGAACCTTAAACATGTTCTCTTCCCTGTTTTTCAAAGACCATTATATGAAATTGTACCAGAAAGATTACGCAGCCATCAACGGCTCGTTTGACCTGATACATGGCATGCGGGTGCATCTGGCAGCCTCCTATAGCTGGTACCAACAATTACAGAATAACACCAACTGGTCTGTTTTAGAACAGGATAAACGGTATGCTGATAATATTCCAGACAACGAGCTGATAACACCTGTGCATTTAGGGGATCAGACCGACTTGTTTACTTCGATCGAAATAAGCTATACGCCACGCATGCGTTACCGGATATACAAAGGACAAAAGCTGTTGTATGGCTCAAAGTATCCAACTTTTAAATTAAACTATCAAAAAGGTATAAACGGGGTTTTCAAAAGCGACTCGGAATATGATATCCTGCGAGCTTCTGCTGCTCAGAAAAAAGAATGGGGTATCTTCAACGCCTTCAACTGGCAGGTCGAAGGCGGCTATTTCCTCAGTAACAAACACATGCATTTCTCTCGTTTCCAACATTTCAACACCTCGGAGGTACCATTTAATTTTAAGTCGTTTGAGAATGCCTTTATGCTGCTCGACGATTACCGCCACAGCACCAACGATTGGTTTGCCAAAGCCCACGTTTCCTACACAACGCCTTACTTATTACTTAAGTTTTTACCCGGGCTAAGTAACCGTCTGTGGACCGAAAATCTATACACCAGCTACCTGACACAGCCACAGTTTAAGAATTACCTCGAAGTAGGCTACAGCATGAATCAGATTTTCCTGATTGGAAGTGCCGGTATCTTCGCCGGTTTCGAAGACGGCAGCTATGCACGCTGGGGAGTAAGAGTGGGCATCAACATTAATAATTAGACAATTACTGCAAAAACAAAGAACGGACAGCACAATAACAAATGAGGCTGTCCATTTTTTTTTGCAACAAACCGATAATGGCACTTGTTAGTTTGTAGGCCGCTTCACTATCTTGCGGTACTTTTAAAGCATCGGGCATTGGCCTAACAGATAAAAGAGCAAAAGCATGAATCATTCTAAAAACCATATACTTGTTATTTTTGGCGCTTCGGGCGATTTGACCTACCGCAAACTCATTCCAGCGGTTTTTGACCTGTTCGATCAGGGCTTATTGCCGGATAAGTTTGCCATATTGGGACTGGGAAGAACCGATTTAAGTAATGCGGATTTCAGAGAAAAAATGAAAACCGGCATTGAGCAATTTGCCCTCAATAAGCCCGATAATGAAAATAAACTGCAAGACTACCTGGAAAAGCTGCACTATTTTTCGTTCGACACCAAAGCCCCGGATGAATACTGCCTGCTAAAAGGTAAACTGCGCGAACTGGATGAGCAGTACGAAACGAAAAACAACTTCATCTACTATTTAGCCACGCCCCCCAGCATGTATGAGTTTATTCCCGAACAGCTGGCTAAGCAAGGTTTAAGCGAGGAAACAGCCGGGTTTAAGCGCCTGATTATTGAGAAGCCTTTTGGGTATGATTTAGCGACGGCTCAAAAGCTGAACAAGGTTCTTCTGCGCTTTTTTGATGAAGAACAAATCTACCGCATCGACCATTACCTGGGTAAAGAAACTGTTCAAAACCTGTTGGTCACCCGTTTTTCCAACGGCATTTTCGAACCGCTGTGGAACCGCAATTACATCCATCATGTGGAGATAACCGGGGCAGAAAACATTGGTGTTGGCAACCGGGGCGGCTATTACGAAGGCTCCGGGGCCTTGCGCGACATGATTCAGAACCACCTGCTGCTGTTAGTGGGACTGGTAGCGATGGAACCGCCGGTTATAATCGATTCGACCAATATCAGGAACGAAATAGCCAAAGTATTTCATGCTTTGCGACCAATTACAGAAGACGAAGTACCAAAGTACGCCATCAGAGGTCAATACACGGCCTCCCATATTAAAGGCGAGGCGGTAAAAGGATATCGCGATGAAACGGGCGTAGCTCCCAATTCCAGAACCGAAACCTTTGCGGCTATCAAGCTGTTCATCGACAACTGGCGCTGGGCCGGTGTTCCCTTTTATATCCGCAGCGGAAAGATGCTGCCTACGCGAGTTACAGAAATAGTGATTCACTTTAAATCAACTCCGCACCACTTGTTTGCCAATGATAAATCCATCTGCAACAACTATAACCAGCTGGTAATCCGCATTCAACCAGACGAGGGAGTTCTGCTAAAATTTGGCATGAAAGTGCCGGGCGCAGGATTTAAAGTTCAAAACGTGAATATGGATTTTCATTATAGCGATTTATCGGACACCTATTTACCAAGTGCCTACGAACGTTTGCTGCTGGATTGTATGTTGGGCGACAGCACCCTTTACCATCGTGGAGATGCCGTTGAAGCCGCCTGGAAATTTGTCGATCCGATACTAAAAGCCTGGCACAACAACGACAGCATCCCGGTTCATGGGTATCCGGCGGGCACCTGGGGGCCTGATGTATCCGATGATTTGATTGAAGAGGAAGATATCACCTGGCGTTACCCATGTAAAAATCTGGCCAACGATGGCAATTATTGCGAGCTATAAGCTACTTTTATAACTGTTATAAGCACATTTGGCAGCAGGACAATCAAGACCTGCACAACTATTGATAACCAGTATTAATCAAATACGATGCACAAGATATTTGAATCAAAGCATGACTTAGCACGTTATTTTGGCGATTACCTGCTAAATGCCACGCAGGATAAATCAGAGGTTTACATTGCGCTATCAGGTGGAAGCACGCCCAAAGCCATTTTCGAAGTGTTAGCAAAAGAGTATGCAAAATCCATCGACTGGAGTAAGCTCTATTTTTTTTGGGGCGATGAACGCTGCGTTGACCCCACAGATTCGGAAAGTAATTTTCGAATGACTCGGGAATACCTGTTTGATCACGTAGAAACCAAAGCCATAAATATTTTCAGAGTGAAAGGGGAGCTGGAGCCGGAGGAAGCCGTAGAGGATTACATCACGACACTGGAAGAGAATGTGCCTTTTACTAATGGCCGGCCACAGTTTGATATTATGCTGCTGGGCATGGGTGACGATGGGCATACGGCCTCTATTTTTCCTCACCAGATAGGTTTATGGAACAGTGACAACCTGTGTGAATTGGCGCAGCACCCCGATAGTGGTCAGTTCCGTGTGACACTAACAGGGAAAGTCATCAACCACAGTCGACACATATTTTTTCTTGTAACGGGTGATAATAAAGCCGATAAGGTGGATGAAATCATGAATCAAAAAGGGAACTTTAAGCAATACCCTGCCGCACTGGTTAGTACCAGCAATACAACCTGGCTGATGGATAAAGCTGCTGCCCAAAAACTTACTTTTAAATAAAGCATTACCGATGAAAGAGCAAGGCTTTTATCTGAACTCAACAGCTGGCTGTCAACTATTCGGAAAAGCATGGATTACGCCAGAGCCACCTAAAGCACTGATAGTCTTAATCCATGGCTTTGGCGAGCATTGTTCGCGCTATGCGCCTTACATAGAGCTTTTTGAGAAAGCCAATATTGCGTTTATCAGCATGGATCATATTGGACATGGTCAATCAGAAGGGAAACGAGGGGTTATCCAATCCTATACACAGCTCTTAAATGATGTAGGTCTGCTGGTTGATAAGGCTGAAGAGCTGTTTCCGGATACCCCGAAATTTCTGTATGGCCATAGCATGGGCGGCAACATTGCCCTGAACTACCTGCTTACGCGCACCCATCCGTTTAAGGGAGCTATCATTTCATCACCCTGGTTGAAATTGAGCCAGGAGCCCAACGGCCTGAGTAAGCTTCTGATTCATTCTCTGAAATACCTATGCCCTGACCTAACCATTAAGAGTGGACTGAACATCAATCACATCAGCACCGACACCAAAAATGTGGAAGCCTACCGGCGCGATCCGCTTAACCATGGCCGCATCTCATTTCGTTTATTAAGTTCGGTAATAAAGCAGGGTGTGTGGGCCATGGACCACATCGGCCAACTACAAACGCCAACTTTGCTGCTGCATGGTGATCAAGATCACATTACCTCATGTGCCGCCAGTAAGCTGGCCGCATCGCGCAACCCAAACATGGTGAGCTACCAAGAGTTTGAGAGTATTTACCACGAAATACACAATGATATTGAACGCCAGCAGCAAGCCAATACGTGTATCAACTGGTTGGAGCAGCAATTAAAGCAGTCCACCAGTCAATACCAGGCAAGCAGCAAGGCTAAATTGTCTTGAGCGACCGGTTCCTTGCCTTTAACTCCATGGGCAACACACAATTGTATATAAATCGGTTAACCGGCACGTCTACACCATACTGTTCGGCCAGCCTCACAACCGTTCCATTCTGATAATCAATTTCAGAAGGTTTACCAGCCCACACATCACGTGTTAATGAAGAAGTTGAATCGTAAGGAAACGACTTGATAAAGCCGATGGTCTTCTCTATAAAATCAGGCTTAATATTTACCCCGGCCTTTTGCGATACGACATAGATTTCCTGCAATAACTCAGTCATCATTTGATAAGTCTCCTTCAACTCACACATCTCCCCATAAGTGGTTTTGGTAACAGCCAGCAAAGCACTTACACATATTGAAATGAACTTCTTCCACACATCAGCCTCAATATCTCTGGAAGCTTTACTTTTTATTCCGGCCTCGCTAAACAAGGCACTCAAGATGTCCAGCCGCGCATTATGCTGTTTGTTTAGTTCGCCAAAAACAATTTCAGGCTCAACACCGAAATGATTAATCACCCCCGGTGATTCAATTTTACTGATAATCCGGCATAAGCCGCCCAATACATTTTCTGCAGGAATAACCTCACTCAACTCTTTAGCAGCCAGAACTCCGTTTTGTAAAGGCAGCACCATACTCTCTGAATGGATGATCTGCTGGATGTCTTCCCGTATTTCCTTTATCTGCCAGGCTTTAACGGCCGTAATTACTAAATCGGCCCGTTCAATAGAGGTGATCTGATCCGTTGCAAGCACCTGTTCAACATGTATGTCACCAGCAATACTCTTCACCAGCAGGCCCTTTTCACGAATAGCCTGCAGGTGTTGACCCCGGGCCACAAAAGTTACTTCATGACCAGCCTTTGCCAGTTTAGCGCCAAAATACCCTCCAACTCCCCCTGTTCCAATTATTGTTATTTTCATCGTATAAAATCTAATTAAACCACATAATGGCTGTATGTAAACTCCGGTAAATTTAACTTAATCAGTGCGACTGACCAACCACATAACAGGCTTTATGACAAAACTGAAAAATTGACATTTTTTTCATTCAGCAAAATGCCAACATGTCACCAGTGTTTTACACCTCATCGCCCGGCCACACTAGAACCCACTGATTTTATGTCACTTAATTTTATAGCGCTATTTGACCATAAATTTGGCACTCAATTTGTATCCCTAATAGCGTGAATTAACTAAATATGTTGAACTAAAATTTTGGAGGATACAATTATGACACTAGCAAGATTATCTAACAATTGGTTTCCATCAGTTCCTTCATTATTTGACCGTTTTTTCGATAGCGAATTGATGGACTGGAACAGGAGCAATTTTTCCAGTACTGACACAACATTACCTGCAGTTAACGTCATGGAAAACGACAATGAATTTTTGATTGAAGTAGCTGCTCCTGGCTTGAAAAAAGATGATTTTAATGTTGGCTACGACAATGGCAAACTCACTATTTCATCGGAAAAAAAGAATGAAAAGGAAGAAAAAGATGGCAATAAGGTTACACGCCGTGAATTTAGCTACCAATCATTCCAAAGGTCATTTACCATTTCCGAAAACATAGTTGATGCAGACAAAATTAAGGCCAACTATAAGGAGGGCATCCTGCACATTAGTTTACCAAAACGCGAAGAGCAGAAGCCAAAACCTATCAGACAAATTGAAATTAAGTAATAAGTTGGGGTAGTCAACACTACCCCTCTTTTGTTTACAAACCCAACCTTTAAAAAAACAATAAAAACAATAATCTTAAAAACCACTAACATGTTAGAAAGTTGTAAAATTGTGCTAAACGGAGTAAAAGAAGACAAGCAACTATTTAAAAAAGAACTTATAAAATCATTAGCATGGCTAAGCACTGAAGAGCAAAAAGAATTCAGTCAATGGGTTAAAGACAACTTTTACCGCCAGCATGCAGATATAATAGATGAAATTATCCTGAACAAGTACGATTACGCATCGTAAAACATTGGTAACATGGGCTTTCGCGATAGCCCATGTTACCAATCAACTTTGTTGACACTCCCCCACTTCGCAGCTTGTAAATACTGCATCTGCTCCTTCACTCCGAGTATAATAGGCGCTCAATCTCCTACCTCCACTTCGCCCAACCGCTGATAACAAAACCACATGTTTTTTTGTTAATAGTGAGGAACATCACCAAACTCCATTATTATGAGAAAGATAACATACTTGGCTATCGTTGTAATAGGCATTGGACTCGGCTTGTATAGTACAATTGTAAAAAGAGCTAATGCCTCCAACCTCGAAAAAGGACAAGAACTCTTCAACAACTACTGCATTGGCTGTCACAATGATAAAAAATCCTCATTCATTGAGCGCAACTGGCTATTTGGCGATCAAAAAGCAGAGATCATCGAAAGCATCAAGCATGGTCGTGTATCATTTGGCATGCCTGCATTCAGTGAAGGAATGAGCGATAAACAAATTGAATACCTCACAGATTATATCCTGGCTCTGTCATCGCATAAAAAAACAAACCTAACACGCACAAGCGAAAGCAATAATAGACAAGCCTCTGAAGTACAAAATTTTTGGGTCGATACCATTGTCAGCGGACTAGACGTGCCTTGGGGAATGGCCTTTTTACCAGACAACCGGATACTTATTGCCGAAAGAAGTGGCGATCTGCTCATCGCTAATCAACAGGGACAAAAGGAAAAAGTACAGAACGGGCCAAAAGTGGCGGCCAGAGGACAAGGCGGCCTGCTGGATTTGGAGCTGCATCCGGATTTTGAAAATAATGGATGGATATACATCTCCTACTCATTCTGGAACGAAGACGATACAACATTAAGTAACACCGCCATTATGCGGGCCCGCTTAGAAGGGAACAAACTCACGGATAATGAAGTTATTTTTCAGGCACAGCCACTAAGCGATAAGCGCCACCATTTTGGCTGTAAGCTGGAGTTTGATAAAGAAGGGTATTTATATTTCTCAGTGGGCGATCGTGGTGATAGAGATACCTATCCACAGCGATTGAATAATGACTGCGGCAAAATACACCGCATCTATGACGACGGTTCGATTCCTGAGGACAATCCCTTTATCAACACGGCAGGTGCCAGGCCCTCAATCTTCAGTTATGGCCACCGCAATCCTCAGGGGGTGTGCATGCACCCCGAAACAGGGCAAATATGGACTGACGAGCACGGGCCTAAAGGAGGGGATGAAATTAACCTGATTGAACCGGGCAAAAACTACGGCTGGCCAGTTATTTCATTTGGCATCAACTACAACGGCACAACATTTACAAACGATACTGCCAAAGTAGGTATGGAGCAACCCATACACTATTGGGTACCTAGCATAGCGCCCTGTGGAATGACCTTTGTTAAAGGCGATCGCTATCCGAACTGGAAAAACAATATCCTAACCGGTTCACTGCGTTTTGAATACCTGCACAGGGTTGTTTTAGATGGCAATAAAGTAAGCCATGAAGAAAAATTATTACAGGGCATTGGCCGGGTCCGAAATGTTGAAATGAGCCCCGATGGCTATGTTTATGTAGCCATAGAAAAACCTGGTAAAATACTTAAACTCATCCCTCAATAAGCTGAGCATCAATGAAGCACCTTTTAACCGGTTTTGCTTTATTATACACATTTGGGGTTTACTCTCAAAGCATTAACATCCCTGGCGGACAAGATTCTTTGAGGACAAAACGCCATGCGATTGATGAAGTGGTGATTAGTGCGCCACTGAAAATCAGATCGCAGCAACAGTGGCCCGGAAGCGTTTCGTTTCTGGACTCTGTTAGTTTAGCAACAGCGAACACCTACCAATTATCCAACCATTTAAACAGTGTCCCGGGGGTGCTCATGCAGGAAGGTACCCTGAGTACCAACCGCATTACCATACGCGGCATTGGCTCGCGCACGCCCTATAATTCCAACCGTATAAAGGCTTATTGGGGCACACTCCCTTTAACTGATGGCGATGGTGTCACCTCCATTGAAGACATTGGTTTAGATGATATCTACTCGATCTCTATCTTAAAGGGGCCTTCATCGGCCTTATACGGAGCCGGCTTAGGTGGTGTCATTCTTATCGACCCCTGGAGCAAGCAGGCAAAAAAGCTGAGAGTAGGCAGTGAAGTGGGCAACTATGGCACCTACTCCAACCAGCTAAGCACCTCCTTTGCAGGCCAAACAGGTACCAGCTCGCTATCTGCCAACCAGCTACACACCAATGGCTATCGCGAAAATAGTCACTACAAGCGCTATAACCTCACTCTCAAAGGAAAATACCAGATAAAACAGCACTACTGGTACTACCTTTATAATTACCGCTACCTCAAGGGACAAATCCCCAGCTCGCTGGACAGTCTCGACTTCCAAACAAATCCCCAAAAAGCAGCCGATTCATGGGCAGCTATAAGAGGCTATGAGGAATCGAACAGGCACCTCCTTAACATAGGTATGATCAGCTCTCTATCCAATCAAACCATCAATACCATTAATGTATTTGGCTCTATTTCAGGCCTCGACGAACTGAGACCGTTTAACCGGCTCGACGAAGCTAAGAAGGCGGTTGGCTTAAGAGAAAAACTCAGTTATCAGCGCTTAAAGCTCAGAGTGGAAGCAGGCCTGGAATTTATGCTTGAGTTCAATGATGTACAACTGTTTGGCGTCAAAGATTCGAACCAGGGCAAGCAGTTGAGCCACACTCATCATCAACGCTACTACCTCAACTTTTTTGGCCTGACCGAATACAAGATACATCCAAAATTATTGTTTCAGGCTGCGCTCAACATCAATACCACACATTACCAGTCCAATCTGGAAACAGGCAGCAATGAGCCAATACAGCACCGTTATCCACTAACTGTATCCCCACATCTTGGCATTAACTATCAGCTTCATTCAACAATGTATCTGTTTGCATCTGCCGGTCACGGATTCTCAGCCCCTTCTCTTGAGGAAGCACAACTCCCCAACGGAAATTTTAACGCCGCTATAAAACCCGAGGAAGGTCACCACTTAGATGTTGGAGGCCGCTACCTTTCAGCGAACAAAAAGAGCAGTTTTGAACTAACCGCCTACCAAATGTGGATGACAAACCTGTTGGTTACCAAACGCGAAAGCGAAGAGCAGTTTTACGGTATAAACGCCGGGCGCACCAACCACCGCGGCCTCGAGGCAAGCATTCAGCACATGGTGCCGCTGAGCCACTCAAACCGGCTGCAGTTTTCAGCGGCCTACACACAATCGCTTAACCATTTTGTAGATTTTGTGGATGACGGACAGGATTACAGCTCCAACCACCTGCCTGGCATTCCGACCTATCATCTCTACCTTTCGGCCACCGGACAAATGGGCAAATACAACATCCACATCAACTACCGGATAAACGGGAAGCAATACCTTAATGATAGCAATCCAAACTCCTATGCGGGATTTCAGGTGTTGAATGCAAAAGTAAAGCGAAGCTTTAAAATCGCTTCACTGGATGGAGAGATACACATTGGTGCCAACAACTTACTTGATGAGCATTATGCATCGATGCTATTGGTAAATGCTCCAGCTTTTGGCAGAAACCAGCCCCGCTATTATTATCCGGCTCTGCCATTTAACTGTTACCTGGGTGTAATTTTATCGTTGTAGCCTTAACATTTTACACAAATAGCTACTTTCGTGCAGTCTTACTTCAAAATAAATACCTCATGAAAAATGTAGTACTGGGAATCACGCTATTTATAGGTTCTGTTTTAGCAACCACCGCCCAAACAGGTAAAGAAACTATAAGCATTAAAGTACTTACGCTCAATATTCTTCATGGAGCTACCACACAAAATACATTTGATCTGGATGCCATTGCTAAAGTAATAGCCGATGCCAACCCTGATTTTGTTGCCTTGCAGGAAGTCGATTACAAAACAAACAGAGCCCACCACTATGATTTATCAACGGAGCTGGGCTGGCGAACAAAGTTGATTCCACTCTTTGGCCGGGCCATGTATTTCGATGGCGGCGAGTATGGAGTTGGCCTTCTTACCAAACACAGCATTATTGCATCCAAAAACACCCCGTTGCCGTTTAAGGAGGGCAATGAGCCCCGAACCGCACTTTGCATTACAACGGTTTTGCCTACCAGTGATACCCTGTCCTTTATTGCAACCCATCTGTCGCATGAGGCCGATGCCATTTCCAGGCAACAACAAGCAGACCATTTGCTGGCAATGAGTAAAGCCCTTAAATACCCCGCAATCTTAGCGGGCGACTTAAACGATGTACCCGGCAGTGAGCCCATTGCGTCATTAGAGCAGCTTTGGACGCCCAGTTACAACCCGGCACACCCTGCCCCAACCTACCCGTCAGATGCACCACGTATTAAAATTGATTATATAATGAGCCAACCTGCAGACAGGTGGACACTTGTAAAAAGCGAAGTGATAGCTGACACCATTGTTTCGGACCACTGTGCCTACCTGGTAACGCTCGAATTAAAGAGGAAGGCCCCCAAATTGGAAGAGGATTTCACAGAATAAATTACAGATATTTTTCTTTATAATTCTTTTAGTCACAATCACTTGCACACACAGCAGAGCAATATAACTAACCGAGAGCTAATTACCTGTAAGTAGCGCCTCTTATTTTAATTCATTCTAAATACAAATATCCTACCTCAGTTACAACAATTCCATTACTTCGTTACATTTGTGACCCTACGTTTATGGCAGATTTAGATTACATAGAACACGAGGGCATTGTAACAGAGGTTACGCCACAGCTCACCAGAGTCAGAATTGTGAATGAATCGGCATGTGCATCATGTCATGCCAAAGGTTCTTGCACAGCAGCTGACTTACAGGATAAGATCATTGATGTATACCAACCCGAAACAGACATTCAGGTTGGACAAAAAGTGATGATCCTCGGTAAGAAGTCGTTAGCTCCCAAAGCGGTATTATTGGCTTACGTCTATCCAATCATGCTAATTCTAGCCGTGCTGGTCACCACATTTTATGCGAGCAGTGATGAATTGCTTGCCGGCGGTCTGGCACTGGCAGCCCTGATTCCCTACTACACGGTTATCTATCTGCTGAAAGACAAACTCAAAAAAACTTTTTCATTTTCAATAAAACATCAAATCAACTAATATGAATGTTGTTCTGATAACTATAATCTCGTTAGGTGTGTTAGGGTCGTTGGCCGCTATCATCCTCTATTTTGTAGCGCAGAAGTTTAAAGTGTTTGAAGATCCCCGCATTGACCAGGTGGAAGAAGTATTGCCGGCTGCCAATTGCGGTGGTTGTGGCTATCCCGGTTGCCGGGCCTTTGCCGAAGCCATGGTCAAATCGGATGATATTTCAGACCTGAACTGTCCGGTTGGTGGAGCTGACACGATGAGTGCTGCAGCAGCTATTCTTGGTAAAGTGGTAGCAGCAGCTGATCCGATGGTCGCTGTTGTACGCTGTAATGGGACGTGTGAAAACCGTCCGCGCATCACCGAATATGATGGAGCTACCTCATGTACAATTGCTTCGTCGCTTTATGGCGGTGAAACGGGCTGCTCAAACGGCTGTTTAGGCCTGGGCGAATGCGTGGATGCGTGTGCTTTTAATGCCATGTACATGGATGAAAAAACCGGCCTGCCAGTAATCATTGAAGATAACTGCGTATCCTGTGGGGCTTGTGTGGATGCCTGTCCGAAAAACATTATCGAGCTGCGTAAGAAAGGGCCAAAGAGTCGCCGCATCTTCGTATCGTGTGTAAACACCGACAAAGGAGCTCCAGCCAAAAAAGCTTGCTCGGTAGCATGTATTGCATGTAAGAAATGTCAGAAAATCTGTCCTTTCGATGCCATTACGGTTGAAAACAACCTGGCTTACATCGATTACAACAAATGTAAGTTATGCCGTAAGTGCGTGGCCGAGTGTCCAACCAATGCTATTCACATGGTGAATTTCCCACCGCCAAAACCAAAGGTGGAAAAACCAGTTGCTGAATCAGCAGAATAAGAGATAGAGAACATTAATAAAAACATTATAAAATAGGAGGACCAATCGTGTTAAAAACATTCTCATTAGGAGGGGTTCACCCGGCGGAAAATAAATTCTCAGCCGGACAAAAGATTGAGGTCTTGCCCGTTCCCGAGCAAGTTTCGGTTCCTATTGCCCAACATATTGGAGCACCTTCAGAGCCAGTAGTTGCTAAAGGCGATGAAGTCAAAGTGGGTCAGTTAATTGCTAAATCAACCGGTTTTGTTTCGGCCAATATCCATTCACCTGTTTCGGGTAAAGTATTTAAAATTGATGAAATTTTAGATGCCAGTGGCTACAAACGCAAAGCCATCATCATCAAAACAGATGGGGATGAATGGGATGAAAGCATTGACCGTTCTGAAGATTTAAAAACTGAAATAACAGCTACACCAGAAGAAATCATTAGGAAAGTGGGTGAAGCGGGTATTGTAGGACTTGGCGGTGCTACCTTCCCGGCTCATGTAAAACTTTCAGTTCCTCCGGGCAAAACCTGCGAGGTATTGATTTTAAACGGGGTTGAATGTGAGCCTTACCTAACTGCCGACCATCAGCTAATGATGGAAAAAGGTGATGAAATTATGGTAGGTACACAGATCCTAATGAAAGCGCTTAAAGTGGATAAGGCCATCATTGGTATTGAAAACAATAAACCCGATGCCATTAAGCACATGACTGAGCTAGCTGGCAAATATCCAGGCATCACCATTCAACCACTGAAAGTACAATACCCACAAGGTGGTGAAAAACAGCTAATCGACGCCTGCATTGGCCGCCAGATACCATCGGGCAAACTGCCGATTGAAGTAGGTGCCGTGGTTCAAAACGTGGGCACAACCCTTGCGGTTTACGAAGCCGTACAAAAGAATAAGCCATTATTTGAGCGTGTAGTAACGGTAACCGGTAAATCGGTTTCAAAACCGTCCAACTTCCTGGCTCGCGTGGGTACTCCGCTTAACCAGCTGATTGATGCTGCAGGCGGACTTCCTGAAGATACAGGGAAAGTAATTGGCGGTGGCCCGATGATGGGAAAAGCACTTTCATCTATTGAAGTACCAATCACAAAAGGTAGCTCGGGTATTTTGATTATGCCGAATGAGATTGCCAAACGAGGAAAAACAGAAGCTTGTATTCGCTGTTCAAAGTGTGTGTCTGTTTGTCCAATGGGGCTTTCACCATATTTGTTAATGACCGTATCCGACAAGGCTATTTGGGAGCGGGCTGAAGAAGAAAAGATAATGGATTGCATCGAGTGTGGTTCATGTAGCTTCACTTGTCCGGCCAGTCGTCCTTTACTGGATTACATACGCCTTGGTAAAGGTAAGGTTGGACAAATCATGCGCAGCCGAACAAAATAGCTATGAGCTGACAGCCTTGAGGCATCAGCTTTTGCATTTAATATTGGTCGTTTGACGATACAGACAAAAACTGAAATAAGAAAATTAAATACATATGAATAGGTTAACCGTATCACCATCCCCGCATGTGCACAGTGGCGACTCTGTGAAGAAAAACATGTATGGGGTGATCATCGCCCTCGTTCCGGCACTGGCAGCCTCCCTCTACTATTTTGGTCTGGGTGCCGCCATCGTAACAATAACTGCTGTGGTGTCGTGTGTCTTTTTTGAGTGGGCTATTCAAAAGTTCCTGTTAAAAAACGAGTCCACCATTCTGGATGGATCGGCCGCTTTAACAGGGTTATTATTAGCATTTAACATGCCAAGTAACCTGCCGATATGGATCATCATCATTGGTAGTTTAGTGGCCATAGGAATTGGTAAAATGTCGTTTGGCGGATTGGGTAATAACCCGTTTAACCCGGCATTGGTTGGACGTGTATTCCTGCTTATCTCCTTTCCTGTACAAATGACATTGTGGCCAAAGCCGATCGAATCGCAGGCCCATTATCTGGATGCTGCCACCGGCGCTACGCCCCTTTCGGTTATGAAAGAAGGTTTGGCCAACGGCGAGTCGGTCAGTGCATTAATGGCCAAGCTGCCTAGCTATACCGACCTGTTCTTTGGAAACTCAGGTGGTTCGGCTGGCGAGATTGCCGCCGCAGCACTATTGATTGGTCTGCTGTTTATGCTGGTTCGCAAAATCATAACCTGGCACATTCCTGTTGCCGTGTTAGGCTCAATAGCTGTATTCACAGGTATTCTTCACCTGGTTAACCCAGAACTCTATGCCGGACCGCTTTTCCATTTACTAACCGGTGGGGTTATGCTTGGCGCTATTTTTATGGCTACCGACTATGTAAGTTCACCAATGGCCAATAAAGGAATGATTATATACGGCATTGGCATCGGGGTGATTACGGTGGTAATTCGTGTTTTCGGGGCTTACCCCGAAGGTGTATCCTTTGCCATCCTAATCATGAACGGGTTTGTACCACTCATTGATAAATATGTGAAACCAAAACGCTTTGGCGAAGTTGTAAAACCAGCTAAAGCTTAATGCAGGAAAACCTATAATCATGGCAAAAACAGAATCAACGCTTAAAAATATGGTTTTAACCCTGCTGGTCATCACAGGCGTGGCAGGGGCATCGTTGGGCTTTATGTATGAGCTCACCAAAGGACCAATTGAAGCAGCAAAAGCAGCCAAACAACAGGCGGCTATTAAAGAAGTTGTGCCGGGCTTTACCAATAATCCGGGCGACGAGATGTATGAATTAACATCAGAAGAAGGGTTTAAATTAAAACTTTTTCCCGCCAAAAAAGATGGTGAACTAATTGGCGTTGCGATCGAATCAATGACCAATAAAGGCTTTGGAGGGAACATCAAAATAATGGTTGGCTTAAAGCCAGATGGTACGCTCATTAACTACCAGGTGCTGGAACACAAAGAAACACCTGGATTGGGTACCAAAATGGATGATTGGTTTAAATCCGATAAGGGCAACCAAAATATCTTAGGCAAGCATCCCGAAAACAACAACCTGACGGTTAGTAAAGACGGTGGTGAAGTAGATGCCATTACGGCTGCAACTATCAGTTCTCGCGCCTTTTTGGACGCAGTACGCGTAGCCTACGAAACCTATACGAAAAACACGGGTAGCCAGCCGGCTGCTGCTAATACCTCAAGCGAGGAAGGAGGTACACGATGAATCAGTGGAAGAATTTTTCAAAAGGATTTTTTAAAGAGAATGCGGTATTTACGCTTCTGTTAGGGATGTGTCCAACCCTGGGGGTAACCTCATCAGCCATTGATGGACTGGGGATGGGACTGGCCACCACATTTGTATTGGTGATGTCGAACCTGGTAGTGGCACTCATTAAAGGGTTTATACCAGATAAAGTGCGCATTCCTTCATTTATTGTAGTAATTGCCACCTTTGTAACCATTGTAGAAATGACGATGCAGGCCTACGTTCCTGCCCTGTTTGACTCATTGGGACTATTTATCCCGCTTATTGTGGTAAACTGTTTGGTTTTAGGACGAGCTGAAGCATTTGCATCTAAAAACAATCTGGGATCATCTGTAGTTGATGGCTTGGGCATGGGACTGGGATTTGCTATGGCCTTAACCATTCTGGGTTCGGTGCGCGAACTACTGGGAAGTGGAAAGCTATTTGGCACCATTATCTACCCGGAAGACTACGGTATGTTAGTATTCGTACTGGCTCCAGGTGCTTTTATTGCCTTAGGCTATCTTATCGCATTTATTAACCAGGTTAAAAAGGAGGCATAAATTATGGAATATGTATTAATTGTTATTTCGGCCATCTTTGTTAACAACATTGTACTGAGCCAGTTTTTAGGAATTTGTCCATTTCTGGGGGTTTCAAAAAAGATTTCGACAGGAATTGGCATGACTGGTGCAGTGACCTTCGTAATGGTGATTGCCACCATTGTAACTTTCTTCTTGCAAAAAGCCGTTTTAGAGCCCTTTGGCGTTGGCTATCTGCAAACCATCTCATTCATTCTGGTGATTGCCTCATTGGTGCAGCTGGTTGAAATTATTTTGAAGAAAGTGAGTCCGCCTTTATATCAGGCACTGGGCGTATTCTTACCACTGATTACCACCAACTGTGCGATATTAGGTGTGGCGATTATGACCATTCAAAAGGACTTTAATATTGTTGAATCGGTAGTGTTTGCCATAGCTAATGCCATTGGATTTGGGTTAGCCCTGATAACATTTGCCGGTATCCGCGAGCAGCTGGACCTGATGGACATTCCAAAAGGCATGAAAGGCACACCAATTGCTTTGGTGGTAGCTGGCCTGTTGGCATTGGCATTTATGGGCTTTGCCGGTATTGTATAATAAGAAGTATATTCAGCATATGAAAGAGAAGTTCGTTAGGAGCTTCTCTTTTTTTTATACAAAAACCCTGACAGATAGCTCATTACTCACAAAGCATATCCAAAAAAAATGCTATTTTTAACAAACTAACACTTGCTTTATGAGAACCTTACTTACCTACACCTTATTATTACTTGCATTGAACTTAAATGCACAAAAAAATACCTTTAAACTCAGCTACTCCCCTGTTCAGTTCTTAAAGATGGACAAGGAATGGCTGCACTCCCACGATAACGATAAAAGCAGCTACTCAGGTGCTTTCACCCTGGACTATTACAGACACATCAATGAGCGCATAAAAATTGGCTTAAGCGCCAGCTATGAAACCGCATCATATGAGGATAAGAGAACTGGAAGTTATCAACCGCCCTACCCCAACCATAACAACATCATCGACATTACATATACTAGCAGCCAGAAGTACCGCTATTTTTCTTTTGGCCCCCAACTAATCTATCACTACATCAACAACGATCAATTCAAGCTAGGAAGTGCCATCAGCTTGGTACTACTGCACAATACAACAATTACAACTTTTGAGTTTCAGGAAGAGAAAAGCAGTAAAATAGATGCTTTTGCCCACCTTGAGCTATTATCATTTACGTGGGGAAAAACCAATGGACTGACAGGTCAGTTAGGCTTTGGGCACAAAGGGCTGGTTAGCCTGGGGTATTTCTTTAGTTTCTAAAAACGGTTAGTAGCTATAAACACCAGCCTGTGTTCGATGGAAAATTTTTAGAACGCTGGTTTTATTTCAATTCTTTTGGTATTACAAAACTAAAGCGCGTTCCCTTATCCCGTTCGGACTCTACTTTGATGTGCCCGCCCAGTAACTCGACATATGCCTTGGTAATAGCTAAGCCTAAACCGGTTCCGCCTCTCTTGATATCGGTATCTTTAGCTTGCCAAAAGCGCTCAAAAATAAGCTCCAGGTTTTCTGCTTCAATACCAACCCCCGAGTCGTGCACATACACCTCAATACCTCCGCTTTCAAGCTTTTTAAAGCCATACCTCACACATCCGGAAGTGGTAAACTTGATGGCGTTAGAGATGAGATTGGTGAGCACCTGCCGCAACTTAATCTCATCAGTAAATACCTCTATTTCACTGTGATTATCGTGTTCAAACAGCAAGTCTATGCTCTTAACGGTCGCTGCATCAATAAAGAAAGCATGCAAATCGTCGCCCAGACGCACCAAATCAGTATACCCCGGACGAACATCAATTTGTCCCGATTCAATTTTTGAAATATCGATTATGTCGTTAATAATACTGAGCAACTGACTCGAACTCTGATGAATCAGGCGAACATATTCCCGCCTGTCATCGGGTGTGAGGCCTTCGTACTGTAATAACTCGGAAAACCCAACAATGCCATTCATGGGGGTACGTATCTCGTGCGACAAGTTGGCCAGAAATGCCGACTTTAAACGATCGCTCTCTTCGGCGCTTTGCTTTGCTGCCCGCAGCTCTTTCTCTAAATTAACATGCTTATGCACTGTTTTTGCAAGCTTCAAATTTTTATAGCCCAGGGCCGATAGCTCAATGGAAAGCACATTGAGGAGGTTGAGAATTCGCTGAAAGTGTTCCGGGGTCATTTTAATGAGCTCCTTAAACTCGGCTAATATGTCCTCATCATCCAAACCCAGAGAGCGGGTGTAGTTAAGCAGGTGCTGCGCATCCAGGTCCTCGGGCCTTACTTGTCCTATCAACCAGTTGCCAATATGGGTTCCATCGACAATAATGGGCGCCGCCGCATCAATAAAGCCACATGATAAGCAGGGACTGGAGACTGGTCGCTTCAGCTCCTTAGCCTTATTGCCCAACAACTTACTGCTATGCATGCACATTTCCATGCCTTTGGGTATTGACCGTACCCGGCTGCATACTTTATTGGAAAATGACATATTGGTGATGGGTTTCCCTTCTGCATCGGTAATTAAAGATGAAATACCGGTAGCAAACGAAAAGGCATCCTGCATTTTTTGTAATTGCTCCAACTCAAATACATGCAGCAGCTCAAGTTGGCTGACATCTTCAACCGGGTTGACAATGACATCAATCTCTTTCTGAAGCTGTTGCTGGTGAATCACCAATGAATCAACCGTTTGTTTATAGGCACTCACATCTCTAAAAATAGCAATAACCAGCCGGTCACTTCCCTGCCTGCTGCTATTCAAACTTATGCTGGCATCCAGCTCACTGCCATCTGGCCGCCTTAAACGCCAATCAAAACTCTGTGCAAACCCATTTTCAGCTTCACCAAAATAAACGTTCGCATAGGTTGGCGACTTGCCATCGGGCTGCTGCACCGCCGACAGCTCAACCAGTGTCTTGCTTATCAAATATTTTAGGTCACAGCGCATCTCTCCCATTGCTTTGCTGTTGCCATCAATACAAACCCCGTTTTTGAAAATAAGAATACCATCGTTGGCGGCTTCAAAAAGAGTTTGATACATATGACGCTGCGCCTCTATTTGCCGTTCACTTCTCACACGCACCAAAAAATTGGCAAAGGTGCGTGCCAGCAGCTTTAAGTTAGACACTTCGCTTTTCGACCAGTTTTTTTGTGAATTAACATGGTCTAATCCGATAAACCCAATTGGCCGGTCCCCTTCACTAAAAGGAATTAACAAAATTGACTGAATTCCTTCTTTTGCAAACTCCTCCCGCTCTTCATAGGCATCCTGAGGCAGGTAGGCGATATCATCCACACACACCACTTCCATATTCAGCAACATCTTTTTCAAATAGGGAAATGAGCTAATTGGTAAATTTTGTAGCTGGTCGATATAAGGCTCCACTCCAGGGGCACACCACTCGTTGATGTTATTTTTGAACCTTAAATCCTCACTGTATTCAAACACATAACTGCGATCGCAGCCAAAATAATTGCCCACCATTTCCAGTGATTGATCAATAATCAATGGAATTTCGTTCACGTTAATGTTGATGTTATAGGCCAAAAGACGATCCAGCATCTCCCGGTAAGCAATCATGTTATCCAGCTTAAGGAGGTTCTCTTTGGAGTAGGTATTATCCCTGTAAATAACCACCACAAACTCCTGCTCGCCCGACTCTACCAGCTGAATATGTGCCGACAACCATTTAATATGACCTAATCGTACGGGCCAGTCAACAATGCGAGGCACTCCGGGCAAAAGCTCTTCAAACAGCTTGATGGCCGATTGCTCATTGAACTTATCCGCTCTTGAACAAAAATCACGAAGAAAATATTGGTCGGACGCTTCATACTTAAACAAGGCTAGTGCCTTGTCATTTAGCAAGGTAGCCTCATAGCCTGGTTTTTCAAAAGCCACAACGGGCTCCAGTGACGCACTTACGAGCAACTCAATATCTACATGATAATTATCCATAATCAGTGAGAATTATGGCATTAAAGTAGTTAATATATTAACCATTCACAAGCAGAAGCACCCCTTGTCAATCACCTTTCCTACATAGTCTTTAGCATTTAAAAACACAGATAAAAATCATGTAATAAATAGCTGTTTGTGCGCGATTCAGGCAACAAAAGACCTTAAAATCTTTCACTATCAGACTCTTCGCTAAAGCTTGTTGAACTGGGGCTCCTGAATCGGTGAAGATAGGCTTCATCGGCGTATTTTTGCTGTAAGGCCTGCTCAACCATCAAATCCAAAACGTCGCTCACAAACTTTTTTATACTGGGAACCAAACATTTTTAATCTCACAGCGTAGTATGTTTACCTGCTACACATGTACAAAAATTCGTAGTGTTGATAAGTAATGCGGCACGTTTTTTGGTTTGTTTAACCGAAAAATTACTTTTGGTGTCCTTTGCGTTAAATGTTGAAAATGGGAGTGGCTATGAAAACAAATTTCTTTACAAAACTATTATCGGTATCTGCAGCAATTATTGCAATAGTGTTGGTTTCTCAAGTGTTTATTCAATCGTCTGAACCAGCATCTGTTTCAACTAAAAAGGCAGAAACAACAGAAAGTACCTATGCAATTTCGGCGCTAGACATACCCGCCTCACTAAATTTTGCCGGCGAGGAGGTACCCGTTCAACGTTATGACATAAAGGAGAGCTTTGATCGCGAACTGTTGGTAAATACCTACTGGCAATCGCAAACGATTCTCTTTATCAAAAGGGCGAACCGCTATTTCCCTATTATTGAGCCTATATTGGCCGAACAGGGCGTGCCTGATGATTTTAAATACTTATCGCTGATTGAAAGCGGGTTTATGCCACGAGCCATATCACCGGCCGGAGCCGTTGGCCTGTGGCAGTTTATGCGCGCCACTGCCCGCGAATATGGCTTGGAAGTCAACCCTGAAATTGACGAGCGCTATCACATTGAAAAATCAACCCTTGCGGCCTGCAAGTACATCAAAAAGATGCATGACCACTATGGCAGCTGGACATTGGCTGCAGCGGCCTATAACGCAGGAAGAGCTGGAGTGAACAGACAGCTGGCCCGCCAAAAAACAGAAAGCTACTACGATTTGCTGCTGGGGGAAGAAACCGGTCGGTATGTATTCCGTATTCTGGCTGCCAAAGAAATACTTTCCAGCCCTGAAAAATACGGGTTCTTTGTAAATCCAGAAGACAAGTATCCGGTTATTGAAACCATTAACATCGATGTGAACACACCGGTGGCCAACTTTGCGGATTTTGCCCAAGAGTATGGCACCAGCTACAAAGAACTAAAAAATCTGAATCCCTGGTTACGTGAAGCGCATTTAACCAATAGCAGCCGAAAAACCTATTCGATTCAGTTGCCCCTCACCTCTAAACAATTTATCGACGCACCCAAGAAAGCGGTAACAGATAGCACCGAGGTGAAGTAACCGACTGCCCATTATAGAGGGTGGCTTTAAAGAGCTAAAGCCAGTCACTTGTCACGCCTTGTTCGAACTAATAACTATCTTTGTGTGTTCTTTAAGTTGATGAAAGTGAAAGAAACAACAGTACCCGCTATTGAGCAGATTGACGAAACTGAGCAAATAGATGTCTACGGCGCCCGCGTCCATAACCTTCAAAACATCGATGTCAGTATTCCACGTAATAAACTGGTGGTAGTAACCGGTTTAAGTGGCAGTGGCAAGTCATCGCTGGCCTTTGACACCATTTATGCTGAGGGACAACGTCGATACATCGAAACCTTTTCGGCCTATGCCCGGCAGTTTTTAGGCAACATGGAACGGCCCGATGTGGATAAGATAACCGGCCTGAGCCCGGTCATTTCCATTGAGCAGAAAACCACCGGCAAAAATCCACGCTCCACAGTAGGTACCATCACCGAGATATACGATTTCCTGCGCTTATTTTATGCCCGTGCCGGCGAAGCCTATTCCTATCACACGGGTGAAAAAATGGTGAAATACACCGATGAGCAGATTCAGCAATTGATACTGGAGCAGTTTGAAGGGCGGAAAGTATACATTGCAGCCCCTCTGGTAAAAGGACGTAAAGGCCACTATAAAGAGCTGTTTGAACAAATCAGAAAAAAGGGCTTTTTGCATGTGCGCATCGATGGCGAGATTCAGGAGGTGGTGCATGGCCTAAAAGTCGATCGCTACAAAACACACTTTATTGAGATGGTGGTGGATCGCTTTGCTGTTTCGAGCAAAGACACCAAGCGGCTGAAGGAAAGCATTCGCCTGGCCATGCAGCACGGCAAAGGCATTATGATGCTGATTGATAAAGACACGGATGAGCAGCGGTTTTACAGCCGTCAGCTAATGTGCCCCAGCACCGGGCTGTCGTATAACGAGCCGGCGCCTCACTCCTTCTCCTTCAACTCGCCTCAGGGAGCCTGTCCGAAATGTAAAGGCCTGGGCACGGTTGATGAAGTGGATTTTGATAAGATAGTGCCCGACGCCAATCTGACCATCAAAAAAGGAGGTATTGCCCCCCTTGGCAAATACAAAAACAGCCTCATATTCTGGCAAATTGAAGCCATTGGCGATAAATACGGATTTACCGTTAATACGCCTATCAAAAATATTCCCGAAGAAGCACAGGACATTATTCTGCACGGCTCAAGCGAACCGCTTACGCTCAAGAATACGCCTCTGGGCTCCTCATCCAACTACTATTTGAGTTTCGAGGGCGTTATCAAATACATACTGGAACAGCAGGATAACGACACCTCTATGAAAGCCCGAAAATGGGCCAACCAGTTTATCAAAAACACCCAGTGTACCGAGTGTGGCGGGCAACGCCTCAACAAGGAAGCGCTGCATTTTAAGATAGACAATAAAAACATTGCCGAACTGGCCGAGATGGACCTGGGACTGCTGCACGAATGGTTTCAGGGACTCGAAGAACGCATGACCGATAAGCAAAAAGCCATTGGTTACGAAGTGCTGAAAGAAATCCGCAACCGCTTAGGTTTCCTGATGAATGTTGGCCTGGAGTACCTGTCGCTCAACCGCAGCGCCATGACGCTTTCAGGGGGTGAAAGTCAGCGCATTCGTTTGGCCACACAAATTGGCTCGCAACTGGTTAATGTGCTCTACATCCTCGACGAGCCCAGTATTGGCCTGCATCAGCGCGATAACCACCGCCTGATCAACTCCCTGTGTCAGCTGCGCGATACGGGGAACAGCGTGCTGGTGGTGGAGCACGACCACGACATGATGATGGCTGCCGACTACGTGGTAGACATGGGCCCGCATGCCGGACGCCATGGAGGCGAAGTGGTGGCCCATGGCACGCCCAAACAGCTATTGAAAAGCAACTCACTAACCGCCGACTACCTGACCGGCAAAAAAAGAATAGCAATTCCTAAGGAGCGCCGTCAGGGCAGTGGTAAAATGCTAACCATAAAAGGAGCCCGCGGCCATAACCTGCAGGGAGTGAATGTGAATTTCCCGCTGGGCCAGCTCATTTGTGTAACAGGCGTTTCGGGCAGTGGTAAATCCACGCTCATCAACGAAACCCTCTACCCCATTCTCAACCAGCACTTTTATAAGTCGGTAAAAGATCCCTTGCCGTTTAAAGCAGTGGAAGGCCTGGAGCACCTGGATAAGGTAGTGGATGTGGATCAGAAACCACTGGGGCGCACCCCGCGTTCGAACCCGGCTACCTACACCAAGATATTTGATGAGATAAGAAAACTGTTTGCCGAACTGCCCGAATCGAAAATACGCGCCTACAAGCCCGGTCGTTTCTCTTTTAATGTTGCCGGCGGACGCTGCGAAACCTGCAAAGGTGGTGGTGTACAAGTGATTGAAATGAACTTTTTGCCCGATGTGATGGTGGAATGTCCTGACTGTGGAGGCCGCCGTTACAACCGCGAAACCTGCGAGGTGCGCTACAAAGGCAAATCCATTAGCGACGTGCTGGACATGACCATCAACCAGTCGGTTGAATTCTTCCAACACATCCCCAAGCTATCGAAGATCCTAAAAACGCTGCAAGACGTTGGACTGGGCTACATCACCCTGGGGCAGCCATCCACCACCCTGTCGGGCGGTGAGAGTCAGCGCGTCAAGCTGGCGGCTGAACTGGCCAAACGCGATACCGGCCAAACCATGTACATACTGGATGAGCCTACTACCGGCCTGCATTTTGAGGACATCAGGGTACTGCTCGATGTGCTGCACCGCCTGGTGGCTAAAGGCAATACCGTGGTGGTGATTGAGCACAACCTGGATGTGATAAAGGTAGCCGACCACGTGATCGACATTGGACCGGATGGCGGACGCTTTGGAGGGCAACTCCTTTGTGCAGGTACACCCGAACAGGTGGCTAAGAGCAAAAAAAGCTACACGGCAAAGTACTTGAGAGAGGAACTAAAGAAATAAGCGAGCTGTCCGACCAACAATTTGTAAGCACAGCGCCCGACAAGCCGTTTACTTCACATTAATCAACTCATTTTCTGGCGTTTTAGAATAAACAGCCCTATATTGTTGTGGCTGTTTTATTTGGCGTTACCGTAGCAGATAAGGCAGCCTTATTTTAACCGCCAAATCTCTGTGAAACTGAAAAGCCACACATACCATAGATGGCTTCTTGCCGCCTACAACGAATTTGCGCTTTACGGGCCCCATTTTAGCCTCAAAGCACTGGCTGAAAAGACCAGTCTGCCGCGCGCAACCCTTTATTACCATTTCAGCGATAAGAATCATTTGATTGAAGAGCTATTGGATTTGCATTTGCAAATAGCGAATGACTTTCAATCTGATTTAAAAAAACAGGTAAGCAGGCTGATTCCCGATTTGTATACCATCATGTTTCAGTACAAGGGTAGTGTGCAGTTTCATCAGCAGCTACTCAAAAACAACCAGCTGGAAGGCTTCGCCGCTCTGTACCAAAGCATCAATAATTCATCGATTCGCATCCTCCTGCCACACATAAAAGAGCATTTTAAAACCAAGCTGCCCGATCATGAAATCACCGAGTTCTATGCCACCTTAACCGATGCCTGGTATGCCCGGCTAAGTTTTAACAACATAAGTGCCGAATCTATGTGCCAACTGGCCTTAGAGATAATGCAGTACACACTAGGCCTGTGTGTGCAGTCTGAGGAGCTAGTGGCACTGAAAAGCTGACAAGGCACACATTACTGAATTGAGCCGAACGGCCACTGACACCCTTGTCTAGTTTTCTGGCGCTGATGTTGGTAACTTTGAGAAGAGACGGGACATTTCACAGATAGCTGCAAAATAGCTGACCAACGATCAAAAGTTCTGAAAAAGATGAAAGCATCTCCGATATCGGTAATCCTATGAATTAATCAACACCCAAATAACACGCCCAAAATCTGTTTTACTATGAAAACCCATGTATTATTAACCATTCTAAGCTGTTGTATTTTCTGCAGCTGCACAAAGCAGCCAACATTAACGCCACAGGAAGCTAAAGAAATTGCCAAAGAAGCCTATATCTACGGCTTTCCAATGGTGATGAACTACAAAACCCTCTATGTCTACACACTCAACACCAATTCGAAGGAGTTCAAGGGCGCATTCAACGAGCTGGCTTGCGATGCCCGCCTTTATACCCCGGAAGATAAAGCCATTGTTACCCCTAACTCGGATACGCCCTATTGCATGGTCTGGTGCGATATTCGTAACGAACCGCTGGTGATATCGGTACCCGACATGGATCCGGAGCGCTATTACTCGCTCCAGCTCATTGATCTATACACGCATAACTTTGCCTACATCGGCTCATTAACAACCGGTAACAATGCCGGCCAGTACCTGATTACCCCGGCCTCCTGGAGCGGTGATAAGCCGGAGGGCATTAGCGAGGTAATCCCTTGCGAAACCGATTTGTTTTTTATGATTGTGCGCACCCAGCTAATGGATGAGAACGATCTGGAACAGGTACAAACCATTCAGGGAGCGTATAAGCTGGAAACACTGAGCGAATACCTGGGCGAAAAAACCGCCCCGACAAACCATGCCGAGAACTTTACGGCCTGGCACGAAGGCGACCAGTTCACTGTGGCCTCTTTTACCTATTTAGACCAGCTGCTTAACATGCTGACACCAGTGGATGAAGAAAAAGCAGTGCTCGCCCGTTTTGCCAAACTGGGAATTGGCACCGAACAAGGCTTTAACCTCAACGCTTTCGATGCAGCCATACAGGACTCTATCAAGGCCGGGATGAAAGCCGGATTTGCCGAAATAGAAAGCTTTATTAAAAAAATAAGCAGCGACCCGCTGGCCAGCGCAAAAATATTTGGCACCCGCCAGTACCTTGCCCAAAGTGCCGAAGAAAATTACCCGCACGATAACTTATATGTACTCAGAGCAGCAGCCGCTCACCTGGGGCTGTATGGCAATTCGGGGCACGAAGCCATCTACCCCACTTACCTGATGGAAGCACCGGGCGTCCCCTTTAATGCTGCTGAAAACAAATACACCCTCACCTTTAAAAAAGAGGAGTTGCCACCGGTGAAAGCCTTTTGGTCGCTCACCATGTACGATGGACGTACTCAACTTTTAGTGGACAACCCTTTAGACCGCTACCTGCTTAACTCAGCAATGGCACCGGACTTTAGCTATGCTGCGGACGGCTCTTTAACCCTGTACATACAGAAAGAATCGCCGGGTAAGCAACTGGAGGCCAACTGGCTGCCCGCCCCCGACGGCCCATTCTATTGTGTGTTGCGTTTGTATGGCCCAAAAGCCGAAGCTTTGGCAGGCAATTGGGTAAATCCGCCTATCGTATTAAACAATTAAGGTTTACAGCGATGAAAAAAACAGCCCTTTTCGTATGGTGTTTGATAGCTATCTGCCACCTGAATGCTCAGGAATCGCAGGATGAGCTATCCACTGCGGCAGCCAACCCCATTGCCAACCTGATGAGCTTCCCATTTCAGAATAACCTGAATATGAATAATGGTCCTCACAACCGGAATGTCAATGTGCTCAACATTCAGCCAGTCATTCCTTTTGCGGATGGGAAAATCATTACCCGCACTATTTTCCCTCTGGTGCGCATTCCTGATTTCAGCCAGGAAAGCGGGAAGCTGGCCTCTGGCCTCAGCGACATTATTTTTACAGCCTTTTATGTGCCCGAAATACCGGGTCTGACACTGGGCATTGGTCCCGTGCTGGAACTCCCCACCGGAGGCGATAAGCGGGGCACCGAAAAATGGAGTGCCGGTCCTTCGGTGGTGGCGCTTATACAACCCAAAGACTGGACCTTTGGCCTACTGATGAACAATGCCTGGTCGTTTGCCGGCGACTCGCAGGCGGACAAGGTGAATCACATGCTCTGCAATTTATTTGTGGTAAAGCAATTGGGCGATGGCTGGTATGTCAACAGTGCCCCCATCATCACGGCAGACTGGACACAGAAGGGCGAGGACCGCTGGATTGTGCCCCTGGGCGCCGGAGGAGGCCGGCTGGTTATGCTGGGGGGCAAACTCCCCTTAAACCTGCAGACTCAACTCTATTACAATGTGGTAAGGCCCGACTTTGGCCCGGAATGGCAATGGCGTTTGCAGGCGCAGATTCTTCTTCCCAAAAGCATTTTTTCAAAAGATAACTGATGAACCCGAATGACTTACTAAACCTTGTAAATATGAAAAAGATATTACAACTAAGTGTACTTGGACTGTTACTGTTTGCAACCGCATGCAGCCAAAAACAAAAAGAATTAACTCCCGCTGAAGCGCGGCAGATAGCCAAAGAAGCCTACATCTACGCCTACCCCATGCTGGAGCATTACAAGATGATGTTCGCCATGGCCATGTATCCTGAATCAGGCGCTTATATGGCGCCATTTAATGTGCTCACCAACAATTCTGAATTGAATGGCCCCAAAGACACCATCATTGTCAGGCCCAACAACGACACGTTCTACTCAGCCGTTTGGCTCGACTTATCGGCTCAGCCACAAATTCTATCGGTACCCGCCATTACCGGTGGCCGCTACTACTCCTTCCAAATTATTGATATGTACACCCACAACATTGACTACATTGGGTCGCGAAAAACGGGCAGCAAAGCCGGTGCCTACATGTTTGCAGGGCCCAACTGGGAGGGCGAAACACCGGACGGAATTAATAAGGTGATCCGATCGGAAGGCAACTATCTGCTGGCGCTGGGGCGAACCCAGGTGTTTGGGCCGGATGATATTGAGAATGCGCAAGCCGTGATGAGTCACTACACAATTCAGTCGCTCAACGCCTACCTGGGGATGGTTGAAACAACCGTTATCCCCGAAAACCCGGCAATTCCCCCTTACAATCCAGCGCATATAAAAGACGAGCATTTTATTGGCTATTTGAATGCCTTGATGGCCACCGGTCAGATTCACCCCTCAGAGCAAGTACTGTTTAAGCGCTTTGCCAGAATAGGCATCCAGCCCGGCAAAGCCTTCCATGCAGACGACTACAGTCCCGAAATAATCGAAGCCATCAGGCAAGGCATTGAAGCCGGCCGCAAAGCCTTCACCGAGGAATCGGCCAAACTGGGCGTACGAAAAAATGGCTGGCAACAGATAGCCGGTGTGTTTGGGACCCGCAAAGCCATGAAAGAAAAATACCTCACTCGTGCCGCCGCTGCCTACTTTGGCCTGTGGGGAAATGATTTGGAAGAAGCCTTTTATCCGGAAACCTCATTAGATGCAGACAATGAAGAGCTGAATGGCTCCAACCATGCCTATATTCTGCATTTTGATGCCGATGAACTGCCTCCGGCCAAGGCTTTCTGGTCCTTAACCATGTATAAACTGCCTGAGCAACTACTCATCGAAAATGAAATCAATCGCTATATTATTAGCAGTGCTACCAAAGGCCTGAAGTATAACGACGATGGCTCGCTGGATATTTATATCCAAACGAAGCACCCGGGAGCAGATAAGGTAAATAACTGGCTGCCGGCCCATGATGGACCTTTCTCGTTACAAACGCGCATTTACTGGCCCGAACCTTCGGCCCTTGAACCCTTATACGCGATGCCTGCAGTTGAGAAATACATGTTACATTAATCACACTCATACAAGTAACCATCAACAACATGAAAACACTCTTCTATTGTTTAGCTGCATTGCTTTCACTATCAGCGGTGGCTCAGGAAAACAAAGTTCTTAATCAACTTAAGGCTTATCACTTTCCGATGGACTTACTGGCCAAAAGTATTGGAGGCGCGGAGGTTAATGCCAATTATTCCTTTCATGCAACAATACGCTCTTGTATCGATTCTGTAACCATTATTGAAGAGGCAAAGTACGACCCCTCACAAAAGTTTGATGAGCGCTGGACGCTGCTGACCTACAATGGGAAAGAGCCCTCAGCAAAAGAGCTGAAAGAGTTTAATAAGAACCACAATTTTAAAGAAGAAGAGATTAAAGCCAAAATTGATGATGCCTCATGGGATATTGAACGCGACAGAAACGACTATCTGGTAGTCAACTTTAAATACGATAGTACCAGTTCTAAAGGGCGTTTTAAGTATTTGGCAGACATGAAGGGCAAAGCCTATTTTAATAAACGCACTAAACTGCTTGAAAAAGTAGAATACACCAATGAAAGACCTACAAAGATGAGACCTTTTAATGTTACTACTTTTTATATGCTTGTTCACTATAATTTCAACCGGACTGAGAACCTCTACCAGGTGGCAACGGAAGAAATTAACATGGATGTGAAAGCACTGGGAAAAACTGTGCTCGTTAAGGATATATATGAGTATACCAACTACCAGAAGCAATGATTCAATTAAGCCCACTAATACAAAATAATGAACTTTAAACAATTGATTATGAAAACAACATTCCTGGTACTAGCACTGACCCTGTTTAGTGTTACCCTGTGGGCCCAATCGGCCAAAGAGGAAATTGATTATATCCAGTCTATTTTTGGCATGGAAAAAAAGGCCTTAATAGGCGAAGTTGTTAAGCCGGAGGAGGCACAGAAGGCGGCCTTCTGGAAATTGTACGATGACTATGAAGCCGCCCGCAAAGATTTGGGTAAAAAGCGTTTGAACCTGCTACTTGCCTACGGCGATAATTATGAAGGCCTGAGCAATGATGAAGCCGCCGATTTTCTAAAAAAGGTTTTGGCCTTGATTAAGCAAAACGATAAACTGCTGGAGCGCTATGTGAAAAAGATAAGTAAAACAATCAATCCGGTAACTGCTTTACAATTTCATCAAATCGAAATGTACATATTAAGCGAAATCAGAGCCTCTTTGGCAGATAATCTGCCCTTCCCGGAAGCCAAAAAGTAATACCGGGACATCCACCCGATTCAAACATAAGGGCAGTAAACAGCGAATACTTTGATAGTAATCTGTTTTCTGCCTTTTTTTAGCTTCTGCCAGGCAGAGTACTTCAAGGTTTTGCAAGGCTTTATTGAGCAACAAAATCCTGTTGCCTTATTTGTTTATTGACCATTGATGAGCTTACGATTTGCATTAAAAATAAAACCCAATATTTACATGGGAGTAAACCTTTTTAATTTTGGGCGAATACATAACTGAAAATTCAAGTGGCAAAGCCGAAGAGTTATAAGCCACACTTAAAGCGGCACCACTTAATAAAGTCGCTTTGTCAAATGCATTTGCTTTTATTGGGTTATTAAATCCAAAATAGCCCACGTTGCCCCTCAGCAAGGTATATATTTCGCCGAAAACCTTGTATTGAGCCCCTAATCCGATTGACGCCACCGAATTGGAATGAAGCTGAGCATCGTTCACGCCTGCAAAGGGTATATGGGATTCAAACAGAGGCTGAATACCGCCTACTATAAAATCTTCAAAAATGGTCTTATTGCCATTATCAATATAGCCCAGGTGCAATTGCTCAAATACCGATAACCGCGAACTGATAGCATGGTATCCGCTGTGGTTAAACTGAATGGTAATTAAGGGGTGGCTTTCGGTGAATGTGCTATCTGTTAATACCCCACCATAATCGGCCCTGTAATGATATTTTCTTGCAGTGGCATAGCCCATTTTAAAGCTGGCCCTCCGTCCGGTGGTTGGAAAATGACGACGGTCAAGTGAATTATGCAGATAGGAGGCATAGAGCTCTACACGGTTTAAATAGCCTTTTACTGATGCCTCAGAAATGCTCGGATTAAAATTAACGTTATAATATTCACCCCCCAGCATAACACGGTTGTGTGTATTCAATTGAAAGAAATATCCCAGATTGGCAGAACTAAATACCCCTTTATACAAATACAGCTGTTTATCATTATCATAAATGGGCACATCCAAGCGATTAGATTCCACTACTGCTTCCATGCCATGGTTTAATTGTTTACCAAACATTTGCCTATGCAGTAAACGAATGCGCCAATTTTCGCTAACATTGACTTTTGCTAAACTGTATGACCGATCAAACACAAGGTTTCGCCACGAATACCCCAAGGTAAGTGCGGCATTGGTAAAGGAATGATACGATAATCCAAGACTCAATTGACTTGGCGGGTTCTCCTTTACTTTACAATGTAAAACACAACGATCGTTATTCAGAACTTCTATTTCGTAATACACATATTGGTAATTTAAGCGGGAATAGGCTTCACGAAAGATTTTGCTCAACTGATGGGCTTGGTAACACTGCCCCACAGCTAAATCTAAATCTTCTAAAAACATGGATTCTGAAATTTGTTCCAACCCAGTTACTACAATACTATCAATGCATACAGGCTCAGATGCCGGCAGGCGGTTATCTGAAACGTATTCGGCCGGGTATAGCGCATTTAAGGAATCGGCCAGGTGCTTAAAATAAGGATAGTATTTTTCGCCAATTTCATTACCAATCTCTAATATGGCTGGCACGTCGTTAAAACTACCCGCGCTATATTCATCCAGAGGCGGCTCAATAATCAGGTCGCATAGTCGTTTTTCTTTTACCAAATCTTCGGCATCACGGTAATTGATGATCTGATACATGACATCCAGTACCGAATTTAACTCCTCTGCTTCGGATAACCCGCTATAAAGGTTGACCCCAATTACATAATCAGCCCCCATGGTTTTCACGTCGCTAACCGGAAAGTTTCTTACAATACCGCCATCCACCAGTTTGGTATTATTATAGGGGACCGCTTTAATAATACCCGGCAAAGCCATACTGGCTCTTAGCGCAAACACAATCTCTCCTTTATCCAATACCACTGCTTTACCGGTTGATAAATCGGTGGCCACGCATTTAAAAGGAATATCAAAGTCAGAAAAATTCTTGGTATCATAAACCGGGAAAAAAATTTCTGAGAATTTCAGCCATACTTCCTCCGATTCGATTAACCCCGTACTTAACACCAGTTTACCGTGACGAAACGGAGCAGAAAAAATATAATTCTCGTACTCTTGCTTATCCATAAGGCTTACATCGTAGTAGAAAGGCTTTCCGCTTAGCAGCCTCTCCCAATTGAGTGCGCCCGCAATTTGTTCTATTTGTTCGCCCGAATAACCAACGGCATACATGGCTCCAATAATGCTGCCCATGCTGGTGCCGGTTATATAATCAACTTTAAGACCAGCCTGGTCAATGGCTTTTAATACTCCCACATGGGCTAATCCTTTTGCACCTCCCCCACTAAGCGTTAATCCAATTTTAGGACGCTGTGAGAACCCCGGCAAAACAAGAATCAGACAAAAGACGAAAATGAACAGTAAATTTTTCATAGGGTTATTTAAACAATCAAATATAGTGAAGTACATCATTATTTTTAAAGAAAAATGCCATCGCCACAAGCCGCTTAAAAACTGCGCCATGCCACTTTACCCGGCAAAGCCTGTTGGTGCATCGTATTTAAGCGCTGAAGTTGCAACTTCACAGGTTAACGAAGTTCTGCTGTGCCTTCTGCCTTTTTTGGGTGATCGGTTAAAAGTTGAGGACTTACAGTTGAGTGCCCGGACTTGACCGGTAGGAAAAAGCCATCAGCTGTAAAACAAAGCGATCGGTGCTCCTTACTGACTACCAATTGCCTCTTAACAAAACATTGCCTATTGCTCATTTATTTATATCTTTAATACTTCCCTTCAGGGAGTTAACCAAAAACCTATTTACATGGAACTATTAAACTTACCACGCCTGCGCAACAAAGAACTGCAGACCGTTGGCGAACAATCTATCCGCATATGCGGTAACATAGCCGAAGTACAAACAGCCCTTGACAAAGCCAAAGCATCGCTGGAAACCTTTAGGCAAGGCATGCAAAAGGATAAATCGAGCGGCATATCCAAAGCTGAAATCGACCAGGAGCGCGACCGGTTTACTTATGGCTTATTACAGAGCATAAAAGCCGAAACCTATTACAACCACCAGGAGGAGGCAACTGCTCAACTGGTGACCAGGCTGGCCACTATTGCCGGTAAGTACACCGGAATTACCCGCTTTCCGTTAAATGAACAAACAGCAGCCATCGACAACCTGCTGGATGAAATTAATAAACTCAAGATGCCCGCTGATGCATTGCCAGCAATTCAGCGCTGGCTGCCACTCATGGAAGCAGCCAACAGCCGTTTTAAAACGGCCAGCAACGCCATTATTGAAGACAGTGCCCGCCAAGCCGAAATTAGTGCGGCCGGCCTGGTGGCGCCGCAGCTCACCGAGGATTTACAAAACCTGTATTCCCTTATGTTTGCCCATGCCCGAATAGGCAGTAATAATGCCACCGTTGAGGCCTATAAGGAGTTAGAAATACTCATCAATTCAGTTAACTAATTATTCCCTAACTCCCTGAACCAAATTGAACAAACCCCGGTGCCCCGCGCCGGGGTTTACTTTTTAAACACCACCTCTACTGCCCTCCTGTTAAGGCCTGGCTATTGGCACAAACTATTTGAGCATTTTACAAATGCTGCAAAGCCCCCAAACAAACTATTTGAGCATTTTACAAAGCTGCGAAGCCCCCAAACAAAATGTTTGAGCATTTTGCAAGGCTGCAGAGACCCCAAACAAAATGTTTGGACATTTTGCAAGGCTGTGATACCCCGAAACACACTGCCCCTGCAACCTGCTCCTGTTTGTATCAGCAGCCCTAATTACCCACGCTGTTAATAATTTGCCGAAACGCCTAAACACTACTTTAAATAATTATTGTACTTTTAGGTGGGATATATGGAGTTATTAAGTATATCCGCTAGTTACCATTCATGCTAAAAAAGAGAAACGAACTACAAAATATGATGATAAGCCAACGCACAAATAGCACATTTGGTTTTTGCCGACACAAAAGCCCCAACAAGAAAAACCAAAAGAGCTATTTCTTTTCCAACCCACAGAACCAGAAGTAATAATGTTTGCATTTAACTCGATAAAAGATTTAATAAATACCCTCTATAGAGAAAGGGAAATAATTGATTTCCTTTTTGCCAAAAGAAAGAATAGTGTCAAATACGATAATCTTTTGGAGTTTGTGAATTTTGAAGAAGAAAAACTGACAACTTTAATTGAAAAAAATATTTTAGTCCAATTTGGAAATACAATTGATTTAAATCAAGACATCCTTGAATTTTTGGAAAAATTTACGGACTCAATAGAGGAAATTAATTACGAATACACCAGTGGATTAATAAGAATATTAAAAGAAAACATCCAAAATTGGGAAATTGAAAAAAGACTAAATAAACAAAACGAATATCTTCTTAAAATCAAACGTAATATTGGAAATGTTGGTAAAGATGTTTTACGAAATGTGACAACACTACGCGGTAGTGTTGAAGATGTTTTTGCAACTGAGAAAGATTTTACCATTAAAAAAAGCAAACTTCAGGAATACGATAACAAAAGAAAAAATCTAGATGATTTATTAGAGCAAATTGACGCTTTCTTTCAAGAAAGCACTTGGGGCTATTTTATAAAAATGGTACAAGATGATGAGCTGAACCAAATTATTCTTAGGCTTGACAGAGACATTATAATTGCTCGACAAAACCTGATTGATATAACTCAAAAGATTCTTGACTTCATCAATAGAATTAGACATGATTCTCAGATATTCAAACATATCCAAAAGGTAAAACTTTTAAAAGACCAGCTATTGTTAGCAGAGAAAAGCAATTTCCTAGATGTAGTTCTGAAAGAAAATAGTCTTAAATTCCAAAATGAGATTAGATATTCTACCCCCTTATCCCTTGAATACATTCAATCAGAAGATGCTTTTGAAATTCTATTGCGAATTAGTTATAAGCTGAAAAAATCATTGAAATTAGATGAAAAATCATCTGGTGTTATTCGAGACGAGTTTTTAAATGAAAAAGATAAAAACCATTTCGTAGTTGATACAAATAAACTTAAAGAAAGCTTTTTGTCCAGAGGTGGTGATTTATTTGATTTTATAAATAATTACAACTTTGAATATGAACTTACTTTTGAGGACAAAGTAACTTTGTACTGTAAGTTAGCTTCTCAGTTTAGAGATGAATTTTCAATATCAGACAAATATTCAAAAATCAGAAATATTGAATATGCACTAATTACACCGAAACTATGATAGGAACACCACCAATACAAACATCAGAGATATTTGATAGACTGAGTAAAGGACAGTTTATTAGCGAGGATAGTGGAAGCGATGAAGTTAAAGATTTATTCAATATTATTGAATTGGAAAATAATTATGAAGTCCTAAGAGATTATTTTCAACGCATAGGATTCATATTAGAAAAAGGGACTGGATATTATTATTTCAGTCGTAAAGAAACAAATCAAATAATTGAAGATAAGGTAAAGCGAGCGTATAAATGGATTGATATACTAGACTTTTTTAACACATATGCTAAAGCGATTGACGAACCATTTACCCAAGGAACTATTTTCTCCCCATCCAGAATTTTTGAAAAATCCAAAGTTAATAGTGAATTACAGGAAAAATTAGAGGCACTTAAAAATTATCAGGAATTTGCAACAGAAAAGCCTTTAGAAAGAATTCAAAAGCTATCACGATATATGGTTAAAGAAACCTTTTTTGACCTCACAAACGAATACTCGGATGAATTCAAAGTTCTTGCTTCATATCGTTATTTACAAAAATTAGTAGTATCAATTGTAATACAAGAAGATGACGATGAAACATTTGAATAAAATAATATTTATAAAAGCAGCCAATGTTGATTACCAAGAAATTCAGTTGAATGGCAATGTTCATTTTACAGGTGACCAAGGAGTTGGAAAAACTACTGTTTTAAGAGCAATTCTATTTTTTTATAATGCCGATACTCAGAGGCTTGGAATACCAAAGGTTGCAAATAAAAGTGATTTTGCCGATTACTATTTTGAATTCCCTAACTCACATATTATTTATGAAGTAGCAACCAAAGAGGGGAAATATTTAATTTGGCTTTATAAAGAACACAACAAACTTTGTTATCGATTCATAGACTCTGAATACAAAAAACATTTTTTTCTTGAAGAAACGCCCAAAGGAATACTCCCTTTGAAACCAAATAAAGTTTCAGAAACAATCCTAAGTCAAACGAGGCATTCACGAAAAATTATAAAGTTCACGGAATATCGTAATATTATCTACGGTGCCACAAATAATGTAAGTGGATTGAGCAGGAATTTCAAGCAATACGCTATAATTGAAAGCCCTGCTTATCAAAACATCCCAAAAACGATTTCAAATATTTATCTTAATTCAAACCTTAAGTCTGATGCAATTAAAACAACTATTATTAATTCAATTAGTATAGATGATTTTGCTCTTAATGATGGTAAAGGTTATAAAGTCGACTTAAATGTACTCAGAACACAGTTAAGTGATTTTAAACAAGATTACAATGACATTTCAGCTTATGAAAAGATTAAGAAGAGAGCGGGGATAATAATTCAAAACTATGATGAATTAATTCGGTTAGAACAAGAAAAAATACTTGCTGCAAAAACTCTGGGGGCAAACCATAAAGAGCTAACAAGCAAGATTGATAAGTTAGAATTTGACTCTTCAGAACTTGATACAAAGTATACTGAATCTACAAAGCAAATTTCGGATTTACAAAACAACTTTGATAATACGAAAACGGATTATGATAAGCGAATTGCAATTGAACAAAAGAATATATCAGATACGAAGAATAAAATAGAACATTACAGAACATTGCAAAAGGAAAACCTGAAAGGAATTGATGCAATTCTTGATTTCGTATCTAAAGAGAAAAATTTTGAAATTGAAAAGATAAATTTAGAAAACGAATTAAAGTTGCTTACATCAAAAGTTGAATCGATTGAAGAAAAATACAAATCTATTTTGCAGCAGCTTGAGAACAGTCATAATGCAAACCTTAATATTCTGAATGGAGAAAAGTCCACTATAAAATCTGATTCCGCAAGACAACAAAGCAAGATTATTGAACAATACTCTGAATTTATTGAGGATTTAAGACAACTATTTGAAAAGCAAATAGAAGAAGAAACTGAACTTCAAAATCAGTTGAATGATAAAGAACTAAAGCTTAAACGCCAAAGAGACAAAATTAACCTCACCAAATTTTATGATGAAGATATTAAAACGGAACAAAAGAATCTGACAGATTATAACAATCAAATAGTAGAAAGCACAAATAAAATAAATCTGAATAAAGAAGAAATTGAAAAACTCCAGGATAAAGGAAATCACGAAAAGGAGATATTGAAATTACATTTTGAAAACAAAACAAAAGAGCTTGAAAATAAACGTATTGACACACAAGAAAAGCTCGATGAAATAGACGAAAAACTTGAAGCATTTAAAGACTCACTTCATGAATTTCTAAATCAAAACTATCCTGAATGGGAACAAACAATCGGAAAGGTATTTGATGAAAAGATATTACTCTCCCAAAATCTCTCGCCTCAAATTATTGAGACCAATCAGTCATTTTATGGTGTAAAACTAAATCTTGAGGAAATTGATATTAACGTTAAAACCATCACTGATTACCAAATAGAGAAAGATAAATTATTAATAATCATCGAAGAAATTAAGACTGATTTTCAGAAAGAACAATCGGAATTTGAAAATCAACAGCAAAAAATCAATACTAAGTATAACCAAAAACTTAAAAAGCTAAATCAGGAGATACTCCAGTTGAAAACACTAATTTCTCAAACTGAGGTAAAAAGTACCCAAACAAAATTGAGAATATCAAGCCTCAAAAAGGAAGCAGAAAAGAAAAAAATAAGCGAATTATCCATAATCGAACCTTTAATCAAGGATGTTTCACAGAATATTGGAAGAAGTAAACAAAAGCTACAAGATTTAAAGTCAGAACGAGAAAAAAAAGTTAGGGAAAAACAAGATGAGCAAAAGCAAGAAATAAATAAGCTTAAAAGCCATTTTTCTGCACTTGAACAAAAACTAGCAGCTCAGGTAACTGAAGAAAAGCAAAAATATCAAGACAAAGTAGCTAAAGTAAAAGATGATAGAAAAAAGGAACTAGAGGGAAAAGTTGATACAGACCGTCTTGATTTGCTTGAAACGGATATCGAAAATCTAAATAAAAATTTATTGTCAATAAAAAAACTTAATCAGGTAGTTGCAATTTATAATGAAGATAAAACAAATTTCATTGATAAACTTCCAATTTTTGAAGCTACATTTTCAAAATTGAATTCAGAATTTAATTCTATAAAAGAAAAATATAAACAGGAAAACAAAGAGCTTCGTGACAATCAAACTCAGATAAAGAAAGAACTTGATAGCATCAATGAACAATTGAAAGAGCAGAAAAGGCAGCAAAAGGAATTTGAAGATTTTGAGAAATCACCTTTTTACTCAGATGTGGAATATTTTGTAGAACATTGTGAAGAATCTGCAAATGAGGAATTATTAACTGATTTAATCAAAATAATAAAAGACCTTCAACAAAACATATCCGAAAACATAAAGAGTTTAAAATCATCGATAAATAAATTTGTAAGCCCACTAAGAGAAGGTAATATATTTAATTTCCCGACTAATTTTCCCGATGACTTAGCCTATCGTTCATTTGCTAATGACCTTAAAGATTTCATAACCGACAATAAGATTGATGACTATAAAAAATACATCAAAAAGAATCATGCTGATTTGATAAGTCTTATTGTGAAACATATCGAGCAGCTTTCATCCAAGAAAAAAGAAATAGATGAGATAATCTCAAAAATGAACAAGGATTTTGAAAGGCATAATTTTGTTGGTGTAGTACAGGAAGTTGTTTTGAAAGCTGACCCAAGTGAAAACAAAGTATTCCAGACATTCGAAGAAATAAGAAAGTTTCATGGTGAAAATCCATTTGGTTTTGGAGAGTTAAATTTATTCACGGGATTAAAATTAGAAGAGAACAACGATGCTGCATTCAAACTTCTTGTTGGATTAATGTCGAACCTATCACAAGAACAAAATAAAACTGAAATTTCACTTGAAGATACTTTTGAATTGAAATTCAGGGTTGTTGAAAACAACAAAGATACAGGTTGGCAAACAAAGCTTGCGGACATTGGTTCAAACGGGACTGATGTTTTGGTAAAAGCAATGCTTTACATTATGTTATTGAATGTTTTTAAGGAGAAAGCGTCAAAAAAACAGAAGGATTTTAAACTTCATTGCATTATGGATGAAATAAACATTATTCATCCAAAAAACATAGATAGTCTGATTGATTTTGCAAACGACAGAGGAATTTGGATGATAAATGGTTCTCCAATTGAAACGAATGCTATGGCATACAAATATGTGTATGACTTTGAAAAAACTTCTGATAGTATAACTCATGCAAATCGTCTTATAGCACAAAACTAAACGAGATGGAAATACCAATTTCATTTATCGAGAAACTTATAACCATTTCCAGAAAGGAGCCTGTCTCAATTGGTCAGTTTAAATCCAAACAAAATAAGGATTTACTTAAGATTTTTTTGGATGAAAACATTCTTCATAGAAGCAAAAGAAAAAATACATTTATTGTTTACACAAATAACGTTGAGCAACTTAGAAATTTTATTAGAGAACGCTACGGAATTATAAACATTGAAGACTATTATCAATTATTAAACAAACCTGTCTCGACAAAAAGTGAATCAGCTCAAATTGCTTCTAATTCAAAGTTAAAACAAACAAAGGTTTACTCGGGTTTCTTTGTTAGAACCTTTGCAGATATTGAAGGCAGTCTTAATGGGGAGAAAATTTATCTTAAGACCTTAAAAGGAAGTTCGTTATTTATTTCTGATTTTAAGAATTTTGCAATTTCAGAGAATGTTACAATTGTTGGGATTGAAAATCCTGAGACATTCTATCGTATTGAAAATTACAAACAATATTTTGATAAAATTGAGCCCTTATTTCTGTTACGCTTTAATAATAATGCCTTTATAGAATGGCTTCAGCAAATTCAAAATAGATATTTACATTTTGGTGATTTTGACCTTTCAGGAATTGCCATCTATGTTTTGGAATATCGTAATAAAATGGACTTTAGGAGATGCAGCTATTTCATCCCCAACAACATTGAAAAAATAATTAATGATTCAAAAAATTATACAGACTATGTAAATCAATTGAATGACCCAAAAATTAAAGGACTAAATTTCGACAATTATCCAGAGATTAAGGACTTGGCAAAAATTATTAATAAATATAGAAAGACGATTGAACAAGAGGCGTTAATGAATCCCAACGCTTCATAGTCAAGCACATTTGCAATTCGCACAAACCAACGCACAAGCCAAAAATTGCAAAAGAGCTTGCCTATCCCAGTCGCACTGACTGAAAAAATAAAGCACGAAATGGTAACAAAGTGTATAAATCATTGGGCAGATAGTGCAGGTTTTAAACGCATTACAATTAATCAATTTTGTAGCGGTCTGACAGGAAAGTGCTTCGAAATGCCCAACGCTTCATACACCAACCGTTGGGTACAATTCCCCCTATAAACCCATAGTATTGATTTAAAACCAAGGTAATCAATACTTTTTAAGATTTATGGATTTCTTATGCTAACGTAAAATGGGGACATCAAAGCAGATGAAAATTGAAGAAAAGCACAGAATTGTAAATCGCTGAACTACTGACGTTTATTTTTACGTTAGTCAGAAGCAAAAAAACTAAACCAAAAATATAAGACAATAATGAAGAACAAGATTCAATCTATTGGAATGATGATTTGCATAATGCTAGTTTTTAGTATGTGCGATAAATCCGACGAAATTGGTGCTGATGAATCTAAAGATTTAAATAAACCGAAAGAGATCATTAGTAAAGGTGTAACAGGTAATATTCAGAAAGGACCATTTATTACCGGATCAAGTGTTATTATACAGGAGTTAGATAGTTCATTTGTTGCTACTGGAAAAACATATAATACAACTACAAATGATGATTTTGGAGGTTTTAGTGTTAGAAATGAAATAATTTCACCTTATGTGGAAGTTATTACCAGTGGTTTTTACTTTAATGAAGTAGAAGGAAATATATCGAATGCAAACCTATCTTTAAGATCTTTAGTTGAGGTAACAGATTCAACTCTTACTAATGTGAACTTATTAACGACTTTATCAAAGGAAAGAATTCTCTATTTAGTAAAAGAGTATGGGATGAATTTTAAGGATGCAAAGACTAGAGCTCAGAATGAAATTTTGGAAATATTTGATATTCCCCAAAATGATTCAATAAATTTCAATCAACTTGACATTAGTCAAAAAGGTAATGAAAATGCAATACTATTGGCAGCTTCAGTAGTATTGCAAGGTAAGTTTAGTGTTGGTGAGCTTTCTGAAACCATATCAAAGATCATTTTGGATATTAAAGAAGATGGACAATTAAATAATCAAACGATAATAGATAAACTGGCTGAAAATGCCAAATTGTTAAACCTTTCAAAGGTGCGAAATAACTTGATAAATAGATACAATAGCCTTAATAGCAATGCAACGATTCCATTTTTTGAGAAGTATGCAAAAAGACTTGTTCCTTTAGAAGTATTAACAACAAACCCTTCTTCGGACGAAATGGAAGTCCCTTATAATTTGGACAACATTACATTAAGTTTTAATAAAGCTTTAGATATTACTACGGTAAATGAAGAACATATTAGGATTGTTAATTCTAGCAACGAAATAGTATCAGGTAGCTTTGAATATAACGAAAGTGAATTCAAGGTCATTTATCATATCAGCGAAGAGTTGAAACCAGAATCTATTTATAAACTTCAGGTAAAATCAAGCTTGAAAACACTTGATGAAGAAAGCTATAATAAAGCATTTTCAATTCAATTTAAATCAACAAGTATTGACATTAAAAGTGGATTAAAGGCATATTATAAATTCGATGGTGACTTTTTAGATCAAACAAATAATAACTACCATGCAACTTCAAAAAATATCACTTTTAAAGATGGGGTAGCGGATGATATCAATAATCAATCTGCATTTTTTGAAGGGCCAGGTTGTCATATAACAATGCCAAATGTAATTAATCCTACTCAGAAAAACTGGAGTTATTCAATATGGGTTAAAATGGATAAGTATACTAATAATAATGCACCGTTTTTATTAGGAACCAGATTGTCTTATAGTGCATTTTGGGATGTTTTGTTGTATTATAGATCTGTTTCAAAAACTGTTTCTTCATATAATGGCTATAGACTAGAAGCTCCATTTGAAATGAATACCGGTAATTGGTACCATGTAGTTATGACAATTGAAAATAACCTTGAGAGAGTTTACATTAATGGGGAATTAGCTATTGTTGCTAACGATTTTAAGCCCAAAAATGATGATGGTGATAGAAGCTACGAAGGATACGATGGTGAAGATACAGGCTTGTTTAATTACTATGATGGTGAATTATATATTTCAGCAAGCAACTGCTATAATATAAATGAGTTTGATCCTTATTTATATGGTTCTGTTGACAACGTACGGTTCTATGATAGAGCGATAAATAAGTTTGAAGTCCTGCAGTTATTTGAAGAATATAAATAGCCAGTACCCAACAATGGCTACTATGTAAAACAATACTAACCGTATATTCTTAATCTACATCATTTTACAAGTTTTTTCAACCTGTAATTACACTTTTAATCGGCAAAAAGAGGTTCAGTCATACCCCTTGTGGGTTGACGGGTTCTCTTTCGTACATTAACTTTTGAAAGAGTTGAATAAACTAATTTGATCAGGCTGCTATTTGTGATCTGAGTCACAGCTTACTTATGAAAATGATGGGGAGGCACAGTCTCATAAAAGGGATTTATTGCAAATACCACCACATTGTTATGTGCTTCTCCCCAATTGGATCAGTTAGTTTATTCCTCTTTCGTATTTTGTTCTATGTTTCATCACATACATTATGCGGTTTAATAGTTTACGAGCCACCTTTACAATAACCTTTTTTGCATTTTCATGAGCACATTTTTCTTGGTAGTACTGTAAAATGGCAGAATCGCAGCGGACAGCCTGCCATGCGGCCTCTATAACCAAAGGACGCAGGTAGCCGTTGTTGCGGTAGGTAATGCTTCCTATTCGCTCTGTATTGCCACTTTGATGTATTCGTGGGACCATGCCAATATAGCTTGCAAATTGTTTGATATGTCTAAACCGATTTATATCTCCTATTTCAGCCATAAAACCAATAGCTGTTATGGGACCTATGCCAGGAACAGTTTGTAATAATTCATACAATACTTTGTCTTTGTTTCGGGCTAGAATACGTAATTGACGCTCTAACGAGAGCCGCTGTTCCAGTAAGAAATGTAAACGCTCTATAAGTTGCTGTTTTTGAATGACAGATTGAGCATCTGGCAACTTGATGCTTTGTAACCATACAAGAAAACCTTTGCTCTTAGGATTATAGATATAAGCAGATGGTATCTCTATGGCACGATAAGCAAGAAAACTCTTAATCCGGTTTCGAGTGCGACGTATGTCTTTGGCAATGGCTAAACGAGACCTGAATAAACTGCGAAATTCTTCATCCTTGGGGGAGAGAACATGAATCCCTTTTAGAAGTCCGCTTCGAAGTGCTTCAGCAATGGTGCGACTGTCGCGTTTATCAGTTTTGTAATGGTCGTCTTTGTTGGTCTTGGGAATATCGGCCGGGTTGACCACTATATTTTTGATTCCATATTCATTGAGTTTTCTGTGGTGGCTATAACCCGAAAAACCGGCTTCGTAGGCACTGAAATACCGAGCGCCAGGATAATGTTCCTGTAAAAACTGATGCAGACATTCGCTACTGGCAGGTTGGGTATAACTTTTTAAACAAATATGCTGCCCCATTAAAGTAACATGCCAGCTTTTTTTATGAACATCTAAACCAATAAAGATATCCTGACCTGTAAAATCTTTTTTTTGTTTAATTTGCGTTTTCATAGATCTTAATTTTGGACTCAAAATAAAACAGTTGAGTCGTTTGGTAAATGCCTATGTTTTATCATAGTGGCTCATAAAGCATGGGCCCGCCGCAGGCGCAACACAGGCCAACGCTTCATAGCCGGACCGTTGTAAGCAAGGGGAAATCCACCACCAAACAAATGAGATACAAAATTACAGTTCCAGAACTCAAAAATATTTGGCAAAAACTGTCAGACTCTTTAGATGGAGAGTTGAAATTCTGTGAAAAAATAAGAGCAGAAGTAGATGCAAATATAATAACTGCCGAAGTAAAATTTAATTATAAAGGATTTAAAATCTTGATTCATCAAGGAATTCTGCAAGGTGGTAAAGGACATTTTAGATTTAACCCTATTGACATTTCAATTAATATTAAAAGATCAATTGATTTTAACATATCAATTTGGAAAATAGATTTTTTGGATAAAATATTCAATTGGAATAGAATCAAAACAGGCAACAAAGATTTTGATCGTCAGTTTGGAGTAGCCGGACAAAATAAAAGAGCTATTGCAAGATTATTTAACTATGAAAAGGTTAGAGACCTTTTTCTTCAAGATATACGAATTGTATTTAATGTTAGGAATTCAAATGACACGACAATAATTAGATTAAGGGGGAATTATGATTCTATAGAGATAAAGGATTTAAATTATTTAAAAGACTCATTTCTACTTTTGATTGATTCTCTAATGGAAATTAAGGTAATAAAACCACCGCTCGCCGAAGTTGGCAACTTCGGCGGCCAATAAAGCTGAGTTTATAACGAATATCATCAGCTATTAAGCACCTTGCTTTGGCAGAGTTTGAGGGTTTGCTGCGAATTATTAACCATTGTACTCCTATAATTACTTTTCAGACTTTGATAGACGAAACCCCTCAATGCTACTTTAAATAATTATTGTACTTTTAGGTGGGATATATGAAGTATATCCGCTAGTTACAGGTAATACGACTAACACCAATAAGCATATGCAATTTGAACTTGACCCACAAACAATAAAAGATCTAGAAATATTTAGTGATGGTAGGTCCACGAAATCTATTTTCAGTTTTTATAACAATACAAAAACAATAGGTGGACGAGATTATTTAATGCGGATTATGAGTAATCCTTCAACGAATTTTCAAGAACTTTGCACTAGGAAAAGAACGATAGAATACTTCTCAACAAATAATATAGAATTCGTTTTTAGTGAAAGTCAATTTGATTTTATAGAACGCTATTGTAAACTAAATATACCCTCATTAAAAGACAATATTATAAATGCATTTTTCCAAGACTTATCATACAAGTTAAAGCCAAACAATGATTATTATATCATTCAAACAGGAATATTGCACTTAAAGCATTTATTTGTTTATTTGAAAGGTTTTATAAGTGAGATTGAGCATAACAATGCACCAGCTAAATTAAAAGAGGATATTGCTTTTATATTAGAGTTTATTAGCAAAAGAGAGTTTGATGTTTTTACAGGGAACGATGATGGTATAAAAAAAAGACAATTAAATAGATTGGACTATCTCTTTAGAAACAGGTATATCAATGAATTACTTAATTTGGTTCGTATTCTTTATAAATTCGATGCATTAAGCTCTGTTGGACGAATTGCAAATAAGAAGAATCTTTCATTTCCAGAATTTGTAGAAACATCTGCACCTACCTTGACAATTCAGAACCTTTATCATCCACTTCTTGATAATGCTGTACCATATGATTTTGATTTTACAAAAAGTAAGAATCTCTGTTTTTTAACGGGACCGAATATGGCTGGAAAATCTACATTTCTCAAATCAATAGGTTTATCTATTTACATATCACATTTAGGTTTTCCTGTAACTGCATCCGGAATGACGACCTCAGTATTTAATGGAATAATTACGACCATAAATTTGTCAGACAATATGCATAAAGGATATAGTCATTTCTATAGTGAAGTTACTCGTGTTAAACATACAGCATTGAAAATAAAAGATAAGAAGCGATTATTCGTGATTTTTGATGAGTTATTTAGAGGAACAAACGTCAAGGATGCTTTTGATGCTTCATCAATCATAATTAAAGCATTTGCGGAAATTAAAAGCTGTAAATTTTGCATATCCACTCATATTACTGAAGTTGCAAAAGAGATTGGAGAATCAGATTCTGTAGCTTATAATTATTTTGATTCAACATTAGTCAATAATGTTCCTGTTTATGATTATTTACTTAAAAAAGGTGTGTCCCATGAAAGGTTAGGCATGCACATTGTTAGAAATGAAAAAATAGTAGAAATACTTGATTCCATTAATGAAGATTAAAAAAGTACTGCCTGTAACACACGGTATAAAGCATAGACTTGCCGCAGGCGCAGCAACACAAGCCAACGCTTTATACCGCCAACCGTTAGGCAAGACATTAAACGAATGAGAATGAACTTTACCGACAGAATAAAACCAACAGACAAGGGAATCACAACCTACCTTGACGAACTGAAAAACCAGAATTATCAAATTCCGACTTTCCAAAGAGATGTGGTTTGGGAAGAAGAAAATGTGAAAAAGTTGTGGGACAGTATTTACAAATTCTACCCTCTTGGAAGCATTTTAGTTTGGAAAACAGATTTGAAGCTACAAAACCATCGACAAATTGGTGGACATAAAATAGCAGCTGAAAATTTCACGAGAAGTGAGTACCAATATTTACTTGACGGACAGCAAAGAACTACTTCTTTGTTAACATCTCTGTACGGTGGTAAAATAGAAGGTAGAGACGGATTCAACCCTTCTCTTTACATTGACCTGACAATTGAGAGTGAAGACGAAACAGATGATGAAAGTTACAAGAAGAGGTTCCTTTATTGGAACGAAATTGACGACCGGGACGGCAGTTTCAAAAGAAATATTGGAAGGAAGAATAAATATGATGAAGGACTAATTGTCAAACTACTTGAAGTCAAACAAAACTTTGAAACTATACAGCAAAAAATTGTTAACCATCCAGATGTTGCTCAACAGTACAACCATCCATATTGGGTAGAGCTTAGAAAAGTTCAACAAGTACTAAGCAACTATCGAATTTCTTTTATAGAACTAAAAGGTATCAAGGTAGCAGAAGTCTGTCAAATATTTGAGCGAATAAATCAAGCTGGCAAACCACTTGACATTTTTGATATAGTCGTTGCAAAAACATTTAGACCAAAATCTGAAATCGATAAAGGCTTTTATCTACGTGACCTAATTGATGATTTCAAAAAGGTCAATAATAGCAACTACTTGCAAATTGACAATTTCGATTACCTCCAAATAATTGCTATTCTAATCCGTGAGAACATTGACAATTCAGGCATCCATAATATCACACCAAGATATCTGAACGACATCAAGACAGAACAAATAGAATGTATTTGGGATTCAGCAAAAAAGGCAATACTTAAAACGTTTGATTTCTTTGAAAACACCTTAAATTTAAAAGGGCCACAACTTATTCCGTATCGTTACTTCTATCTCACGATTGCAAACTACTTCTACAAGAACGACAATCCTAACTATGACTTTTTGAAAAAATATTTTTGGTTTAACTCATTGCATAGAGACGATTTATTAAGTAACACAGGAGACATAAATCAACACATAAGTCTTTTAAATGGAGAGAAGTACGACAACGAACAACGATTTGGTCGATTCCTAATCGACAAAGACACATTGAGAAAATCATCATATAGTTCAAAAGGACGCATTTCGAGAGCAATACTGTCTCTCTTCTCACACAAATGCCCTAAAGATTGGAAGTACACGGATAGAAACGTAAACGTTGACAATCTTTTCTTTTCAACGGACAAACCAAATCTTCATCATATTTTCCCTACCAACTATATCACAAACAACAGGGCGGACAATCAACTTGACAACAATAGTCTAATGAATATCGCATATCTCACTCAGCTTACAAACTTGGAGATTAGCGACAAAAATCCTTTAGAATACATCAAAGAATACGACCAAAATCCAAATTTTGAGAGAGTAATTGACTCTCATCTCCTCCCTAAACAAATCTTGACTTGGGCAAGAATGGACGAAATGCCAACAAATGCACTTGACCAGTTTATGGAAGAACGGGTTGAACTTGTAATCGAAGAATTAAAAAAACAACTAACTGGAATTAATACAGAAGTAATTGACACCAAGGAAAAAGAAATCCAAGAAGAATTAAAAAACGCCCTATAACAAGGGGCCCCACTCGCCGAAGCTGGCAACTTCGGCGGCCAATAACGCTGAGTTTACAACGAATAACATCAGCCCTTAAGCCCCCTTGCTTTGGCGGAGTTTGAGGGTTTGCTGCGAATTATTAACCATTGTACTCCTATAATTACTTTTCAGAGTTTGATAGGCGAAACCCCTCAACACTACTTTAAATAATTATTGTACTTTTAGGTGTCATATGTGAAGTGATTGGGGATATCCGCTAGTTGTGTTGCAGTTAGTAAAACCACATTAGCCATTAAAAAAGAGGGAGTTGAAAACAATCAGACATAATTGTCAGGTAAATGTCGTAAGCCTGACGTTACAATTTATGAAGACGAAACATACTTTTACTCAGAACTCAAAAACAAGAAAAAATGAATAATACGGAATTACAAAAACGAGTAAAAGAACTTAGGACATCGAAAGGTATGTCTCAAGAAAATTTGGCTGAACAATCTAAATTAAGTGTAAGAACTATTCAACGAATTGAAAATGGTGAAACAGTTCCACGTGGCGATACTTTGAAACGATTAGCTGTTTCTCTTCAAGTTTCACCTGACGATATTATTGATTGGAAAACAATAGAAGATAAAAATGTGATAACGATGCTAAATTTATCACAGTTAGGATTTCTTGTATTTCCATTACTTGGAATTATTATACCATTAGCAATATGGATGCTGAAAAAAGAAAAAATTAGAGATGTGGATACCACAGGAAAAGCCATTATCAATTTCCAGATTAGTTGGATTATCTTATTATTTGCGTTTTATTCTTTATTAGGTATTAGTTTCCTTTTTCATGTCGTACTAATTCCACTTCCATTTCCTGCAATAATATTTGTTGTAGTTGGACTTTATGTTTTCAACCTAATCATGATTTTTAGCAATTCAAATTATTATCATCAAAAACAAAAAGTAAAATATATTCCAGCGTTAAGAATATTAAAATAACGCAACACAACAAGCTGCAACCAGCTGCCATGCATGCAAATTTACAAACCAGTAATAATCAGATTCAAACTATTCGACCAGTACACATGAATAAAATCAGCTCCTTAATTGTTATTGCACTTCTTTTATCGCTACAAACCTTTGCACAGCAGCATAATGTTGTAATAGAAGGCAGAATTATTGGCTATAATGGAAGTGGAAAAGTTTTATATTCCCTGGAAACTGTTGCTGGAGCCAATGCTTCTGAAGAAATAACACCAGATAATCTAGGGAATTTTGTTATTAAAGCTTATGTCGAAAAAACAGAGTTCTTCAGGGTTTGCTATTATGATGCTTCGAGATATCATTTAGTAGAACTAATTGTGAGGCCTAACAGAAAGTATTCATTCAACAGTACAGGAGTTGAAATTATTAGGAATACCTGGTGGGGATATCCCAATAGCCCTGATATTTATACTATTGACATAGGACAAAATGATGGAGTACCTCTAAGCAAGTTGGATAAAGGACAAATATACTACAACCTAATCGACAATGAATCACATGGTATTCTCTCTCATCAAGATGAATGGGGGCTAAAACAGCCAGATGCACTATTGGATAGACTGGATGAAAAGATAAACAATGAACTAATCCCACTCAATGAACTATTGGCTTCAGGAGAAATTGATAGTGAATTCTTTGAAATATGTAAACTTAATGTGCAGTATAAATATGCTGAAAGGCTGGCAACAGCTATTCGGTCAACCTTTTGGCACGATAAATTTAAAGTTAATGATAGTATCCTATCTAAACAGCTAAGTCAGATTTATCCTAAAGTTTTTGAGAAATATCCAATTCATGCTGAAACAATTGGACTCATTGATAATATGATTGAATACACAAATATGTATCTGGAGTTTATAGAAGATTATAAAGACGGAGTCTACACCTACACGAAACGAAAGGGAAATAGAGCTTTTAAAGATATCTATGCTAAAAGTGACCAAATACTACCAGTTAAAGTTAATCAGCACTATCAACAATACCATACCATGTGCAATGCCGCAGCCTTAGGAACAATTTCAAAAGCACGCATTGAGAAGTATCTGGCAGATAATGATGATATGAAAGATTCTTATGGCAATCAATTGATTGAGAATATACTGCTTCCCCGAGTGGAAGAATATGAGAAGCTTCAATATATAGAAATGCCTCCCGAATGTCTGTTTTTAGATGGAGATTCTATTGATTCATTTAGCCAATTATCACAGCTATTAAAAGGGAAAGCACTATTAATCGATTGCTGGGGAACCTGGTGCATGCCGTGTTTAGCTCAGTTTAACCATCTAGAGCCTCTAAAACCACGCTTAAAAGAAAAGGATATAGCAATGGTTTATATTGCCTATGAGTACGATGATAACAGACAGCTATGGGAAAGTATAATTAAAGCAAAAGCGCTGGAGGGTTATCATTTTATAGCCAATGATAAATTTAAAGAGGATTTAAAAAGAGTTTCAGCAAATAACCTGAGCTTTCCAACCTTCCTAATAATTGATTCCAAAGGGTGTATTCTGGAAAATAAAGCAGCACTGCCAAGCGAAGGAGATGAGTTATTAAATCAAATTGAACAATTAATTCAAAAATGAAGTGGCAATTAATGGCTTTTGAAACAGAACTTGCCGCAGGCGCTATTTGCAATAGTTATTGTACTTTTAGGTGGGATATATGAGGTGATTGGGGATATCCACTAGTTGTAGCGCATTCCCCACATCTAGCAGAAAAGCAGATTTATAACGAACAATATGCAAAGATTAACAATCCTACTATTTGCTTTCCTGATTTATTCTATGAAAGTGTCTCCGTGTGATTGTGATGGTGAGTATTCATATGATTCGGAATACTATCATTGCGATGTAATTGTTTCAGGTAAAGTAAAAAAGGTATTCAATAGAACAAAGGACTCTTATAACATAGAAATTGAAATAAAAAATATATTTAAAGGTGATAGTATATCTGAATTTATAGTATTTAGTACTCCTGAAAATTATAAAACAGTTGAAAATGGTGATACTCTAATTTATTTCTCAGATTGTGATATTTATCTAGGTGTTGGAGAGGAATGGTTGATATACGCAGAAGAAAGAATTGATGGCAAATACGGTTTTGGATTTTGCTCAGCAACGAAAAAATTAAAGGATGTTCATAAAGCAGAATTTGAATTCTTGAATTACAATAAAAACTTAGTGAGATCAAATAATTCCAAATTTTATTCATCAAATGAACTTGACAACTCAGAATTGATATCAATTTCTATGAGAGGGTATTCATTGTTAATAGATGAATTGGTCATTGAAGAAATTAAATACGAGGATTTTGAGTTGAATATCAAAATCGACAAGAATGGATTTATCGCAGATTTGGATTCTATAGGAAACAAGGATTATGAAGCTGTGAAACTTGAAATTTTAACACTTGAACCTTTTGTACCTGGCGTTAAAGACGGTGAAATAGTGAATTCTGAATATACATTGAAAGTAAAAAGAAAATAACGCTGCACACAACAGTGGCTAATAAAGCATGGCTATCGCCACAGCTTCATTGCCGAACCGTTAGCAACACTTTGACATGAGGAAACTGACCATTTTATTATTGTTATCTATTGGCTTGTCAATTCATGGACAAACCTGTAAAGACTCACTAAGGAACTATCTTGCGACAATTGATACTACAGAAAGAAAAGTTGTATTTATAGCTGAAGAAATGCCTGATATATTTAGCAGTAGTGAGTTCTTTATGAAAAAAAATAAGGAAATAAGATTAGATGAATTAAGCTGTTGCCCAATATATGTTTGGTTTGCTTTTGTAGTCGAGACTAGCGGGACTTTATCAAATATCGTTGTTTGCCCACAGTTTATAGCATGTGACTCATTATCTATTGAAAGTAATTCTAAAATACTAAAAGCTCAATTTATCAGGCTATTTGAAAATATTCACACAAATCCAGGCAAAATAGATGGGAAACCAGTTGCGATTGCACATACTTCAAGAGTTCATTATGAATGCATGGATTGGAAGAATTAATGAATATTGAAATTTTGTGGCTTCGGCAACCACCGCCAAAGGTTGATTTGGCTTTAAAAATGAAAAGTTAAAAACAAATACAACGCTTTGGCTCCGCTCAACTTGGAACGTTTGTTAGGATAAACCTCCATCCGCTTCATGCGGCAGGCCATTATGTGCAATTCCCCCTATAAACCTGTAACCGATTTAACAATTTTATTGTCTTATTTATAAAACAATAAATAATGGAAAAAATAAATCGAATTATCAGACCACATTTTTTAATACTCTTTTTACTCCTGGCATTTTCTTGCAATACCGATAAAGATTCTACATTTCAAAACACAAGCAAATTTAAAAAAGAACATCCCAATTTTTCATCAAAACTCGAAAACCGAATAAAACACATCTACAAAGACAAAGAGTTGTTTGGAGATTTCATTTTTGCCGTAGTTGATGAAAATGGATTGGCGTATTCATTTGCTATCAACAGGGATATTTTAAATGGTAAAAAGTCTTCTCTTGACAATAATTCCCCTATTTATATTGCATCCAGCACAAAAGCATTTACAGGAACATTACTAAAAATATTAGAACAGAAAAAGCTACTCGATTTAAACAAATCACTTAATGAGTACCTTCCTCAACTAAATTACAATGACAGTATAGACACTAAGAAAATCACAATAAAAAGCCTCTTAAATCACACTCACGGAACATTTAGCACAAGTATGACCTGGAAAACGGCCTTTTTGGGATATAGCGGTAAAAATGAAGAATTAATCCACGATTTAAATGCCGACTTTCTTTATGACCCATCAGGTAAATATCGATATTCCAATGTTGGTCCTATCATCGCAGGTATGGTCGTAGAAAGCGTCACAGGAAAAACATGGAAGTCAGAAATGAACGACTATATTTTCAGCCCTTTAAAAATGGAAAACACAAGTACCAATGTTAGTGATTATAGCCTAAAAGACATCCGTCCATCACTTACCGTTTCCAAAGAAAGACAAATCATTGAAAAAGGGTTTTATAAAAAAGACCTTACAATGCACGCAGCAGGTGGTATAATTTCCACTATAAACGACCTTTCAAAATGGTTAAGTGCAAATATTAGAGAAGACCATATTTTGCTTGATAAAAACTCTTGGTCAGAGCTTCATAGTTCGACCACACCTCAAAATAAAGACTATTTCTCTTACTACCGTAATGGCTACAGTTTGGGTTGGGATATTGCCGAATATCAGAAAGAAAAAATCCTAACACGCTTCGGAAACTTGGCAGGAATCAGCTTTCATATGTCATTTATGCCAGATAAAAAAAATGGAATTATCGCATTTTCAAATGATAACAGAGCCTATCTGTTGCCTCATTTAATGGCAGATTATGCTTACAGTCTAATCAATGGCCTAGCAGCAGACAGTATTTTCAAGAGTGAAAAACCAAAATTTGACAAAAGTTTTGATAGAGAGAATGAAATCTCATATCCTAAGGATTCACAACTTTTAATCCAAAGTAACATTACGGACAAAATATTGGGGACCTATCAAAATTCAGAAAATTGGCCTATCATTTCCATTGGCAAAAAAGATAATTATTACACTTTTAGGTGGGGGATTTTAGATGGAAAAATCTATACAAAAGAAGAAGACGGGTACTTTAGTAATTTAGGTGTCTTAACAAGAGATTTTGAAATTAAAAATGATTCCCTTTTAACGGGTTCATTAATTTACAAAAAAATGAAGGAATAAAAACTGCACCAACAATGGCTATAAGTAATTGCCTGGTTTTTGTCTACTTCTGAAAATCCTCCCAGATTTTCAGTTTGGTGGGTACTTGCTAAGTTAAGCGCTAAACCACGCAACACTCATAGCCGAGCCCCCCGCTCGCCGAAGTTGGTAACGACTATCAACAGCTATTAATAACCTGACTTTGGGAGCTGCTTGCGAATGATCAACCATGGCACTCCCATAATTTCGTTTCAGACTTTGAAAGCAAAAACACCTAAACACTGCTTTAAATAATTATGGTACTTTTAGGTCGAATATAGTGGGATTCGGATGGCAACCTGGTAGCCATAATTGCCCACGCAAAGCTTCCGAATAAAACATAAGCATACCTAATCTATTTAACTGCTGTTTTAGTTCGGGTGCAAAAAAGTTTTCGATATCGAATAATTAAGAAATGAAGAGCGCAAAAAAATTTATAACCATTTACGAAGATAAAACTGGAGAAAGCTTCCAGAAATGGGGCTATTATTATCCGCCCAAAACCTGGGATGAATTTTATACCTGGGAAAATGACACCTTTGAAAAATATCTGGCAGACAAAGAGGATGGTATAAAAAAGACAAAATCGTATGTCAGTCTATTGGACACAACCAATGACTTTGGATTCTATCTCGCGTTTCAACAACCCAACTGTGAACTATTAAATAATGTTTTATACCAAACTTCACGGCAAAAACTTCTAAACAGCGGTATGACGGCGAGCGGAACAGACCACTGTAATATTTTAATGAACGTATTTTGCGCTTTTGCCTGTAACGATTTTGGTGTGATTGACTCATTCCTGCCCAAAGCTTTATCTCCTGCTAAAGACCAATTTTACACCCAAATAGCGTTTAATTTATTGAAAGTACTCTATTACAAAGAAACTTCGCTAAAAACAGACAGTTTACAAAAAGCACAGAAGTTTCTTTCAAAAAAAATTTCGCGTTGGGAAAAGTATGTTGTTTTATATTTTGTTGCATTGGTCAACCAAAACAGCACAGAAGCCAGCAACTGCCTGCAGGAACTATGCATTGCGTATCAAAAAATGGAACATACTGTTGGCAAACTGGATAATAAAATGGCTAAATGTTTTGCTTCCGAAATTCACGGCCTGTATCGCTTCGCCAGAGTTATTGATCCCGAACTATTTGAAAAAATAGCTTGCCCAAAGCATCATTGTTTTTGGGAAGAATTTGAAGTATGGCATCAAAAAAATAATTTCCCAGAAGGCATGCTTTTCTATAGACGACCGCAAGCATTGGACTATATGAATCAACTATTTGAAGCTGAATTACCAACAGTAACGCTACATAGTCCCTATGCAGATAAAAAAATTATTGTGAAAGACGTGGATCAATTCGCACTTAAACTCACTGAGAATGTGAAAAACAAGATAAAAACTACAACTAACTATGTGCATAATGCATAGAGAGTGGCGTGATGAAATTATCGCCTATGCCAAAGAAGAGTCAATACCCTTTACGCATGGAGTGAGCACAAAACTTATCAATGTCTATTTAAAATCAATTATTATTTGTGGCGGATTTTACAAGCATCCTAATTCAAAATTCATTCATCCACCTATCGATTCTGTATTGCTAAAGGAGTTAGCCGCGAAGAATTTTAATGGAAAAGCTAAGTTTTGGAGAGATTCGAATAAGACTGCATGGTCCAATTTTAATTCCGAGGAATATGAACAAGTCATAAAAGAAATAAGAAATGGAATAGGCGAAAAGCCCCTCTGGACGATTGAAGAATTCTGGAAGGGACATCAATAATACATAAACACAGAACAGCAAGTGAAAAAAAACAACAGCGTATTTATCGCAACAAGTTTAGACGGCTATATCGCAGATAAAAATGGAGGAATCGATTGGCTATCTTCCATTCCTAATCCCAGCAACGATGATATGGGATATTTGGAATTTATGAAAGGCATTGACGCACTTGTAATGGGACGCACAACCTTTGAAACAGTGATCGGATTTGATATGGAGTGGCCCTATACTCAACCTGTTTTTGTATTGAGCCACACATTAAACGAAATACCGGAAAAGTATAAAGACAAGGCGTTTTTGCTCAAAGGACCACCAATGGACGTTTTAGCCCACCTTCACAAAAAAGGATTTTATCGCTTATATGTGGATGGAGGCTCCACAATTCGAAGTTTTTTGCGAGAGGACTTAATAGATGATATGGTGCTTACCACCATCCCCATTTTATTAGGCGGCGGTATTTCCTTATTTGCCGAACTACCCAACGAATTACAGTTTGAATTGATTGGAACAAAAACTTATCTGGATCAGATCACACAGAGTCATTATAAACGGAAAAGATAAAAAGACTATGCCAACAAGGGCGAATTATAACATCGAAATTTAAGCCTCGGGCAGTCATGAAAAAATAACCAACAGCAATCACTAAACCCCATGAAGAAAGCAAGTATTATTGTAGTAATAATGTTGATGGCCTCCAATTATATGATAAAAGGTCAGACAGATACTGATGCGCCAGCCAAAAAATCGGTAATCGCCTTACTGGGCGTCTTCCATTTTGCGGGCACGTCCGATCTTATTTCTATTAAGGCTGATGATTTGGCGTCTGCTCAAAGGCAGAATGAGATCAAAGATCTGGTGAATCGATTAAGCGACTTTAAGCCGACCAAAATACTGGTTGAGCATCCCTTCGGCGATCATAAAACAGATTCGCTCTACCAGTTATATTTAAAAGGTACTCATGCCCTATCCATCCACGAGAGCCAACAAATAGGCTTTCGATTGGCCAGGAAAATGGGGCATCACCACATTTATCCGGCCGATCATAAAATGAGCCTGCCCTTTAAAGAGCTAAGCGATTACATGGAAGAAACTGATCAAATGGCGCAATTGGAGAATATGATTACAGATATGAAGACGAATATTCTGCAGGCCTCTCAAAAAGCCTATGATGAAAGCAGCCTAAGCGATTATTTTGTGCTGCTCAATAGCGATGAATTTGATGCAGGTAATAAAAACATGTACCTGTACCATACCAATCAAATGGGTGATGCCAATAATCCTGTCGGAACCAATTTGGTGGCAAAATGGTGGGAACGGAATTTCAGAATCATGTTCAACATTGATCAAATTGAAGAGCCGGGCGATCGCATTCTGATCATCTTTGGTCAGGGCCACACAGCGGTGCTGAAAGATTTTTATAAAGCGCGAACCGACATTATTTATGAAGAAATTACGGAGTATCTGCAATAACAGAAAACCCAACATTTACGCCACCGCGGCGCCACTTAGCAAGTAACCAGCATACACGGCCGGGCCACACACCCACCCAAAGCACTCTATATCAATAAAAGACTATTCATTAAACCAAAAAAATAAAATGAAGAAGAAAGTATATGTGTTTCTATTTGATGGCTTCTCAGACTGGGAAATTTCCTACTTAACGCCGGAAATCAATAAGGACGAACGATTTGATTTGATATACTTTTCGGCAGATGGAAATGCAATTAGGTCAATGGGCGGCATGTCGGTTCAGCCTTTAGCTTCACTCAAGGAACTAAACAGTAGCGAAATTGATTTATTAGTGCTTCCGGGCGGAACGGCATGGGAACAAAGAGCAATCACCACCATCGACCAACTGGTAAAAGACTTGTTTGAAAAAGGAAAAACAATTGCGGCCATCTGTGGGGCAACAGTCTATTTAGGACAATTGGGAATTTTAGATAACCTGAATCATACCAGCATCGACCTGAATTATTTAAAAGCCGTTGCGCCAGAGTATAAGGGGAGCAACTATTACCAAAACCAATTGGCTGAGACAGATAAGAACATTATTACGGCAAACGGCATTGCTCCAATCGAATTCGCCAGAGAGGTTTTTAGAACACTAGGGCTTAAAAAGGACAGCGATTTAGAAAAATGGTTCCAACTGTTTAAAAACGGGGTTTGGAGTGAATAAATAACCGAACCCTCAAGCCAGAACATATTGCAACGCTCGCCACCGGTGCAACTCTAGTTGTGCCTGGTAGCAGCGTCTGCCAGAGGCCATTACAATAGATAAAATTTCAATACTATTTTCATAACTCACTAAAAAAGAGTATCCTTGTGGCTTATGAATAAAACTTCATTCAATACCTATAAGTATTCGGCATAGCAGGCAGGCGGTCTTCTATGGAAAGTGCTGCCCTTATTCTGATAAGGGTAAAAAAAACATAACGCCTGTCGAACTCTTCAAGCAATGTGTTGATCAAGTTACATTGTGTGTGATTCTGATCGTCACCTATTCCTGTTAAATAATTTCATTACGACACTTTTGCAGAAATTGCAAAACGCATTGTTCTGCAACTATCAGGATAGCTGCACAATTCAGCTAATTTTAGCAGAACCTTGAGTTAACCTACCAAGGTAGGTGTCCCTAAACGATACATTAGTATGACAAAAATAAATATTGAAATCAGAGAGACGAATCCTAAGGATTTCGAAGACATTATGACAGTAGAAGAGCGAGCATTTGGCTACGTGAAAGAAGCCCGGTTAACGGCCGATTTGCTAAGTGACACAAGCGCCGAACCAGTTCTATCCTTGCTGGCATTTCATGATAAAAAGCCCATTGGTCATGTTTTATTTACCCGCGTGTATATAAACGAAATGAGCACAACACAGCCCTTAAACCATATTCTTGCCCCCTTAGCGGTCATACCCGAATACCAAAAGCAAGGTATTGGAGGCTTACTGATTACCGAAGGGTTAAACAGATTAAAAGAAATGGGCTCCGAAATGGTGTTTGTATTGGGGCACACGGACTATTACCCCAAGTTTGGATTTATTCCCGATGCTAAAAAACTTGGATTTAACGCCCCTCATCCAATACCAAATGAGCACGCCAATGCATGGATGGTTCAATCGTTACATCCGGATGGAATTGTAACTAGTAAAGGAAATGTGATTTGTTCGGTTGAATTGAATAAACCAGAGCATTGGAGAGAGTAAATAGTGGGCCGTAACAAAGGCACAAGGATGCTGCAGTGGATTTTGGGCAGTTAGCAATAATTGCCCAAATCTTTCTGTATGAGGATGCAAACAGGCATCCCCTTAAGTGCCGCAGGTCCTCTAACCTGCAGTGGAAGTATCAATAGCCGATAGACCTGACAATAGCCGATATTACTTACATAATTAGTAATAACCTTAACATTCATTTTTTAATAATTATCGTACTTTTATTGTGGATAGAAGGAGGAATTACTGATGTTAACCTAATGTAGCCATCTCCCCTATAGCACCAATTCATAAAGACAGAGGAAAAACACAGATGAAACAAACGATAGTTCATATAGCATTGGTCGTAAAAGACTATGATGAGGCAATTGAGTTTTATACCAAGAAATTAAATTTCGAATTACTTGAAGACACTTACCAACCAGAACAAGATAAACGGTGGGTGGTAATTGCTCCCCCGGGTTCCATAGGAACAACAATTCTTCTTGCAAAAGCATCAAATGCAAAACAGGAAGATTTCATTGGAAATCAGACAGGGGGAAGAGTATTTCTTTTCCTGAATTCAGATGATTTTTGGAGAGACTATAACGAAATGGTTTCAAAAGGAATTGAATTTGTAAGAGAACCTAAAAAAGCAGATTATGGAATGGTTGCTGTATTTAAAGATCTATACGGAAATCTGTGGGATTTATTGGAACTGAATGAAGAACATCCTATTTCGAATAGGCGATAAGTTTTCAATGCAATTGGAAATAAAACATTTGCTGTTGTCATAGTCTGGCACATCAATGCCTATAACCAATCACCCGTAGTGGAAGCGTATCAGGAACAAGGAACAAGTACCAATTATCAGTGAACTTAAACAAAAAACATTGGGTGAAAAACAGTGGAAGGTTACCAACCTTTTGCATCTTCCCGATTTATCCAATCAAATGCATTGTATAGGAACAATTAAAGCAACCTATACATTTCGCCCGCATGGAATAAAGAAAATCCACCATTTTTTTAGGGTGACAACTGAATATACAACTCAGCAGTGCTAAAAGCATTTATCTCTGCTATTGGATGAATTGCCTGGTTAATAAAGCATAACCGGCTATTAATGCGCGTATAAAAAGCCACATACTAAAGAAACCAAAAGAATTATAAGTAGTTATAGTCAATAATAACAGCATATGTGGGCCGTAGTATCTACCAAATCTACTCTTTGAACTACGTAAAAGGATCTAACTTTGGCTCGACACAAAGGTATAAGTCCGATACTGTCAATATTATTTCGGCATTGCATGGGAAACAATAACCAGAGGAATTAAGAACAGATGGATAAAACCCTCAATGAAATTAATAGGGAGATCTATAGCAAATGCTCTTTGAAAATTGCAGACTATAGGCAAGAGCTGGAAGGTAAAGAATATGGTGCCTGTCAATTTAAACTTAACGAACTAAATATCTTTTACCGAAATGCCAAAATCACGCCCAAAAAAACAGGACAATTTGTAACATTCTGGAAAAGAAATGAAAACGGGGTAATTGAGCCATTTACCCAGAAAGATGAAATCGATTTCTTCGTTGTGAACACTCGAAAGAAAGAGAAATACGGCCAATTCGTATTTCCCAAATCAATACTGATAAAGAAGGGAATCATTTCAACAGAAACAAAAGAAGGTAAAAGAGCATTCAGAGTTTACCCTCAATGGGATATTCCAATGAGCAAACTGGCAGAGAGAACTCAAAAATGGCAATTGAATTATTTTTACGAAATAAACAATTCAACTGACCTCCGAAAAGTAAATGACTTATACTCCGGAAAATAAGCTTGCTTCGGCATATTCAGGCAGTTCAGTTACTCCCCTTCACCGGGACAGACAAAATCGGAAAAACGAGTAAACTATACGAAAGCAATCTCAAAATGTGGTAGGCCTTGTTCTCTATGCTAGTAGCCCTTATTTGAGAGCTCAGGTGAAAAAACAATATTAAAACGACGATTCAAATGCGTTATGTTAGTTTAGGTTTGAAAAATACACCCAACTGACAATTAAACAACTATAAACAGCAAATGAAACTGATTGTATTAAAAATTGAAAAGATAATCGATGGCGAGAACATTGTTTTGTTCCCGGTGTTGATTCAAAGTAAGAATCGCAATTACCTTATCGATTGCGGGTATAAAGAAACTTATCCAGAGCTTAAATCGCAATTAAACTTACATGGGGTAGAAATAAAAGACCTTTCAGGAGTGCTTGTTACCCATGATGATTATGACCATTTGGGCAGTTTGAAATTAATGAAACAGGAAAATATAGATTTGAAGGTATACTGTGGCGAATATGAAAAAGATTCTATTTCAGGCCTCACCAAATCAGAAAGACTTATTCAAGCAGAAGCATCTCTGGACAGCATACCCAAAGAGTATAAAAAAATGGGCAATAAATTTTATTGAAAAGTTAAAACGCATAGAGCCCGTTAATGTAGATAAAGGGCTAGTTGATATGGAATATTGTGAGCACGGGATATTGGTGGTTCACACACCCGGGCACACTAAAGGGCATATATCTTTGTTCCACCCTAAAACAAAAACCTTAGTAGCCGGAGACTCAATGGTCATTGAAAATGGAAAGTTAAATATAGCCAATCCATCGTTTACATTAGATATTAAATCAGCTGTAAAATCTTTGGAAAAAATAAAAAAATTAAATCCCTGTAAAATCATTTGTTACCATGGAGGGATTTTGGAAGAAGACATTAATGAAAAGCTGACCGAACTAATAGATAAATTTAAATAAAAGAAAATAAATATGTCGATCACAAAAGAGGCCGAATTAATTGGAATGGAAAGAATTAGTGAAATTGTAGGACTGACACTAAAACTAATGAGGGAATATGCAAAAGTTGGCATGTCAACCAAGGAACTGGATGAATATGGAGGTGAGATTTTAAAAAGTTACGGAGCTAAATCAGCCCCTTTTGAAACTTATGGATTCCCGGGTTATACCTGTATAAGTGTAAATGAAGAAGCGGCTCATGGCATTCCATCTGAGGAAAAAATTTTAAAGGAGGGCGATTTAATTAATATTGATGTATCGGCTGAACTAGATGGGTTTTGGTCCGACAATGGCGGTTCTTTTATTCTGGGGAAAGACATTTACAATCATCAACCCCTTGTTGATGCCTCTAAACAAATCTTATACAAAGCAATTCATAACATCAAAGGAGGTGTAAAAATTGCTGATATTGGCGATTTGATAGAAGTAGAAGCAAAAAAATATGGATTTAAAGTAATCAAGAATTTGGCTGGACATGGAGTTGGCAGAAGCTTACATGAACAGCCTGAAAACATATTAAACTACAGAGTAAAGACCAACAAAGAAAGATTTAAGAAAAACACAACAGTTGCTATTGAAACCTTCATTTCAACTGAATCAACATTAGCGGTTGAATTAAGCGATGGCTGGACACTTGTTGGAAACAAAGGAGGCTACGTAACACAACATGAACACACAATTCTAGTAACTGATAACCAACCGGTCATTCTAACCAAATCTAATGATATATGGAATTAGTCCCCAAAAATTTACCTCCTACTTATGAAGATTACCAACCAACAACAATAGTGTAACTTCTAACAAGGATAAGGAAAAGAACTCGTACTGTTATTGATGAATAAAATGGATATAGAAAAAATAGAGCAGCTCATTAGGTCGTTAAAAAAAATAGAATTGAAGCAAGCTATTTCACATCGAAAGAAAAACTAATTGATTTTTTTATTGATCATCTGAAACCCAATATTACAGTAGGGACTGGCGACTCCCTAACACTCGAACAAATGGGAGTATTCGAACTTTTGAGGAACAGTAATATTAACTTTCTGGATAAATACAGAAAAGACCTAACACGATGCGAGAAAGACCAGCTTTATAGAGATAATTTTTCGACTGACCTTTTTCTTAGTGGGATTAATGCGATTACGCTTGAAGGTAAAATATTTAACTTAGATGGTAATGGCAGTCGGGTGGCTCCAATAATATTTGGTCCCAAACGCGTATTTCTGGTCTGTGGAACCAATAAAATTGTGAAGAATGATGAAGAAGCGGTGGCTCGAATAAGAAATATTGCCGCTCCCATTGATGCCAAAAGGTTAAATAAAAAAACACCGTGCACAAAAACCGGGAAGTGCATGGACTGTAAATCCGTAGATAAAATTTGTAACTATTATACCATCATACAAGGGCAGTTTGACTAAGAACGAATAAAAGTACTTTTAATCGATGGCCAATATGGATTTTAAGATATATTGCATCCAATGAAATGGATAAAAATTCTGTACATTAGCCAGTAAACAGTTGATGATATGAAAATAGCTTATAAAAAACATCGCGTCTATTATTATCTGGCTTTTGGGTTTTTATGGCTTATTATCGGACTAATTGGCTACGATCATCAGGCCGCTGATAATTGGAAAAATTTGGGATTCTTTATGGTAGCCATCCTCTACTTTGCAATTTTCCTCCATAAGAAAATTAATCAATACCTGACGATTAAAAATGGGGCCATTAAAAAACACACTTTTTTCGGCAGAAAAATCCGATTAAACGAAATCAGTCAGATTAAAAGGACTTCCTATGGCTACGCCCTCATATCAGACAAAAAAGAGTTAAGAATCTTTGCCGAGTTCATCGATAAAAAATCGTTACCAGACCTAACCCAATTCATTGACCAACTTGGCTTACCTGACAATAAACTAGCCTGCAAAAACCAAGCGCTCTAAAAATATGAATGGAACGGCAACCGCAAACCATGGTGAGTTAACCCAGCCACACTCCTGCTGCCCTGTATCATTGAAGATTTGTGCGTATTAGGATCGCCTTAACAAAACCATCCAATGGCTTTTTTTACATTTGCAGTAGTGAAAAAACCATTCGAAATAAAAGCCCTCTGGTCGTACCTGTCCGTTCCTGCATTGGTACTTTTACTGCTGATTTCTCCTTGTAAGGTGAGGCATTCTATCCAATCCGAATTGGGCGTTCCTCCATCCGAAGTATTAAACAAGAGTCAATCGGCAGTGCATCAGCTCAGCTGCTTATCGCTTGAGTTTTTGGAGTCGGCCTTGGCCAACTCTCCCACAACATCGCAGCAGCCCGATGGCTTCATTTCTAATTTTTATCAGTTTGATTTTAACAATCCCCGGCAAGCACCTTCGTCCTCCCCTGCTTTGGCACAAAATAAGGTAGCCAGGGATGTTCCGTTCTACATTTTATACCGAAACTTAAGAGCTTATCTATAATTCATTGCGGACTAAGCTTACTCAAGCAGCTAAAAATGCAATTGAGCAGCAAGCGATGATTGGACGCTCCCACATCAAGTTCGAAAAAGCTCACGAAGAGTTATCAGGAAGAAACTCCTCTTTATAAACAATTACGTAAAACGTATGAAACAAGCGAGCATAGAGTATTTATCAATCAGACAAATAGCTATGGTAGCAAGTTCCAAATAACGGTTAAAATACAAACACATGAATACCAATAATATAAAAAAGGATGCCGGACTTTTAGCACTGGCTGTACGACTAGTAATAGGCTGGACCTATTTCTCAGCCTTTTGGAGAAGAACACTATTGGCCAACAAACTCGACCCGGAGGTTGCCGGTTATATTGGCGAAAAATTCAATCATTTCCTGCCCAATGCACTGGGCATTAAACCCATTATCCAATACCTGGTAGAAAATCCAGACAGCCTGTGGATAAGCATGGTTGCATTCACCATTATTGAAGGCATTGTAGGTTTACTAATAATGTTTGGCTTCTTTACGCGCCTGATGAGCATTGGTGTATTCGGTTTAGCATTGGGCATATTACTTGGCTCAGGCTGGATAGGAACTACCTGTTTAGACGAATGGCAAATAGGTGTTTTAGGAATAGCCACCGGTTTTGTCTTGTTCTTAACGGGTAGTGGAAAATACTCCATAGACAACTACCTGATAAAAAAGGATGTTGCATTTACTCAAAAGAAATGGTTCAGCTGGCTTGGCTCGGGCATCCTTCCCATAAAAGAAAGCCTCTTCCCAAAAGTTGTTTTAATCGGCTCTCTAATCATTTTTGGCACCACCTTAATGACGAACCAGATTTTCCACGGCGGGCTATGGGGAACACTTCACAATAAATCAGTCAAGCCAAAGCTGGAGATCACAGAGGGCAAAATTGATAACTCGACGCTCTCCTTCGATGTCTACCGCACGGAAGGCGTGGATGTATATGGCTCATGGGTAATCAGCATACACCTGCTCGATGAGCATAATAACACAGTGCTGCAATATAAACAAGATGATTTGGCCGCTTTACCCACCGAGAGCATTGCCAACTACTACGTGGCAAAAATAAAACCGGGGAAGCATAGCTTAATTGTACCACTTGGTGCAAAAGCAAAGCTAAGTCTACACAATGACGCCCTTACCAACTTACCACAAGGCAGCTACACCCTTAAAATAACCGACATTAGCGGCGCCCACTGGGACTTGGTAATTGAAAGATAAAAACGATTATTGCATACACAGATAAATAGCGGTTAAGGTGCTACTTTAACCGCTATTTTTATAGCCGTATCTCAACATACATTCCTCCACTAACGAAAAGACCTGGTCTGGCAGCCGCTCACTCTGCAATGGAGCCACATAAAGCACCTGCAAGATGGCACTCCGCCATTCAAGCAGATGAAACTCACTATCATTGACGCTTTTAGTAGGAGTATCAAAGATTTTTTATATTTTTACTTATCAAAATACAAAACCTGGTTACCTCCAGCAGGTCAACTCCGGTTAAACACTTTAAACTCGAAAAACCAATTCCTAAAAAGCTCCTGTTACCAGCGGGAGCCTAATAGCTAACCAAACATCATACCCCATGCAATTAAAATTTTTAGCGGCGATCATCATCATTTCTTTACTTAGCTCCTGTGCTTCTATCCCTAAAGAAACGGTTGAATTATCAAAAGTATTAGGGAGCGATATCCAAACGCTTCAGAGGTCGCACGAATCCATGATTGACTTATACTACAATAAAATCATCACCGATGTTAATCGCTTCATTGATGACGTTTACGCACCCTTTATCATTCATTATGTCCTGAAAAAGGAGATGGAAAACTACTCGAACCAGCAAGCGTCTATTTATGGCACAATTGAAGCGGCTGGAAAAACGGGAGGTAAAACAGAAACGGATGAAGCGCTAAATGTCATGACTGAATTTCTGGAAGATGCCAACTACCAGATTGAGAAGAAAAGAACGGAATTATTAACCCCAATAACCCAACAAAAAAAAGAACTGATAGCGCGTATCAAAGCCTCCTATGCAAATGCCATTTACGCCAATTTAACCATTACCAGCTATTTGGAATCCATCAGAAAAGTGAAAGAAGCCCAGCAGGAAGCTCTGTCTCTGGCCGGCCTTGATGGAGCTGAAGCTGAACTTAACAGCATTCTGTTGCAGACATCTGACATTGTGGAAACAGCTATAAATAAAGGGAAAGAGATTGATATTAAAAGTAAGGAAGCACTCCAAAAAATAGAAGAAATAACTAAACAGATTAAAACAATAACCAATAAAACTAAGTAAAAATGGGACGATTCAAAGAGCTATTTGCAGAAGCCGATGCAGCTTTCGATGGACTATACAAGGACGAACTGGAGCAGCTTACTGGCTTGTCTAAAAAAGAAATTGACGCAGTGACACCGGGGACTGAAGATTTAAGAGTTTATTCGGTACTTATTAAAGTGGTTGAACAGGCATCCAAAGAAAATATTTCAAAGTCTCAATTGGCTGACAACATAAGGGAGTTGGGCGACATTGCAATAAAAATAGCACAGAAAGTTCCTCGACTGGCTGCATTGCTTTAATACAACAGCACACCCATTAATCCTTTACATAACCCATAGGCATATTACACCTTATGCAGCAAGTCATCCTGAACGGCCCAAACTGCACACTTAGAAGAAAAGTTTACTAATAAGTTTGTTAACTTTGCTAAAAAGCTGCCATGCGAAATCTACTTATACTATTCATCGCGTTACTAAGTTTTTCGTGCCAACATCCGGCAAAAAAGGACACCATAAAAATTGTGGATTGGGCCAATAGAAAATCAGCTCCCGCAGATTTTAATGGGTATGCGCAGGGCCAAAGCTACCTCCCTGTTTATTCACACATCTATCATATTCACGAGCACAGAACAGTTGACCTGGCCGTAACCATCAGCATTCGAAACATATCGCAAAGCGACACGGTGCACATACTTAAAGCCGATTATTTCAACACGCAGGGAGACCACATCAGGCAATACCTGAAACACCCGGTCTTTTTAAAACCCATGGAAACCATTGAAATAATTATTAAGGAGCAGGATAACGAAGGGGGCTCCGGTGCGAATTTTGTATTTGACTGGGCGGCAAAAAACAGCAACATTCCTCCGTTATTTGAAGCAGTAATGATTTCAACTTATGGACAACAAGGCCTGTCGTTCATTACCCGGGGCGTGAAATTGGATAAATAGACCGAATTAACTATATATGTCCATAGAGTTGGCTGTCTCATTCAACATCAGATAGAAGACTCAAATAACTGTGTAAGAGGAACAAAATTGAGTTATTCCGTTCACAACTCCCTACCGCAATTGCCTTTGCAAAACTAAGGCGATTGTGGCGAGTTATTTTCAAGGCTTTTTTCGAGTAAAAGCCCTCCTTTATACATGCCTTTAAGAAAAGGATGAATGGTTTTTCCCAATTCACTTAAACTATATTCCACTCGTGGCGGCACTTCAGGAAAAACACTCCGAATCACCAAACCATCATCTTCCAATTCTCTAAGCTGCTTGGTGAGCATCCGTTCACTTATATCTGTGAGCAACTTAACCAGTTCAGAATATCTTTTATTACCCTGCGAGAGGTGCAAAATAATGGTTCCTTTACGCTTGCCTTTCACGGCATTAATAAAGGTATCTATCGGACAATAACTTTTCTCCATTTTTTATGTGCTCAAGTGACTGAATATCAACAATACGGAAATAAATGTGCGCTAAGGCACTTTTTGTAAGTTATTGATATCTAATTTATTTATGCTGAATTTTGCACAAAAATAAACAATTAACAGTGCAAGCATGAAAAATATGAAAAAGACTTTTAGAGCCTTTCGCGTGGAAGAGCTAAGTTCAGGTCAATTTGAAGCCTCCATTCAGGAGCTCACGACCAGTCCCTTGCAAGAAGGTGAGCTTTTGATAAAGGTGCACTACAGCTCATTAAACTATAAAGATGCCTTGTCGGCCACGGGTAATAAAGGTGTCACAAGAAACTACCCTCACACACCTGGCATTGATGCAGCAGGCGTTGTTGAAGAGTCAGCCAGTCCTCTTTTCAAGACAGGGGAACAGGTAATAGTGACCAGCTACGACCTCGGCATGAATACAGATGGTGGATTTGCCGAATACATCAAAGTACCAGCTGACTGGGCGGTAAAATTACCGGCTTCACTCACAATGAAGGAAGCCATGATATTTGGAACAGCCGGATTCACGGCCGGCATGTCTGTCTTAAGATTATCAGAAAAGATCAACCCCTCCGATGGTCCCATTGCTGTATCTGGTGCCACCGGAGGAGTGGGCGCAATAAGCGTGTCGATACTCAGTAAATTGGGCTATTCAGTTACCGCCATCACAGGGAAAGAAGCTGAAACTCCCTATCTGAAACAAATAGGTGCAAAAGAAGTAATACTGCGCCAAGATTTAGAAAACCTGGACAAAAGACCTCTGTTAAAACCAACTTTTGCCGGGGCTGTTGACACAGTGGGGGGCACTATTTTGGAGAATATTATTAAATCGACACAAGCCCTAGGCACAGTGACTTGCTGTGGAAACGTAGCTTCTCCCAAATTAGATCTCACCGTATTTCCATTTATTTTGCGAGGCGTGTCATTGATAGGTATCGATTCACAAAACTACCCTATGAGCGAAAGGGTGAAGGTTTGGGAGCTGCTCGCCAATGAGTGGAAACCATCAGAACTTGAGGCCAACTGCCGAGAGATACAATTAGAAGAAGTATCAGCCAGCATCCAACAAATTCTGGCTGGCAAGCTAAAAGGTCGAACAGTAATTAAAATTGCTGACTAAGAAAAGCTTCGTCTGGCCCAGTTTGTAAAGCTAGCGCCAGACGAAGTTACATCAAGTGCTTAATACAACACATCCTGAATAAGCAGAACCCCATCATCAATCAGCTGCGACACTGATACCTCCAATAATTTGACTTTCAGCAATATTAACCATACATTGCCACCTCTTCCTGCTTTTACTCGCGCTGAATACAGCAGTATCTTTACGCCTCAATTCTCGTTTAATCACTTAAATACATTACGTTATGCGAACTTCAACGAGTATTTTACTGGTGTTGCTTTTAGTTGGACTAACAGCGCATTCACAAAAGAAAAATGGCACCATCTTTTCGGAACATGAGGCAATTGATAAAGTTGCTGCTTTATGGAAAACCTTTGAAGCCGGTGATAAAGAAGCTTACATGAACTATTTTTCAGATAGCGTTAAAGTGTTCAGTCACGGCATTATGCGGCCATGGACAAAGACAAACCTGAGCAAAAACTACGACTGGTGGCAAAAAGAATTTGAAAACATACAATTCAAAGATGCCAAGCCAGCCTACCCTGATGCCTTGGAATATAAAGATGGAGGTCTTTGGGTTCAGGACTGGATGATATTGAGCGCGCGAAACATTAAAACAGGCATTAACGTCAAGTTGCCAGTACACCGCCTGTACAGTTTTAATAAAGATGGTAAAATTACGTCTATCCATTGGTATTACAACAACGATGTATTTGAAGAGATAAGTAATAGCCACCAAACCAAAGAAAACGGAACAGTGTACATCAACCATCCCCATATTCTAACTGTTCGCAAGGCAATGAATGCATTTATTGACCGAGACTATGAGCTTTGGGGCAGCTTTTACGCAGCTGATGCCCAAATGGGGCACATTGCTCTTAAAGCAGGTGAATACCAAACAGTGGATGAGAAAAAGGAAATTTATAATAAAACATTTACACCCGACAAAAAATTTATGATCGAGCAAATGGGTTACCCGGACTGCATCTACTACGCTAAAAACGATATGTATGTGGTATACTCGTGGTGGAACATGACTATCAAAAAAAATGGTGAGAAATATAAATTCTCTTTCATGCTGTCCCACACCTTCAATTCTGATGGTAAAATAATTGGCGAAATGATTTATAGCAGTAATAATCACCTGGCCGATTGGTAAAATGTCATAGAAAATGCTTCTTAACTAATAATAAAAAAGCCCCGGCATCACACCGGGGCTTAACTTTATTTTCGCAGGCTCTTTTACAGGTTTCTGAACAGGTAATCGGCCTTCATTTTATACAGGTGATTTCTTACATTGCCCCCATAAATGCTATGATTACGGTTCGGGTAAGCAAACATATCAAACTGCTTCCCTGCTTGTACCAAACGATCCACATATTCCATTACATTTTGAAAATGTACGTTATCATCGGCTGTACCATGAATTAAAAATAAGCGTCCGCTTAAATCCTCCACATGGTTGATGGGGCTGTTATCATCATAACCGTGCGCATTTTCTTGTGGCTTACGCATGTAACGCTCTGTATAAACCGAATCGTAGTAGCGCCAGTTGGTGACCGGAGCCACCGCAATACCTACTTTGAACACATCTGATTTACTCAAGCACAAAGACGACATAAAGCCACCATAACTCCAGCCCCATATACCAATGCGCGATGCATCAACATATTCTAACGAGCCAAGGTATTTTGCTGCTTCAATCTGGTCGTCCGACTCCAGTTTTCCTAAGTTCATATAGGTACACTTACGAAACTCTTCTCCACGAGCACCTGTTCCGCGCGGATCCACACAGGCCACCATGTAACCATTTGCCGCCAGGTATTGCTCCCAGCCTAATCCCCAACGGTCGACTACCTGCTGAGAGTTTGGCCCGCTATACTGCACCATCAGCACCGGATACTGCTTGTTGGCGTCAAAGTTTAATGGCTTCACCATCCATCCGTTCAGGTTCACTCCTTCAGAAGTGGTGAACGAAAAGAATTCTTTCGGACTGATCTCAAACTGAGCCACTCGCTGATTCAATGCCTTATTGTCTTCCAATACACGAATCTGTCGCCCTTTACTATCATGCAGTGTTACCTGTGTGGGTGTTTGTGTATTAGAGAAGTAGTTAATAAAGTATTTGAACCCGTTACTAAACACAGCACGGTTAGTACCTTCAACGCTCGAAAAGTCGATGTGCTTCTTGCCATCATTACGAATAGCATATACTTCGCGCTGCATAGGCGACTTAGCGGCTGCTTGGTAATAGAACATGCGGGTCTTTTCGTTATACCCCAGATAATCGGTCACATCCCATTCTCCTTTGGTTATCTGACGCACCTGACGACCGGCCATGGTATAAAGGTAAATATGATTGTATCCATCCATCTCACCCACATATACGAAATGCTCACCATCTTCCAAAAACTGCAGGTTATCTAACACATCCTGTTCAATATAACGCTCATCCCGATCTGTAAAAACAGTATTGCATACTCCTGAGTTGGTATTGGCAATCATCAGCTCCAGGTAGTTCTGGTGACGGTTCATTTTAATGATGCCTAACTTGCCTTCTGTTTTGGTAAAACGTACCCTTGGAATATAGATGTCAGTTTCCTCACCAATATCCATCGTTTTTGTAGTACGGTTTTTAATGTTAAACACATGCACACTTACCACCGAATTGGCCTCACCAGCTTTTGGATATTTGAACTTATATTGTCCGGGATACAGACTATACTCTTCGTTGCTTGGATGGGAGGCTTTATAGAGTGGAAAAGCAAACTCCTTCACCTGCGATTCGTCAAAACGAATAAACGCAATTTCTTTGCTGTCGGGCGACCAGTCATAGGCCTTATTAAAGCCAAACTCCTCCTCATATACCCAGTCGGGCATCCCGTTAATAATTTTATTAAACTCGCCATCGCTCGTAATAGCACTTTCGGTTCCGAACTTCAGCTTCGACAGGTGCAGGTTATTGTCGCGCACAAAAGCCACCATCTCACCATTGGGGGAAAAAGAAGCGATTTGCTGCTTTCCTTCTTCCGACAGCCGCTTCATCTCGTTATACTTGATGTCATAGACATAATAATTGGCCTTAAATGAGTGACGGTAGATATACTCAGCATTGGTATAGAGCAAAATCTTACTTTCATCATTATTAAACTCATACCCTTCGATGCGCTGTATATCGAACTCCCCCTTCATTTTCTTATCCAAATCAAACACCACTGCAACCTGCTTACCGGTAGCATACTGGTATTTAACAATGCGCTTGCCTTCTTCGAGGGTGGTGTAGTGAACCCCATCAGTCATTGAACGCAACCCATTGACCGAACGGGCATAGAAGGTTCCTTTACTGGTTATATCGTCCAGCGAAACATGCTGCTGTTGTGCCTGTGCGGCCAGCGATAAAAGTAATGTTACAACTAAAATGCTTAAGTACTTCATTTGTAAAATATTTATACCTTAAAAGTGTTTTAATTTATAAGAATGTCAAAACTAACAAATTACCTAGCTATAAAACAATGGATTTTGACAGCATTTGCCATTTCAAAGTAATATTGCTAAAAAAAAGCACCACATCTCTTTGCTTTCGTGCGTTTTATTTATCTTTGCGTGTTTTAAAAATCTAAGCAAAAGTAGCATGATAAAAATTACCTTCCCGGACCAAAGTGTCAGAGAGTTTGAGGCAGGCGTAACTGGTTTAGAAATTGCGCAGAGTATTAGCCCGCGTTTGGCTAAAGAAGTTTTATCAATTACGGTCGATGATACCTTAATGGATTTAACGCGCCCTATAACCACCGATGCCAGCATTAAGCTGCATAAGTGGGAAGATGAAGAAGGGAAACACGCATTTTGGCACTCGTCGGCTCACCTGATGGCTGAAGCGATTGAGGCTCTTTATCCTGGTACTAAATTTGGCATAGGCCCCACCATCGAAAATGGCTTTTATTACGATATTGACACAGGCGATAAGGTGATTAAGGATGCTGACCTGCCAAAAATTGAAAAGAAATTTAAGGAACTGGCCAGCCAGAAACTAGAATACATTCGCAGTGAAGTCCCCAAAGCGGAAGCATTGGATTATTTCACCAAAAAAGATGATGAGTACAAGCTGGAGCTGATTAGTGAGCTGGAAGATGGCACCATCTCTTTTTACAAACAAGGGAATTTTACCGATTTATGCCGTGGCCCCCACTTACCTTCAACAGCTCCAATTAAGGCGATTAAACTGTTAAGTGTGGCAGGTGCCTACTGGCGAGGTGATGAAACCCGTAAGCAGCTGACACGCATCTATGCTATTTCATTCCCAAAAGCTAAGATGCTGGAAGAGCACTTACATATGCTGGAAGAAGCTCAAAAAAGGGATCACCGAAAAATAGGTAAGGAACTTGAACTTTTTGCCTTTTCACAGAAAGTTGGGCAAGGGTTGCCTTTGTGGCTACCTAAAGGAGCCAGGCTGCGCGAACGTTTGGAGAATTTCTTAAAACGCGTACAGGTTAAATACGGCTATGAACCCGTAATAACACCACATATTGGCAATAAAGAGCTGTATGTTACCTCGGGGCACTATGCTAAGTATGGCAAAGACTCGTTCCAACCCATCAACACACCCGCTGAAGGCGAAGAGTTCTTACTTAAACCTATGAACTGTCCGCACCACTGCGAGATATACAAAACAAAGCCACGCTCCTACAAGGATTTACCCATTCGATTTGCTGAGTTTGGTACGGTGTACCGTTATGAGCAAAGTGGCGAGTTACATGGTTTGACAAGGGTTAGAGGATTTACTCAAGATGATGCTCACCTTTTCTGTCGCCCCGATCAGTTGAAGGATGAATTCAAGAAGGTGATAGACATCATCCTTTACATTTTTAAGGCCCTTGACTTTAAAGATTATATTACGCAGGTATCACTGCGCGATAAAAACGATCATTCGAAGTACATAGGCAGCGAAGATAACTGGAATAAAGCTGAACAAGCCATTCTTGAAGCTTGCGAAGAAAAAGGGATGAATACCATTATCGAATATGGAGAAGCCGCTTTCTACGGTCCAAAGCTCGACTTTATGGTAAAAGATGCCCTGGGGCGTAAATGGCAGTTGGGAACCATTCAGGTAGACTATAACCTACCAGAACGATTTGAACTAGAATACATTGGCAGCGACAACCAAAAGCACCGTCCGGTCATGATTCACCGCGCACCTTTTGGTAGCATGGAGCGCTTTGTGGCTGTACTGATTGAGCACACAGCCGGTAAATTCCCGCTGTGGTTAACCCCCGAACAGGTGGTTATTCTGCCTATCAGTGAAAAATATAATGATTACGCAGAAAAAGTTTTAAATTTCCTAAATAATTCCGATATTCGTGGCGTTCTTGACGACCGCAATGAGAAGATCGGTAAGAAAATAAGAGACAACGAGTTAAAGCGTATTCCATACCTCCTGATTGTAGGTGAAAAGGAAGCTGAAGAAGGGAAAGTTGCCGTTCGGAAGCAAGGCGAAGGAGATAAAGGCACCATGTCACAACAAGATTTCGTCGATTTCATTAATCAGGAAGTGAATACAATGCTTTCAGAGATTGAAAAATAAGTATTAATTAAACAAAGGAGGGTTTAACAATAGCTAGACCAAACAGAAGGCATGTGCGTCCGGAAAAAAAGGAGCCTGCTCACAGAATTAACAGAAACATTAGGGTACCCCAGGTTCGATTAGTTGGAGACAACATCGAAAACCCAGGAGTATACCCTACGATGGAGGCCATTAAGATTGCTGACGAATTGGATATGGATTTGGTAGAAATTTCACCAAACGCCGATCCTCCAGTCTGTAAGATAACGGATTACCAGAAGTTCCTTTATCAGCAAAAGCGCAAGCAAAAAGAATTGAAAGCCAAAACTGTTAAAGTTATTGTTAAGGAGATTCGTTTCGGCCCGAATACCGATGATCACGATTATCAGTTTAAGTTAAAACACGCTGAAAAGTTTTTGAACGAAGGCGCAAAAGTAAAAGCTTATGTATTCTTTAAAGGCCGTTCGATCCTATTTAAAGATAAAGGCGAGATTCTTTTGTTACGTTTTGCTCAGGACTTAGAGGAAATTGGCAAAGTAGAGCAACTGCCAAAATTAGAGGGAAAACGAATGACAATGTTCATTACCCCTAAGGCAAGTGCTAAGAATAAATAGTTTATTTTTTATAACTAAATATATAGGAATAATGCCAAAAATGAAGACAAATTCCGGTGCTAAAAAGCGTTTTACAATTACCGGAAGTGGAAAAATCAAGAGGAAGCATGCTTTTAAGAGTCACATCTTAACTAAGAAGACTACAAAGCAGAAGAGAAATTTGACCTATGCTGGCACTGTTCACAAAGCTGATGAAACAAACATCAAGCTCTTACTGAACATGAAGTAATTCAAATTTCAAGGAAGAGAAACGATTTTTTTTAACCAGAATGAATTAGCTGAAAAAGATTCCCAAAGGGGGCGCTAACCATTCGAAAATGATTTTAAAATGCCAAGATCAGTAAATCATGTGGCGTCAAGAGAAAGACGCAGAAAGCTTTTAAAGCAAACCAAAGGTTACTTTGGACGTAGAAAAAACGTATGGACAGTTGCTAAAAACTCATACGAAAAAGGTTTACAGTACGCTTACCGCGACAGAAAGAAGAAGAAAAGCAGTTTCCGTGCTCTTTGGATTCAGCGTATTAACGCCGCTGCACGCCTTGAAGGTGTATCATACAGCAAATTAATGGGTATGCTGCACGCTCAAAACATTGAAATCAACCGTAAAGTTCTTGCTGACCTGGCAATGAACCACCCGGAAGCTTTCAAAGCAATCGTAAAGAAAGCAACCAACGCTTAATTATCATTAAGCAAGATGATACTAAGGAGACCTGATGAGTCTCCTTTTTTGTTTCCTCCCTGTTGCAGTTCCGCTTTAATTAGTATATTGCGTGCCCATTTAACAAATTATGAAACAGCTAAACCTGACAACAAGCATCGAGGCATTCGATACGAAAGATGAATTAACCGCCCAGGAACAGATACTGATTGATGCAGCTGAAAAAGCTTGTCACAAAGCCTATGCACCCTATTCGGAATTCAGCGTTGGCGCTGCGGTTTTATTAGAAAATGGAGAAATAATCACAGGTAGTAATCAGGAAAATGCGGCCTACCCTTCAGGCTTATGTGCCGAGCGAACTGCTATGTTCTATGCCAATGCTCAGTTCCCCGATACACCCGTTTCTTCCATTGCCATTATAGCAATGAACCAAGATGGCATTATTGACAAACCGGTTGCTCCCTGTGGCGCTTGCCGACAAGTACTGCTTGAGACAGAGTTACGCTTTGAACAACCTTACGACATTATACTTGTTGGCGCCTCTGCCATCCATAAAATAAAAAGCAGCAAAGATTTGCTGCCATTATCATTTGTCGGTGAAGGACTGAAAAAAGGCCGATAGCTAAAAGCTAACGGCCACCTTATAGTTATTCATTTACATTTCGAAATTCTTTCCAGAGGTTTTCTGTATCAGGTGTTGGTGCTACAATAGTGATCAGCTCCTTCTTAACCGGATGCATAAACTCCACTCTCCGGGCATGCAGCGATATGCTTCCATCTTTATTGGAACGGGGAAAACCATACTTTAAATCTCCCCGAATCGGACAGCCTATTTTTGCCAGCTGACAGCGAATCTGGTGATGACGTCCGGTTTCCAGATCGACCTCCAGCATGTAATAATTTTTCAGGCCTGAAATCAGTTTGTAATTTAAGATGGCCTCTTTAGCTCCAGCCCGCTCCTTTGGAAAGGCATAGGATTTGTTTTTCTCCGAATTTTTGAGAATATAGTGCCTCAGGCGACCACTGTCTTCGGCGGGTAACTCAGCCACCAATGCCCAGTAGGTTTTCTTAACCTCCTTATCCTGAAACATCTTATTTAACCGACTCAAGGCCTTACTGGTGCGTGCAAATAACACCACCCCGCTAACCGGTCTGTCTAAGCGGTGTACCACTCCCAAAAACACATCTCCTGGCTTGTTGTATTTCTTCTTTATGTATGCTTTAACCCGATCGCTCAGAGTTTCATCGCCAGTTTTATCGCCCTGCACTATGTCTGACGAGGACTTATTGACAGCAATTATGTGGTTATCTTCGTATAATATATCCAGTTTTTTCATTCTATTCGCTTCTAGCTATTTAGCGTTAATGCAATCAATTATATTTTAAACCTGGTAAGGCAACCACTGCTCACCTCCCCTATTATTTGTCATTTTAGTGGCAGTTCACATTTCTAATACTGCTCCCGTTCATTGGGGAAGTCAACACTTTTTACATCATTGATGTAACTACCTACTGCTCCCTGAATCTCGGCAAACAAGTTGTGATAACGACGTAGGAATCGTGGCGAAAACTCATGAGTTATGCCCAACATATCATGCAACACCAAAACTTGCCCATCAACTTGATGACCTGCTCCAATACCAATTACTGGTATTTTTAGTTCTCCGGCTACCTGACCGGCCAGGCTGGCGGGAATTTTCTCGAGCACAATTCCAAAACAGCCTGCCTCCTCGAGTAAATGAGCATCCTCGATTAACTTTTTAGCTTCTTCTTCCTGCTTGGCACGCACGGTGTAAGTTCCGAATTTGTGAATCGACTGAGGGGTCAATCCCAAGTGTCCCATCACAGGTATGCCAGCTGACAATATGCGCTGCACCGATTCCAGAATTTCACTTCCACCTTCTAACTTAACTGCATCGGCTGCCGTTTCTTTCATTATTCGAATGGCCGATGTGAGGGCTTCTTTAGAATTCCCTTGATAAGTACCGAATGGCATGTCAACCACTACCAACGAACGCTGCACAGCACGCACAACCGAGGCCCCGTGGTAAATCATTTGGTCCAGCGTAATAGGCAGTGTCGTTTCCCATCCTGCCATCACATTCGATGCTGAATCGCCAACAAGAATCACATCCACACCGGCACTATCAACAATCTTCGCCAGCGAATAATCATAAGCCGTAAGCATGGCTATTTTCTCACTGCGCATCTTCATCTCACTCAACACGTGAGTGGTCACTTTTTTACGTCCTTTTTGAGCAACTGACATATTACATCCAATTTATATACCCGATGTGAGTAGTTTTATTCTATTACCATTTTTTACCAGCTAACTAATGTTTCATTAGCTACAGCTTGCAAAGTTAATAATTTGTTATGAGCCAAGCGACTTAAACGTCTCGTAAAAAAAGTCTCTTCAAATCAGCTGCCCCCAACTATTCTCAATCAACCCACTGAGTGAAAACACTCATAATAACAACTTGTTCAATTACTTGACGCCCGCAATAACACATTAATTGCCCCAATAGCCCCCAACACGCTCCTCAATACTTAACAAATATTAATAATCCACTATCCTTCGTCCTGGATAATTATGAGCAAAGGCAAAAAGCTGCATCTTTTTCTAAAGATTCCGAAAGATATTTTGGACTTTGAAAAACCGAATAGGTAACTTTCAATAACCTTAAGAGTGATATAAGTTATGTTATAAACTGGCTATTTATCAACTAAGAATTAATTTAAAATCTCAACATTTGCCACAATATAAAACTAACTACACATGTCTACCACAAAACAAGATGCCTTGCAGTATCATGAAAATGGACGGCCAGGTAAAATTGAAGTCATTCCAACCAAACCTTACAGCTCACAGCTCGACCTATCGCTTGCTTACTCACCCGGGGTAGCCGAACCTTGCAAAGAAATTGAACAAAATCCTGACGATGCTTATCGTTACACAGCAAAAGGCAACCTGGTTGGGGTAATATCCAACGGAACCGCAGTTTTAGGCCTCGGAGATATCGGTCCGATAGCCGGGAAACCTGTTATGGAAGGAAAAGGCTTACTTTTTAAAGTATTTGCGGATGTTGATGTTTTCGATATTGAAATTGATGAAAAAAATGTTGATGAAATGGTAAAAGTAATTAAAGCCATAGCGCCAACATTTGGAGGTATTAATTTGGAAGACATTAAAGCCCCTGAGTGCTTCGAAGTAGAAACGCGCCTCCAACAAGAATTAGATATTCCCGTTTTCCACGACGATCAGCACGGCACGGCCATCATTTCAGCCGCCGGCCTGCTCAATGCTTTAGAAATAGCCGGCAAAAAAATCGATGAAATTAAAGTTGTTGTCAATGGAGCGGGCGCCTCGGCAATTATGTGCTCCAAGTTGTACATCAGCCTGGGCGTGAAACGTGAAAATGTGTGGATGCTAGATAGCAAAGGGCTGATGACAACCAGCAGAACGAACCTGAATAAATACAAAATTGAATTTGCCCAGGATAGTGAACTCACCGCGCTAGAAGAAGTGATACAGGGAGCCGATATGTTTCTTGGTCTATCAAAAGGCAATGTTTTGAATCAGGCCATGGTCAAAAGCATGGCTCCCAATCCTATTGTGTTTGCCTTGGCCAATCCGGTTCCGGAAATAAGCTATGAGGAAGCCATTGCTGCCCGTCCCGATGTAATTGTTGCAACAGGCCGCTCTGACTACCCTAATCAGGTGAACAATGTATTGGGTTTCCCATTTATCTTTAGAGGCGCCCTTGATGTGCGCGCCAAAGCCATTAATGAGGAAATGAAAAAAGCAGCCGTTTATGCGCTCGCCGAATTGGCTAAAAAGGATGTCCCCGATAAAGTGAATGCCGCCTACAAAAGTCAAAACCTTATTTTTGGTAAAGAATACATCATCCCCAAACCCCTTGACCCACGGCTGATCACCGAAATAGCCCCTGCTGTGGCCAAAGCAGCCATGGAAACGGGTGTAGCCAGATTGGACATTGCCGATTGGGAGCAATATAAAATTGATCTGATGAAACGGATGGGCATCTATAACAAACTTATTCGCGACATCAGAACACGGGCTAAAGCGGACCTCAAGCGAATCATATTCTCTGATGCGGATAACTTTAAAGTTCTGAAAGCGATTGAAGTTGTTCGTTCACAAAAGATTGCCGAACCTATACTGTTGGGCGACCGCCAGAAAATTGAAGAAATCGCAAAAGAGAATAACCTGAGTGTGCACGATTTAGAAATCATCGATAATAAAGCAGCCGATCAGGCTTCCAGACGTCAAGCCTATGCCGAGTTGCTCTACCAGAAAAGACAACGCAAAGGCCTCAATAGAGAAGGAGCACTCAATCAGATGCTTGATCCGAATTACTTTGGTATAATGATGGTTGAAAATGGAGATGCTGATGGCTTTATCGGTGGTTTTTCCAATAAGTACGCCGACACAATAAGGCCGGCTCTTCAAATTGCAGGCACCAACAATACGCTCAACCACATTGCTGGGATGTACATTGTGATGACCAAAAAAGGGCCATACTTCTTTGCCGACACCACGGTTAACTACCAGCCCTCGGGCCGCACCCTGGCCGACACAACTCTATTGACTGTTAACGAAGTGAGAAAGTTTAATATTGAGCCGGTGGTAGCGCTGGTTTCCTACTCCAACTTTGGCTCTACCCGCAATGGCAGTCCCCTGAGAGTAAGAAATGCTGTGGAGTACTTGCACGAAAACTATCCCGATTTACTGGTTGATGGCGAAATGCAGGCCAATTATGCTTTTAACCCCGAACTTAGAGCCAGTCGTTTCCCATTCTCGAAACTGGGAAACAGAGAGGTTAACACGGTTATCTTTCCAAGCCTCAGCTCCGGAAACATTGCCTATAAAATGATGAACGAATTGGGGCAAGCAGAAATAATTGGTCCGATTCTGTTGGGCATAAAAAAACCCATACACGTTTTGCAACAGCAATGCTCTGTGCGCGAAATTGTTGACATGGCGGCTATTACGGCTGTGGATGCCCAAACAAAAGAAGATAAAATTATTGAACTATAGGCGCTGCTTGGTTGACATCAAAATAACAGAACCACCTCATTTGTGCGAGGTGGTTTCTTTTTTGGTGGTCCATTGCGGTTTAACAAAAGGAATCAGATAAACTGGTAATCCCCTTGCCCTTTGAAATCCGCCTGTGCCTTACCGCCATCTAATCCATAGTTTTAAAGCTGCTTTCGATCTCACAGGACACACGCGCCATCACCTTATCAAAGGCATCTGTTCCATTAATTTCCACCACATCATGTATCTCCCGGTACTTTTCAATTACAGGTAGGGTTTTATCCTGATGTTCCTGCAAACGCTTAACAATTTTTTCTGTACTGGTATCATACGGCATACAGGCCGCTGTTTTACTCCTACTATCGAGCCGCTTAATCAGCTCAAGCGTATCCACTTTTAACTCGATTATCTTATTGATAATGGCATCGTGCTTGTGTAATATTCCATCTAGGATGTAAGACTGAACTAAAGTACGTGGATAACCTTTAAAAATAAAACCTTTGGCCTTTTTCGAATGCTCAATCTTCCGCTCAATCAGTCGGATCACCATTTCATCAGGTACTAGTTGTCCGTTCTCATACAGCTCTTTTGCTTGCAGGCCGAGCGGTGTGCCTTTGCTAATTTCCTCATCAATCATATCACCGGTGGATACAAACTCCAGCTTGTATTTTTCAGCGATAGCTTTGCCCAAGGACCCGCGCCCGGAGCCAGGATAACCAAATAAAACAATGTTCACCTGCTTTTTCCCAACCACTTTATTAACGGCTTTTCGAATATCAGACGTTACCTTCTTAATTTTTTGCACCCCGTTCACTGAAACATAAGTCCCTTGCTGCTTGTAAAAATCGAGAACAGGCTTGGTTTTTTCATCGTACTCTCGCAGCCGGTTGCGTATAACCTGCTCATTATCATCCAAGCGCCCTGAGGTCTCTCCTCGCAGTAAAAGGCGTTCAACAGATACCTCTTCCGGCACTTCAATGCTAATTAATAAATCAAGTTTGGTATTGAGCTTAATCATTAACCCTTCCAAGATATAGGCCTGTACAAATGTGCGTGGAAATCCATCGAATAAAAATCCATTGGCATCGGGGTTATTTTTGATGGTTTTCTCAATGATCTGCACAATAATTTCATCAGAAACCAGTCCGCCTTGCGCAATAATATGCTTTGCCTGGAGTCCAAGTTTTGTTTCTTCAGCCAGCTCCTTTCTCAAAATATCGCCAGTGGAGATGTAAAACAAATTGTACTTTTTAATTAGAAATTCGGACTGTGTGCCTTTACCCGCGCCCGGAGGACCAAATAGAGCAATGTTGAGCATAATGCATGAGATTTAGGATGTACATAACTAAGATTGAGCTACTTGAAGATATTAATTATATCTGAAAGTGACAAGACAACTTGAGGCCCACTCGACAGGTCCTTATGAACAATGCACTAATTACTTAACCTATATGTATGAGTCCTTCTGAAAAATCAGAATCGATTATACGGATTTCGGGGATGTACCATTGGCATAAATCCGGGTGATGGCATGTAGAATGATGGGTATTTACTCACGCCAAAAGATACCTCTGCACTAAAATGATCGGAGAATTTATACCCAACATAAGTTGAAGCACCATAATTACTGACTCCTTTTAGCGAAGAGTTGGAGCTTTCAGGAATATTAGTATCCAGAAAAACACCTGCCCCAGCATACCACTTTTCATTGATCATATAGGTGCCCTGAGCATACACCCCAAATTGAAGCATGGTTTCGTCCAATGTAAGCCTTGTTGCATCACTCATGCCCCAGGCTGGTATATTGTAGTAGTTGGTACGACTGGCAAAGGGCATAATATCCACCTGAAACTTTTTAAAGGGAAGTACTGACCATGTAGGTGCCACGTAGGTATTAAAACCATATGCTCCTTCAAAATTGGTAAATGCGCTCAGTCCAACATTTACTGAAAAATCAGTCACTGCCAAACTATCAACGGCTATACTGCTCTCTGGTTCGGTAAACTTTATAGAAGTTTGATCAAACACCTCATTTTGGGCACTTAATAAGTGAGAACTAAGGATTAGTAAAACGATGACTCCGAATAAACGCATACCTTCTAATTTTGAAGCAGTAAACATACAAAAATCACACCAATCGCCAGTCGCATTTCCATGTAATCAACAATTTCTACCTGTAACTATTTCCTTTTTGAATAGTAAATATTCTACTAGTACTCACGCAACCCCATACTGAATTATTTTTTATGCCTATTTTTTGAATGAGGTGACACATCAACCCTGTATTCTGCTCTAAAACATGTCATTTTTATAAACTATATGATTTTCATCATCAAATTGACTTTTCACAATTAGCATCTTGCAATTCTCAAAATATTAAATGACAACCATGAATTTATCAGTAACATTAAATCCAAATCCACTTGTCAGATATCTCCAGAAGCCCACTTCTGAATTTACCAAAGAAGACATTATCAAATACATGGAAGCGAATGAGATTAGAATGCTTAATTTCAGGTATGTTGCGGAAGACGGCCGGTTAAAAAGCCTGAACTTCGTTGCTTCCAGCCGTGAACACCTTGACGCCATTTTATCAGCAGGCGAGCGTGTGGATGGCTCCAGTCTTTTTTCGTTTATGGAAGCCGGCAGCAGCGATCTGTATGTGGTACCTCGCTACCGCACGGCATTTTTAAATCCGTTTTCGGAAATACCATCGCTGGAGATTTTGTGCTCATTTTACGATCACAAAGGTCAGGCCTTAGAATCGGCGCCCGAAAATATTTTACGCAAAGCCCACCAGCACTTTAGGGAGGCTACCGGAATGTCAATGAAGTTTCTGGGTGAATTAGAATATTACGTAAACAGTGAGCGCTCAAGCATTTTCCCGGGATCTGATCAAAGAGGCTACCACGAATCAGAACCTTTTGCGAAGTTTGAAGCTATGCGCAAGGAAGCGCTTAAACTGATTGCTCAATGCGGCGGCCAAATAAAATACGGCCATGCCGAAGTGGGCACGTTCACTGCTGGCAATGAGGCTTACGAGCAGCATGAAATCGAATTTTTACCTACTGACCCGGAGTTTGCGGCCGATCAAATGCTCATTGCCAAATGGGTTCTTCGTATGCTGGCCGAGAAACTGAATGTGGAGATCAGTTTTGCTCCCAAAATTACAGTTGGCAAGGCTGGCAGCGGCCTTCATTTTCACATGCTGGTAGAAAAAGACGGGAAAAACATTATGCTGGGCAGTGATGGCTTAAGTGAGGTTGCTAAAAAAGTGATTGCCGGCATACTTGATGTAGCCGATGCGCTCACTGCTTTTGGCAACACCATCCCTACCTCATATCTGCGCCTGGTACCTCATCAGGAAGCTCCAACCAACATCTGCTGGGGCGATCGCAACCGTTCAGCCCTGGTGCGTGTTCCTTTGGGCTGGACCGGAGGAGTTGAACAAATGATTTATGATGCCAATCCTGGTGTAGAAATAACGACCGCGCCCACTGATAGTAAGCAAACAGTTGAATTTAGGGCACCAGATGGTTCTGCAAATATCCATCTGACCATAGCAGGACTAATTACTGCAGCCGAGCATGGTTTAAATCTACCAGACAGCCTGGAGAGAGCAGAGAAACTCTACGTTAGCGGAAATATCTTTCACAAAATGCCAGAGGGAGGCCTTGAACAACTGCCCACTTCGTGTTACGAATCTGCTGTGCGACTCGAGCATAAAAGGCATCTTTTTGAGAAAAACGGCATCTTCCCGGAAAGAGTTATTTCACACACCATTAACAAACTCAAAGGCTTTGAAGACAGCAACCTTAGCGAGCGCTTATATGGTAAAAATGAAGAAATTCGCGAACTAGTTCTAAGGTACATTCACTGTCAGTAATAAAACCAAAATCGATATAATCCAACATTGCCAGTCAATGTTTTTACCTAGTATTTGCACAACTAAACCGATAATGAGCCGGACTTCAGTCGCCGGCTCTTTATTTTTAGCGTCTCCGACAACTAAAAATGCATTATCTTTACACCAACCTTAAAATTGATACAATGGCAATATTAGGCAGCCTAACAACGCTGAGCAAACAAACCGGCAGTGCTTCAATCCGCACCGCTCTCGAGTACTTAAGCAAAACCGACTTGAGCAATATTTTTGCGGGAGTAAAAAAAGATGCTCCTGTGGAAATTGAAATTGATGGACGAAAGGTGTTCGCCATCTTCCAAACCTATGAAACCAAATCTATTAGCGAGGCTAAAATAGAAGGACACAAAAAATATATTGATATCCAGTATATCCATAAAGGCACGGAACAGATTTTAGTGGCCCCCATTAACAGGGTTATTAAGGAGGCTGCCTACGATGCAACAAACGACTTGCATTTTCCAAAAGTAGCCGACTATTCCTCATTCAGACTAACTGCCGGAACGGGCTGCATACTTTACCCCGAAGACCTACATGCACCTTGCATCAGCATTGATGCGCCAACAAAGGTTGAAAAGATTGTGATTAAAGTTGCCGTTGAGTAAGCTATTTTAAGCCAGACTACCGAAAGCCACTTTCAATGGTCTGGCCCTACTTTTTAGGCCTGCTATTCCAGCTCCAGGAAGGTTTTTATTGCCCCTAGGTAATAGTCATTCCAGCCTTCAACAATGTCGTCATAGGCTTCTTCAGGAATATTTGTGTGCAACAGGTCTATTTGCACCTTTGAGCCTCCTTGCGGAAAAAACTTAATAGTTACCACAGAAGGTTCCTCCTGCTCACCAAAGAACCATTCCTGCACAATCTTTTTTTCTTCTTCAACTTCCAAAACACGCCCCACAATATCTCCTTCCCACAAGGAAAACTCGGAGCCTGGTTCTTTACTCATCACAGCCGGATACCCGCTCCAAAGCTCAATGGTAAATGGGTTAATAAAGGCAGCAAAAGCATCTTCCATTTCTGCTTTAACTTTGATACGTGTTTTAAAGTCCTTGTACATGTTTCTAGTTATTTTATGCAAAGGAAAGGAAAATTGTTGAACTGATAACTCGAGCGCTTGCTATTTGTGCCATGCGACTTCATCATTTCAATACTGAGGTAGGTTCTATAAAGGAATAAATACCTCTATCTCTTTGCGCTCCTTATTCTTCTCTTCAAAACGCTTACGCGCCATGTAATACATCAGGCCACTAAACTTGCGGGCATTATAGGAGCACATCTCGACACAACGGGCACAGGCAATGCATTTCTTTTTATTGGTTTTCGCCGGATTGTGTATATCAATGGCACCTACCGGGCAGAGACGCGCACAAGCACCGCAAAAATTACAGTTGGAATTAACCTTTGCCACAAGCGGCACTTCGCCAGCAGGATGATTTGGATGTTGGCATCTCAGCCGGCGTTTACCATCAGCACCTATGCGAGAATGCCTTACACTCTGTTTTCCAAATTGCCGGGCCTTATCCAAATCATTTTTATCCGGACGCCCTTTTGCCACCTCCTGAAAAATAGAGTGACGCGCAACAAAAGCGCCCGAACTAATGGGAATAAACCCGGCATCGCTGCAAATTTGCACCAATTCATCCAGGGTGAACTGGTAGTCGTTATTGCCATAAACACAAGTCATCACAGCTCTTGCCCCGTTGCCCTTTATCTGCTCCAGATATTGCCGGGCTAAAGCGGGCACTCTGCCCGAATAGGCAGGCACACCCACAACAGCCACATCACCTGAGTCTATAGTGATTGCTTTCTGAATGCCTTGTGTAATATCATGAATAACAATTTCGCCACAAATACCTGAAGCAACGGCCTCCACTACTTTCTTTGTTGATCTGGCCGGACTAAAAAATATAGCGTGTACTTTTCTGTTCTCCTTCATTTTGACAATCGTCTACTGCAGCATACATTGCACAAATCAATAGGCGCACCTGCATATTTTTGTTACAAAACTATCAAATGCATCCGCGCGAAAAGTTGACAATTATCACATCAACAGATGTTTCAAAACAGAAATAGTGCGTGGCCAAATAAAGCACCTGCTTCCTCCTTTGCTGCAATCTATTTTCCAAAGCCATTTCTGAGAACAGCACTAAATACCAAGAGCCTTCATTAAGTCGGCCACCCTATAAAAATGCACCTCGGAAATATCTGCCACCTTCACCCGCAAGACTTCATGATCTTTAAAATACTGATGCGATTGCGTAATAGGAAAATCCTTATTGTAGAATTGAAGTTCATTCTCCTGCACCTTAATTCGGTTCACCAGCTTTTTCAACTGCTCACTGTGCTCGTCGAGAACCATTAACTCCACTGTATTAAGTTCAGCTATAAACTCCTCATCTTTAACTTCTTCATTCCTGTCTTTAAGAATATCAATCTCATTAATAAACAGCTCCAATCGATTCTTCCATATTTTATACTCAAAATCGAGATCTATTAAGTTGATGTGTCCCCCTTTCATAGTGTCAGGTTTTAATCATTAGCTTCAAAAAGTTAGCAAAAAAGAAAGAAATATACAGCATAAAGCAGGACAAAAAAAGAACAGAGATGCAGCAATTAGTTATGATGGCGATACCCCATTCAAAAAAGAAAGCCGTGCTCTGCCAAATTTACTCAAACCAACCATTTAGTTTTAGCGCTTTACCGGTACAGGCATCATGATCGAGAACCGGCACTTCGCCCCACAATGCCGCAGGATAATAACGTTGCAGATATGACTTAATTAGCAATGCTGAATCGGCTGTAATTTCAGGTGCAGTAACTGGGTAGTGATTATAAATAAGACCATAAACAGGAATGTTCCGCGCCTTTAAAGCTTCTAAAGTTAACAGGGTATGATTGATTGACCCCAGACGACCTGATGTCACTAAAATAACTGGAACACTGTACATCTGAATAAAGTCAACTACCAGCAACTCTTCATTAATGGGCACCATCAGCCCTCCCAGACCTTCAACCAGTACATGGTCGTGTTTCTTTTCTATAGCATCAATGGCTTTTATCAATACTTTTTCTGATATGCGCCTGTTTTCCATTGCTGCAGCCAAATGCGGACTGGCCGGAAACTGGAATAAATAAGGACAAGTCAGGCCATTTTGATCATCGTTGCTAAGCTCCATTCCCATTATCTGCCGATGCATTACAATATCATCGGACAACTTTTCACACCCGGTTTGCGACAGCTTCATGGTGATAACATCTCGACCAAGCTCTTTAATGAATTTAGCAAGCAAGCCGGTCACCACTGTTTTTCCGGCATCGGTATCAATGGCTGTTATAAAGTAAGTTGACATATTTAGTTCTTTTTGAATACCATTAAATAAGGATGATAGGTGAGCGGATACCCATCAGATTGAGCCAATTGGCTGTAGGAATTACAGAAGGTACTCATTCTACCCTTGGTCCAGGAACATGCAGAAACACCATTTACTCCGGTGCTACGCATGTGTTTTAGCACCTCCAATGGCGTACTGAACCACAACTGCTCGTGCCACTCCTCAAAAGCCATCAGCTCAAAACCACTGCTTGCCGCAGAAATCAACTGCTCCTTTGTTTTATAAGCGATTCCATTGCCGGTTGTGGCTTTTATCTCCTTGTAGTTATTGGGTCCGAATGACGACACAAGCAAGTAAGCTCCGGGTTTCAGGTGCTGAGATAGTTTATAAAAAAATGGCTGCAATTGGTTTATCCACTGAATGGTTGCACCCGACCAGATACTATCCAATGCATCTGGCAAATCGAGGCACTCAACATCTCCGGCAATAAATTGCTGCTTTGCAACTCTATTCTTGAGGATGGTATGAACCAGGCCACTTACGCGATCGACCAAATCGTTGATTACATAATCACCTACTGAAAAATACTTAATAATTTGCTGGGTTAATAAGCCTGTTCCACAGCCAAACTCCATCAATCTTTCTTGCTTGATTGGTAAATACATTTGTGCCATTTCGACCAAACGAACGGCCATGTGTTGCTGAACTTTTGCATGTGCACAGTAAGTCGATGCAGCCGATTCAAAGCGTTTCTTCAGCAAGACTTTATCTATCTGAGGCTTCAGTTCTAATAATTCCTCTACCATATCACTTAGTTAAATGAATGAGTTTCTCCCAGTTTTCAAATTCATAAAAGCAAAAATGTCCGTGTTCCAATTCAATGACTGTTGCCTTGTCTTTCCAATAATTATGCTGATTGGTCGTAGGAAATATTAGATCACAAGAACCAATAAAAGCAGTATCGTAAAAATCACCTGTCAATTTCTGTACTTTAACATGCTGCAAAAGAAGAAACAGCTCATCCTTAACCTCATCCATAGGGCGAATCGGCTGATTCCCTCTAAATTGCATCCATTGCTGCTGCGTGCAAAACATGCGTCGCTGAAACTTTTGCAGGTTTCTGTCATTCAGGCCCGATAAGGTCCCCATTGCTATTGGCGGCGGAATACCCAAAGCCTTATCAACAGGCGCTCCTGTACCATTAACCGCAATGGTGCGCTCCAGGTTATTTTTAAGTGGCTCCAGCGCCACCTGAGCCACCCAGACCCCAAAAGACCAGGCGACCACTGAAACACTTTGGTAGTGCTCCATGGCTTCAATCACCTGGTTTGGCAAGGCTAAATCGCGATAATCATAGACCATCAGCACATCATTGCCACCATCACCAATGGCTTTAAAAGGGTGCTCATCACAACTCCATCCGTTAAAAAACAGGATCAGCCTTTCCGATTCATTCTTATGTAACCATTTGTATTTCATCATTATTGATTATTAGGGATATACTGCAAGAAGTGCTCTAAATCGCCCTTCTCCATCGTTGATGTTAATGAGATACGCAACCTTGCGGTATTTAGCGGCACCGTTGGCGGACGAATGGGAAACACCAAATAGCCCTCTTTTTGCAGGTGTTCGGCCAATTGCACTGCCACTCTATTGGCTCCCAACAAAACGGGTATAATGTGACTTTGCTGCACCGGATACCCTTTGTTGAGCAAAGCCTCACACATAAACTCCGAAAGACTGCTTAAACGTTGTCGCTCATCACTAAAACCGGCCATCCGCTCGATGATGAACTTCGTCCAGGCCATATTAACCGGTGGCAAAGCGGTGGTATAGATTAAAGTGCGCGACTTATTAACCAACAGGCGCTTCATGGCACTGCTTACAACAGCAAAAGCACCAAGCGATGCATAAGCCTTACCCAATGTACCCACAATTATATCAATGCGAGGGCTTACCTGCTGCACCTCACACACCCCCAAGCCCTTATCGCCCAACACTCCAACCGCATGGGCTTCATCTACATACAAAGTGCAATCGTACTGCTCTTTAATTGCCACAAGCTGTTTCAAATCGGCCACATCGCCATCCATGCTAAACACCGACTCGGTGACAATAAAAACCCGTTGATAAAGGTGTCGCCGCTTAGCTAAGATGGCTTCCAGCTGCACATAATCGAGATGTCGGTAGCGCACGTGGTCAGCATTACACAATCGTATGCCATCAATCAGGCTGGCATGACACAGTTTATCAGATAGTATTAAGTCCTGCTTGTCGGCCAAAGCCGGTAAAATACCCATATTGGCATGATAGCCGCTGTTGAAAAATAAAGCCGCCTCAGTCTTGTAGTAATTTTTTAACAGGTCCTCCACTTCATCATAGAGCGCTGTGTTACCCGTTAGTAAGCGCGAGGACGAAGCTCCGAAATGAAACATCCCGCTTTCTTCCTGCTGATGATAAAAGAACTGCCTGAGCCATTCATTATTGGCCAAGCCCAAATAGTCGTTGGATGTAAGGTTGAGCAAATGCCGATTTTTGTACCGACAATACGCACCGTCTAGCTGCTGCACAGCCCTTAACTCACGCAGCAACCCTGTCGCCTCTAACCCAGCCAGCTGTTCTTCATAAGTCATTTCTCCCCCTCCTCTTTAACAACTTTATAAACTGCTGAACATAGCTTTTCCAATTCATCATCACGGATAATGAAAGGTGGCATCAGGTAAACATTTCGCCCAAAGGGACGGACCCAAACCCCCAATTCCACAAAACGTTTTTGCACAACAGCCATATCAACCGGCTGATGCAGCTCCACTACACCAATCGCCCCTAAGCAACGCACCTCTTTCACATTGTGTAATTGCGAGCAAGCACTCAGGCCCTTTTGAAGTTGCGCTTCTATGTGCTGCACTTTCTGTTGCCAGCCTGACTGCAGCAGTAAATCAATGCTTGCATTGGCTACCGCACAGGCCAGAGGATTTCCCATAAAAGTGGGCCCGTGCATAAACACACCCGGCTGACCATTACTGATGGTTTCAGCCACCTGATTGGTGGTTAAAGTCGCGGCAAAGCTCATGTAACCACCTGTAATGGCCTTCCCCAGACACATAATATCGGGCGCTACACCAGCATGCTCGCAAGCAAAGAGCTTACCGGTACGCCCGAAGCCGGTAGCAATTTCATCGGCAATGAGCAATACATTGTAACGCTTGCACAGCGACCTCAACTCACGTAAGTAGTCAGCTGAATAAAACCACATACCTCCTGCCCCCTGCACAATTGGTTCCAGAATGAAAGCGGCGATTTCAGCGTGGTGTTTTTGCAAAATGGCATGTACCGCCTCTAAATCGGACTGAATAGCAGATGAACCAAACGGGCACTTCGGTTGACAGGCAAAAAAATGCACCGGCAAAGCTTTACTGAATATGTGGTGCATCCCCGTGTGCGGATCGCAAACCGACATGGCAATCCAGGTATCGCCGTGGTAGCCGGAACGTATGGTGGCAAACTTCGACTTCTCGCTCTGTCCTCGTGCTATCCAATACTGCAGTGCCAGCTTCATGGCCACCTCAACAGCTACTGACCCCGAATCGCTAAAGAAAACCTTTTGTAAAACCGGTGGAGTAAGCGTAATTAAGCGGGAAGCCAGCTCGACGGCCGGCTCATGCGTCAATCCACCAAACATTACATGCGACATACTTTTTAACTGCTTCTCAACAGCCCCATTTAAAACCGGATGATTATAGCCATGAATGGCCGCCCACCACGACGACATTCCATCCGTTAACGCACGACCATCCTTAAGATAAATAGTACAGGCTTCGGCTCTTTCAACCGGATAAACAGGCAGCGGCTTAACTATGGAAGTATAGGGATGCCACACATGCTCGCGGTCAGTGTCAATCAGTTGATTTATATCCATTTGAAACTCCAATTAGGCTTTACAACAGGTCTTTTCTTTCAATAATTCATGGTCAAGTGAAAAACCGGCACCGCTAAATGCCTCTTTATCCTGATTGATATTGGTACCAACAGTAGTTAAGTAATCACCCACCAAAGCAGCACTCACTCCGGCTTTTAAAGCCCTATCCTGAATATGACTAATCAGGTTGCGACCGCCGGCCAAACGAATGTTAGCTTTAGGATTAATCAGCCTAAAGAGAGCAAAAGTGGTCAAGACCTCCTCATCCGACAAAGGTTTTGCAGCAGCTAACCGGGTGCCTTCCACCGGCATCAGCACGTTCAATGGGATGGACTCAATCTCCAACTCCGACAGGGTAAAGGCCATTTCGATGCGCTGCTCCATGGTTTCGCCCATGCCAATGATACCTCCTGAACAAATGCCCATACCAGTTGCACGGGCTGCCTTTATGGTGCGAATTTTATCTTCCATGGTATGCGAGGTACACACCTCTTTAAAAAAAGATGGTGCCGTTTCGATATTGCAATGGTAATGCCCAACACCTGCTTCCCGCAGCTTACCGAGTTGCGAACGGTTTAACAAGCCCATTGAAGCACACAGGTGAATGGGTGTTTTACGCTGAATGCTTTTGTACACCCCGCACAACTTATCCAGGTTGCTGTTGGAAATTGCTCGTCCACTGGTCACCAAGGAGAAGCGATAAACACCTTTACTTGCATTTTCCTCGGCCAGCTGCTCGGCTTCTTTTAAATCAACCAGCTCATACTCCTCCACATTGGTATTATGAAACATGGATTGTGAGCACCATTTGCAGTTTTGCGTGCATTTGCCCGATTTGGCATTCATGATGGAGCACATTTCCATAAAATCGCCCTTAAAGTGGCGACGCAGCACATCGGCGGCCCTATAAAGTTCGTCTTTGTTCTCCAGGTGAACCAAAGCCAAGGCTTCTTCATGGGTCAGCGCCCCGCCTTGTAGAATTCGTTCGGTAATCTCTTGTACCATATGCATAAAATAAAAAACCGCCAACAAGGATTACCCCTGCTGACGGTTGTTAATAATGTTCGTTATTCATTACAGCACATGCCTCTTCATTCGTTTGTAAAACCAATGTAAGCAATGCCTCTTCATTTATTTCTTTTAAATCATCATCATCCTGCTCAAGCTCTAAGGCCTGTTGGAGCGTTGTTTCAACATGTAGTACAACCTGGCCAATCCATTGCACCAAATCAACCGACAGACGGCCAATGTGCACGACATGCCCAAGTGATCCGAAAATGGCGTAACCTTTTCGGCTCCACTTTTTAAAGCGGCTAACCGATTTACAGTTGATATGTTGAGACTGATGATTCACGGTGACAAAACTAACACTAAAATGTTTAAACATGAATACTTAAAAAAAGAAAAGCCCGGTTGGATTGGATGCTTTTAAACATTAAAACCCGATTTTTTGGCCAGATAACCAAAACAGATTGAGGAGACTGTAGCTTTTATCGACACACAGTTACAGGTTCACAACCCACCTACTCAAACCTTCTTGAAAGCTCAACCGTTTCAGCAACTCCTGCGCGACAGTTGTTACAATACTCGACCGACAGAAACAATTTCCATCCGATTGGCAGACAACTCTTTCAGCTTTATAAAAGAGCCGAGTAATTTATTTTGAATAATCGGATCGCGGATAAACCGTGGAATCCTGGATTTAGATAAGGAGACAAGCGAAAACGTCACAGCGGTTTTTCCGTTTGGCTGTGTCTTTAACCTCCACTGACCAAAGTAAAACTGCTGCCGATTTACATTAGGGAGCCTGCTCACCAATGCAGGTGCAGCATCAACATCAATCAATACATCTCCACTGCTCTCAACAATGGTGTTTTGAGTAACCAAATCCTGTTGCGACAGAGGGTAGGGAATATCATAAATCATGTGCGTGAGCCAGGTCGAATCAGAGTCTGTCCATACATTTAAATCTCGCACACCTAAATTCCAACTTGACAAAGCAGACTCAGAGCGCAAATAATGCAATACATTCTGAACGCTTGCCCTCACGGAAAAGCTCAGCATAAGTTCACGTGTTTTAAGCGTATCGCCGAAGGTCAGCCAACGATACCTGATATCAACGCCCTCTTCATGTTTTATAGCCTGCCAATTATCGCACCTGGCATTGCTCAACAAGGCCTTATAATTTGCTTTTGTTTTGAGCTGTGAGTTGGCATTAATAGCCCAAATCAACAGCATCAGCATCAATAGCATTCTATTTAATTTATCATCTTTCATCACAATAGCTCGTTAGTTTTTTTAAACTGCCGTCAGTTTCTTACAATGGTAAAATCGCCCAATCATCTTTTTAAGCTTACCCGCTATGGACAGTCAAATATTTAAGAAGAAATTCCTTGCTCGAAATAGCTCACGGCATCGGCGATCGCCTCATCAATAGGTTGATAACTAAGCCCTAACTCCTCTGTCGACTTATTGTTGGCGTAGTAGTTATTGATGCATAATATGCGCATATTAACAGAGCTCAAACTTGTAGCCACATTCGCACGTCGCATAAAATCGCCCAAATAACCAACCGCCAGTAAAATCACCTTTGGAACTTTTACCATAACAGGCTTTTGCTGACACACGCTATTCAGCTTTTGAAAAAACTCGTAATAAGACAAGTTTTCATTGGATAGAAGGTATCTATTCCGATTTCGTCCCTTTTGCAAGGCATATAAAATCCCTTTGGCCACATCTTCAACATGGACAAAATTCTTACCTCCGGGAGGATAAAACACCATCTTTTTTTTCCATGCCATCAATACAATTTTGCCCGAGCTGGGCTTGGTATCAAAAGCACCAAGCATAAATGTCGGATTAACCACAATCGTTTCCATACTTCCATTGTCGGATAAAACATGGTTCTCGGCTGATTTCTTACTTTGGGCATATATCGAATCACTGAAGGGCTGCCTCAACCAGCTCTCCTCACTGCCCGGTTTCTCCTTTGAACCATAGCCAATGGTATTTGCACTACTCACAAACACAAACTTCTTAACCTGACAGCTGCTGGCCGCCTGATAAAGATGCTTGGTGGCATTACTGTTAACCTTCCAATAATAAGCTTCCGACAAAATATTCTGTCCCGTTACAGCGGCAATATGAATCACATAATCCACTCTCGACAGGATGGCTGTATAATCATCAAACAAAGTACCACTCATAATTTTCAGGTGCTCACTCCGCTCTCCTTTATAGGAGTCGATGCTGCGAACCAGACCAATTACCTTAAACCCACTTTTTAATAGTAAATTGACCAGATTGGTGCCCAGCAAACCATTTATTCCAGTTACAAATATGGTTTTCATGCTTCGATAATTTGTGCTTAAACTAAAGCTGTACATCAGACAAGTTGATTGTTTATCTCACGCTTCACAATTCCGGTCATCAGATAAAGTGTCAGCCATTCGGGCATTAGTTTTGATACCACCCAGGTAAGATGACTCAGTACAATGACAGAATCTTTCTTCAGCAAACGAGAAATGGCGAACTGTGCCACTTTCTCGGGCTTTAACAAGGTAAGCTTACCGATAAAACCCTGCTTTTCGATGCGTGAAACAATTTCAGGATTAGTAGCCATCGCCCCCGGATGAATCACACTGACACTGATATTTGAATCTTTTAATTCGGCCCTTAAGCCGCGGGCAAAGTAATGAACAAACACTTTTGAAGCCGGATAAACCGTTTTATAACCTACCGGCGTAAAGGCTGCAATACTCGACACATTTAAGATGTAGGAACAAGGCTGCCTTTTTAAATTTGATAGCAGCTGATGGGTAAGAATAGCCGTTGCCTTTACATTTACCTGTATGATGGTTTCTATATAGTTAACATCCACATCAGTAAAGCGGGTTGTGCCACCCACACCGGCATTATTAATTAAAATATCGATGCTGAAATTACTATTGAGCCATTCACATAACTCCATAATGTTGTCATTGCAGGCAAAGTCAGTTTCAAAATAGGCGACTTCAACATTGTAAGCTTCTTTTATTGCAGCGACAACACTCTGCAGACTCTGGCCAGGCAGGCTAACCAATACAACATTTCGGCCTAAACGAGCCAACTCAAAAGCAAATGCTTTACCTAGTCCCTGGCTAGCACCTGTAATGACTGCATAGGAAGAATTCGTTTTATTTTTCATCACGATTACTTTTAGGTTTCGTGACAAAAGTAGAGGGCAACCAGGCTTCAGATGTTCGAGAATGAGGAGATGAACACCCTCTTTAGAACACTCATAGTTAATGCATTAATAAAACATCAAGTGCACTTCTATAGATCAGAACATCTATTTTTGTATTCTGATGGCGTTAGGCCAGTCATTTTCTTGAACGTGGTATTAAAAGATGTTTTTGAACTAAACCCGGATTCATATGCAATGCCAATTATTGACAAATGGGCCAAGCGCTTATCATTCAAAAGCAATTTTGCTTTTTCAATACGAAACTTATTGATGTAACTGTAGAAGTTCTCATCAAACCCATTATTAATCACATACGACAAGTGATTGGTTGAAATCTGCAGGTGTTTCGACAGGCTGATTAGATTTAATTCGGTATCCAAATAAAGCTCCTCGTCTTGCATTAACTCATTGAGCTGTGATTTGAGCTCAACGAGCTTCTCATCAGTCAGCAACTTGCGTTTTGGCAACACTGTTTCATCTTCACTTCCCACATTGAGTGCCTCGCAACGCTCCTGCTCATCCACAGGATAAATTTCTTTTTGCTTCAACGCATAATAGGCAATAAAAAAAACGGTACACAAGGTAATACCATTCATAATAAGGTTTAAAGGAGCCTCATAAAACAGAATATTAAAACCGGCAAACAGTAAAGTCACCAGAAACAACACAATAATAATGTACTCGAGCCATCGTAAATCTATCTCAACAGTATTGGAGGCAAAGCGCTGTATTTGCTTCTGGTGCTTAAAAATGCAAACGTATGAGAGGGTCACATAAAACAGTGAGTGCAACAACAAAAAAGCAATGAGTAATACTTGAAGATTGATGCCAGTTCTCTGCTGCCAAATCAAAATAAACAGGTAAACGATGGGCACCACTAAAATTAGGAGACTCCTCCTGCGAAGCCGATAGTTGGGATTAGTGAAATATTTAACACATAAGTAAAATGTAATAGGAAGCAGAAACTGAACAAATCCCACCACAGGAATTGAAGTAATTGAAATCGCCTTGTTGGTTGCTAAGAAGATGATTTCTTCTAACCAGTATAAGGACCACAGAAAAGTAAATACGCCAAGCCATCGGTTGGCAACTGCATTTGTTTTAAATGGGTTTGCGATAAGCAAAAAGCTTAAGAGAACCAGGGCCCCAAAAATAATAATCTCAATAAAATGCACCATTTATTCAGTCATTCAGTAAGGTTAGCTATAAAAGCGAGGGGATAAACACACACTGCGCTTTTCTATGATTAAATATACAATACTTCGGCTAATATTAAGGTAAGAGGTACATCACCAAAGTTATTCTTTTGCTGTATTCTCTTCTTATCACATACAGTATCTTCAATAAACAATATTACTTTTGCGCCGGATTTTAAAACACGTTATCCACACATGCACCATTTATCAAGCAACATAATTTATTTACGACAGCTTAAAAACTGGTCGCAACGTCAGGCGGCTGGTCAATTACAAATTACTATCTCCACCTACCGCAAGTGGGAAAAAGGACAGTCGCAGCCTAAACTATCGAGTCTCGAAAAATTAATTGAGGTCTATAAAAGAACGATTGACGAACTGCTGTACATTGATCTGCAAAAAGCAGACAAGGAAACTCCAGAGCACCTGAGAGGTGAGAAAATCAGAATCCTCCCCATTGTTGTGGATGAGCAAAGTGATGCCGAGCACGTATCGCTGGTTCCTGTTAAAGCAGCGGCTGGCTATACAGCCGGCTATGCCGATGCAGAGTTTATTGCTGACTTACCCCGCTTTTCGCTTCCTTTTGCAGAGTTATCGCAACACCAAACCTATCGGGTGTTTCAAATTGAAGGCGACAGCATGCTTCCCATCAAACATGGTTCCTACATCATTTGCGAATACACTCAAAACTGGGAACAACTCAAATGGGGCGATCCACACATCGTTATTACACGCGACGAAGGTGTTGTTTTTAAGCGGCTGCACCAAACCGAAGACAAGCTGCTCGAACTCAGGTCAGATAACCCAATGTTCGATACCTATTGCATGCCTTGGCAAAATGTAATGGAAATATGGCGGGCACGAGGTTTTGTTTGTTTTGAACTCGACTAAAACCACAACCTTTTGCAGATAATACAAAAAGAGCACACCAGTTTTGATGTGCTCTTTTTACTTTATGAACAAGTTGGGTTATTCCACCAACGAAACTTCATTAATTATTTCTCCACCACGCACAATGGCCTTCTCATTCATTGGAATAAGGTGGTGGTGACGTTCTGGCAACGACTTTTTCAGGCCTTTAATCACATTCTCCATTTTCACAACCGGCTTCACCTTCAGGTAACCACCTAATACAATCATGTTGAATGTTTTGACAGCATGCATACGTGCTGCTTCTTCAGTTGCATCAACACGGAAAATGTTAATGTCAGTACGCTCCGGATGGCGGGTAATACCATTCCCATCATATATTAGCGTACCACCGGCTTTAACAGCTTGCTCAAACTTATCCATCGACTGCTGATTAAGAATAATTGCAGTATCATATTCGTGTAAGATCGGAGAGCTGATGCGTTCGTCGCTAAGTATCACTGTTACGTTAGCCGTTCCACCGCGCATCTCCGGGCCGTAAGCTGGCATCCAAGATACTTCCATATCCTGCATTACGCCTGAGTAAGCTAATATCTTACCCATTGAAAGTACTCCTTGTCCACCAAATCCGGCTATTACTATTTCTTCTTTCATTTCTTCAAATTTTAAGAGATTAAACCGAACTACTCGTCTTTAATATCGCCAAGCGGGTAGTATGGGAACATGTTTTCTTCCATCCACTCATTGGCTTTAACAGGTGTCATTTTCCAGCCTGAGCTACAGGTTGAAACAACTTCCACCAATGACGTTCCTTTATTAGCAACCTGATTTTCGAAAGCTTTCTTCAGAGCCTTTTTTGTTTTGCGAACATTGGCAGCCGTATGTACCGACTGACGCGTTACATAGCAAGTACCCGGCAATTGAGCCAAAATCTCAGAAATTTTGATTGGTGCACCATCGTGGCTTACGTCGCGACCTGCGGGACAAGTAGAAGCTGGCATACCTGGCAAAGTTGTTGGTGCCATTTGGCCGCCTGTCATCCCGTAAATACCGTTATTGATGAATACCATTACAATATTCTCACCTCGGTTACATGCGTGAATGGTTTCGGCCGTACCGATAGCCGCCAAATCACCATCTCCCTGATAAGAGAAAACCATCTTTTCGGGCATCAGACGCTTGACAGCTGTAGCCAACGCCGGAGCGCGTCCGTGGGCTGCTTCCTGCCAGTCAATTTCCAAGTAGTTATAAGCGAGTACAGAACACCCTACAGGTGCAATACCAATTGTGGTTTCCTGTATTCCCATTTCTTCGATTACTTCAGCAATCAGCTTATGCACTGTTCCGTGGCTACAGCCTGGACAGTAGTGCATTTCATTCTCTGAAAGAACATCCGTCTTTTTATAGATGATGTTTTCAGGCTTTATAATTGTATTAATATCTGACATTACTTATCCTCCAATTAGTTTTTGCTCGAGTGCCTCAACCACTTCACCTGGCGAGTGCACCGCACCACCAAAACGACCATAATGCTCAACCGGAACTTTACATTCCACTGCCAGTTTCACATCCTCAACCATCTGTCCGGCGCTCATTTCAACTGATAAAATTCCTTTTACCTGTTTCGCTCTTTCCTTAAGCTGTTCGACTGGGAACGGATACAGCGTGATAGGACGTAACATACCCACTTTAATGCCTTTTTCGCGAGCTATCTCTACAGATTTCTGGCAGATACGTGCACTTGAACCGTAAGCTACGATCAAGTATTCGGCATCATCACACATCACTTCTTCAAACAATACTTCGTTCGCCTCAACCTGCTGATACTTGTTCTGCAACTTGTGGTTGAAAGCTTCCTGTACTGAAGCCTCTAACTGAACTGAAGTGATAATATTTTTAGCACGGTCTTTTTTCTTTCCGGTAGTAGCCCAGGTATGGTTTTGCTCAATGTATTCTTGAGTCCAACGTGGTTTGAATTCCTTCAATTCCACTTTCTCCATCATCTGACCAATTACACCATCAGATAAAATCATAACCGGGTTACGATATTTAAAAGCCAGGTCAAAAGCTGTTTCAACAAAGTCAGCCATTTCCTGAACTGAGGCCGGCGCTAAGGTGATTAATTTATAATCGCCATGTCCTCCTCCTTTAACTGTTTGGAAGTAATCGGACTGAGCAGGCTGGATGGTACCTAAACCAGGTCCTCCCCTAACAACGTTTACAACAACACAGGGGAGTTCAGCTCCCGCAAGATAGGTCAATCCCTCTTGCATTAAACTCACGCCAGGACTCGAAGAAGAAGTCATTACGCGCTTACCGCAACCGGCTCCGCCATAAACCATGTTAATAGATGCGATTTCGCTCTCTGCCTGCAACACAACCATCCCGGTTGTTTCCCAAGGCTTTTCGGACATGAGGGTTTCCATTACTTCGGATTGCGGAGTAATAGGGTAACCAAAGTAACCATCCACACCAGCACGGATAGCTGCTTCAGCAATTGCCTCATTTCCTTTCATTAGTTTTAATTCTCTCATGTGTGACTAATTTCCTTTATGAGTTTTACATTAAGCAGTAGCTCCTGCCTTAGCGCGATAAACAGTAATACAAGTGTCGGGACAAACAATCCCGCAATTAGAACAACCGATACAGGCATCAGGATTTGCCATATAGGCATAATGATACCCTTTGCCGTTAACCTCGGCAGCTAATTCAATTACCTTTGTAGGGCAAGCTGTTGTACAAACGCCGCAGCCTTTGCACCTTGCTATATCCACCACAATTGCACCTTTTGCTTTTGCCATATTATAGAGTCTTTAATAGATGTTACAAATTTAAACTTAAGTGCCAAATATCAACATGATGAGTGTCATTATTAGCTTGTTTATAAAGGATATAAACAAGCTTACGATTTATAACAACTCAACCATTTCAGGGATTATCTGCTCTAAAGGCTTCCAATCTTTTCCTTAGGTCATCAAAGCGTTCCTTACCTGTTTGGGAAACACAAGCCCGCAGGCTTTCCTGCTTACTACCAGTCTTTCCGAGGGTTATTGCACTAATACCGTAGTACAATAATTTTTCGAGGAGTTTTCCTCCGCTCCAGTCTTTATAGGAAACCGTAAAGTAAAATCCATCAGCCAATGGCTGATCAATATCCTTATCATATGTCAAATTGAAACCATTTGCCAAAAATAGTTCCTTCATCACGTGGCCCCTATCCCGGTAATCCTTCACTTCTTCAAGAAAATTGAAGTCACCATCGTTAGCAGCTTTCAACATGGCGGCTAACGCATACTGGGCCGAATGACACGTACCGGAAGATAGCGCATACAACACGCGTGTTACCAAAACCTGCCCATATTTATCAACACCAAAGCGTTGTTCCAAATTGTCGTAACGCCGGTTATAAAGGTATTTCGACATACAGGTCATACTAATACGCTGGCCGGCATAACTAAATGCTTTCGAACTGGAAATTAATAACACATAATTATCGGTGTAATTTCCAACACTCACCTGGTAAGGCGGCTCGAATGGTCGCGATAAATCCTTACGGAAATCCATACCAAAATAGGCTAGATCTTCAATCACCACCACATCATATTTTGTAGCTAACTCACCTATAATCTGCAGTTCCGATTCGGTGAAACACACCCATGTTGGATTATTAGGATTCGAGTAAATAACTGCCGAAATTTTTCCGGTTTTGAAATAAGATTCCAGTTTTTCGCGCAAAGCCTCGCCCCTGTAATCATACACATCGAACGATTCGTATTGATAGCCAAGAACATCCAACTGCTGCTTTTGCACCGGAAAGCCTGGATCAATAAACAAAAGCGTATCTCTCTCTTTATAAATTTGCCCACAAACCAAAAAGTTGGCATAAGAACCTTGCATAGATCCCACCGTTGGCACGCAGCACTCTGCCGGTATATCCAGGTTTAGAAACGCCTTAACAAACCGACTGGCCTCCTCCTTTAGCGGCTTAATCCCCTCCAGCATCGGATATTTGGACGCCACGCCTCTTTGCAATGCTGCAATTTCAGCGTTAGTCGCAATTTCTGAGGGATTCAGGCCTGGAACCCCCATTTCCATGCGGATAAATTGATCACCGCTCTCCTCTTCAATATCATTAACAATTGAAACAATCTCGCGGATGGTCGCATTGTTAAGATCGCCAACCTGGTATTTAGCCAAAACTTTATCAACAATTTTGGCATCAATTGGGGTGTTTATGTGTGATTGCATTTAATTTGATTTTTTAGAGCTCATACTCTTGTTGACTGAAAACAAAAAGGGTGGCACAGTGCACCACCCAATTAAATATCATTTAAAAACCAAACTCATTTACGAGTCGGTTAATCCAGTTTTCTGCGCGGACTTCTGTCTTATCAGCCTCATTATCTTCATCTATCGGTAAACCGAGGAACTGCCCGTCTTTTATACCTTCCGACTCTTCATAAGTATAGCCTTCGGTTGCACAAAAGCCTACAACTTCGGCCCCTGTACCTTCCAGGCGCTCATACATCCAGCCCAACGCATCAACAAAATGTTGAGGGTACTGAATATGGTCGCCCAACCCATACATCGCAATCTTTTTGCCATTCCAGTTCACTTTACCAAAATGTGTAGTAAACTCATCCCAATCGGTATCTTTATGTTCTGAATTCCAGTTGATTTTACCAATTGTTGACACTCCAAAGATGGCCTTATCAAATTTATTAAGTGTTGATTCATCAGCGTTCTTAACAGCTATCAACTCTACTTTATCGGCACCTAACTTTTGCTCGATAACGCGAGCAACTTTCTCAACGCTACCCAATTCAGGACCATAAAATATACCAATTTTAGACATAGTTATTGATTTTACAGAGGTTTCTATTATTTCAAATATGCTTTTTTTAGCCGAGATATGCAATTAATCAGCGCCCTGCAGGCTTTTTATTTCCTGCGATTGCCAGTAACACTCCCAGCACAATTCCCAATAGGGCGGCAAACAATACCCGATATTCCGGAGGCATTAAAAATGTAATTGTATGTGCCGGAATCCAGAAAAACGGGATGGTCTTTTTAAACACAAAATTCCATTGCACCCCCCAATCCAGTTCTTTTAATATTTTCCCAAAAGCTATTGGCTTTAACAAACAACTAAATTTCCCCTCATTTAAAACAATGTGCGTATCGGTTATACGGTGCAAAGTCATCATTATGGGGGCATAAATCAAATTCATGGCTGTACTGATACTAAAGGCCACCAGTAACTTTTCACCAGAAAAGGGCTGATTCATTATTTTTAATGCACCACTTAGCCCCATTTTTTCCAGAAAAACAGGCACACCCGATGCAAACACTACAAAAGAAAGTTGAATAGTGAGTCCCAGCAAACCCCAGATTACTGCTCGAGGCAGGGTACCAAATCCATCGGCTCGGTAGCGTCCAGTTTTTATCCTCAGCCCAATTACTTCACCTAAAGTTGCTAATACCGCGAACTTTATAAAACTCATTACCATCGGATGATTGTGATTAAACCCCTCGTACCAGTTAAAAACGGCAGCACTCAAAAAAAATGGAGCAAACAGCCCTATAACAAAAGTAAAAAAGACCAAATCGTATGTTAACTTCCTGTTCATCATGTTTAGATTAATTCACGTGCCATCACCCCTTCATTTCTTAAGCTACTATCCGACTTCACAAGACCAAACCAACACCTACCTTCTAACAACCAACCACATATATACGTATCAATTTATAAGCCTTTACAAAAATATAAGGTTTTATCATTATTGATGCATCGCCAATAATGATTTAAATCAAGTTTAAGGTATTTTTTCTTTAAATCACGACTTCATCCTGACTAAAAACTAGACAAAGCCAATAAAATACCTTTAATTATAGAATTATTTCTCTAATTAGGTTATTAACCACAAAAAAGCCGGCCTTCCATTGAAGCACCGACTTTTTCATCATTATCAATACACAAACAGTTACTTTTCAATCCGTATCCGGGCATCCACAGCAATAACCTTTTCGCCTTCGCCCAATAACGGATTTATATCCATTTCTTTTATTTCAGGTGCATGCATCAACATATTAGATAAACGAACAATGACTTCAGCATATTTGTTTTCGTCTATGCCTTTTTGCCCGCGCACGCCCTGTATAATTTTATAACTCTTCAAACTACGTATCATTTCCAAAGCCTCATCCTGATTAACAGGGGCTAATCCTGTTGACACATCCTTAAGCACTTCGATAAAAATACCACCCATGCCACAAAGCACCATGTGACCAAAACCAGGCTCATAAGTGGCGCCAATAAACAACTCTTTCCCACTTGCCATTGGCTGCACCATTACAGCAGTGGCGTCCTCAATTTTCATCATGCGTTCAAACTCAGCCACCAACTGCTCGCCTGAACTGATATTGAGCACCACACCACCTACATCTGACTTATGCACAGGACCAACCACCTTCATCACAACCGGGAATCCCACTTCATCAACAGCTTTCTGCAATTCTTCAACCTTACTGCTCACAAACTCTTTCACCCTTGGCACACCAGCCACATCCAGCAAGTCCTGAACCGCCTCCGGTGTTAAATACCCATTGGGTTGTGCTTCAACAATTCGTCTGACAGCAGCCACATCAATGGACGCATCATCTCCATTAACCATTACCGGCTTTGGCGTATTAAACACCTTCGTTAATGCATTACCAAACAATACCTCATCGGGGAAATTAACATTGCCCATATTGATGAACATCTCAATATCGTCCTTGACGTTTACTACGGATGGTAAAATTGGGTAAATAGGCTTCTTACAAGCTCTAATTTTTTGATGCAGTACCTTGTAGACTTCCTCGTTCTTAAACAAACCAGGACTTCCGAACACTACCGCCATCGCATCAATGTGATCGAAATCATTTTCGCAAGCCTCAATAATATCCCCTAATTGCTGGGCTGTTCCTGTTGCTAAAAAATCAATCGGGTTAGCTACACTTGAACCAGGAAAGAGCTTTTCAAGCAAAGCATCCGCCTTTGGGCCGCTAATGGCAGGCACCTCGAGGCCTCCATTCGACAAGGCATCGGTCAACATCACTGCTGGTCCTCCAGCGTGGGTTATAACAGCAATATTTTTTCCTCGAAGTTCCTCAATCATAAACACAGCCGCTACATTGGCTAACTCCTCGCGGCCATAACAACGGACTATCCCTGCCTTCTTAAACAAAGCATCCACTGCCAAATCACTACTGGCCAACGCTCCGGTATGACTGGAAGCAGCACGACTACCTGCTTCGGAGTTACCCGCCTTGACCGCCGCAATTTTACAACCCTTCTTAATCAACGAAGACGCATGCTTAAGTAGCTTTTGAGGATTATTTACACTCTCGAGATACAACAGTTTAATCTTTGAACTCTTTTCCGGCTCGTAACTATAATCGAGATATTCTAACACCTCTTCAACCCCTGTTTGAGCACTATTACCTACCGAATAAACACTATTAAATTTAAGTCCTTTAGCCATTCCGGCCTCAATAATAAAAACAGCTGTCGCTCCCGAACCCGAAATAAAATCAGCTCCATGAGGCTCCAAGGCGGGTATTGGAGTGGTAAAGACACTACTGTGGTTTGTTGTCAACACTCCCACACAATTAGGTCCAATCAAACAACCACCCACTTCGTTAATGGTTTTAACAATTTGTTGCTCCAACTGAGCCCCTTCTTCGTTCTCTTCACTAAAACCAGCGGAAATAATAATAAACGCTTTAGTATTTTTTTGTTTGGCCAGTACCTCAACGGTGTGGGGACAAAATTTGGCTGCAATAGCCAGCACCGCTAAGTCAATACTATCGGGCAAATCGGCCACATCGCGATAGGATTTAATACCCTGCACCACATCACTCTTAAGATTGGTAACATACAAATCGCCATTATAATTACCATCTACGATGTTTTTCAGTATTTTACCTCCCGGCTTCATCACATCTTCAGAAGCTCCTACTACTACAATACTTTTGGGGTTAAGCAGTTGTTCATTTATCATTTGAATTCGATTTTGTCTATTCAGCTAAAATCGGTCTTCATGCAAAGTCATGTTGAAATATGATGAAAATCATAAGCCCCTAAAAGACCTATATATAAAGCATCTATATCGCCATACACAACACATTAAAGACCTTTTAATAACAAATTGTTACTATGGCAAAAATACACGAATGATTCAACTTTCAAACGATAAGCTACTGTTTTTTTCTTATTTTTACACAGTCTAAAAAGGAACAAAGTGTGAATAGCAAAATACTCAATATCATTAATAAACAGTCGCTTACAAAGGAAGACTTGAGCTTTCTAATTAGCCTTTCCGGGGCAGAACGTGACTACTTTCTAAAGTCTGTAGGCAGTAAATATCCAAAGACCTTAGGAAAAAAAGTGTTTTTCAGAGGGCTTGTTGAATTCTCAAACTATTGCACCAAAGACTGTTATTATTGTGGAATTAGAAAAAGCAATAGTCACTCTCAACGTTACGATATTGATGACAAGGCCATTATTGAGGCAGCTATTTTTGCTCACAAAAACCAATATGGATCGATAGTACTTCAATCAGGAGAAAGAAGCGATAATACTTTCACCGAGAGGATTACCAAGCTTTTAAAGGAAGTAAAATCAGTAACCCAGGGAGAACTTGGCATTACCCTATCACTTGGCGAACAAAGTGAAGATGTCTACCGGGAATGGTTCAGTGCTGGTGCCCATCGTTACCTCTTACGAATCGAAAGTTCGAACAAGGAATTATACTATAAAATTCACCCCAACGACGACAAACACAATTTTGAAAGCCGTATCAACTGTTTGAAAATTCTTCAGAAAATAGGCTACCAAACCGGAACAGGCGTTATGATTGGCCTGCCATTTCAGACATACAACCATTTGGCCGACGACCTGCTGTTTTTCAAAGGCATGGAGATAGACATGGTAGGCATGGGCCCGTTTATTGAACACACAGAAACACCACTGTATCAACACAGAAAGACACTATGGCCACTCCAGCGACGGTTTGAGGTGGCACTAAACATGATAGCTGCCTTGCGATTACTGATGCCCGATATTAATATTGCAGCAGCTACGGCTCTACAGGCTATCGACCCAATGGGACGAGAAAAAGCCTTAAAATACGGTGCCAATGTTATTATGCCCAACATCACCCCAACCATTCACCGTAAAGATTACACCTTGTATGAAAACAAACCCTGCACCGATGAGGGAGCCGAAGATTGCAGCAACTGCTTAAGCATACGGGTTGAGATGGCCGGGCGTGAAATTGGTTATGGAGAATGGGGAGATTCAAAACACTACTTCAAAAGGCACCAACAAACAGAACGATAAAAAGAACTCAAAACAACCTGAGTTCTAAATTTCACATCGAACTCAGATTAATACATTAGTGTCTCAAACTCACTATCGTCATACTCCCAATTCATAACATTGGCAATGACAGGCAAAATATGGCGGGCCATTTTCAATTGCCCCCGGTAAGAGGGATGATAATCCGATCCCAAATCGGAAGTTGTGTTGAGCAAATAGTTAGGAATACCTATAAAATAAGTGTTTTTATCCTGGTATTGATTACGAGCCCGTTCCACCACTTCTTTAACATTGGAGTAGGCCGGTTCATCACGCATCGGACCATTGACACAAAAAACCGGCACATCACCATAGTACGACCGTATCTGCCTTATAAACTCAAGGTACCTATTAATAAACACTTCTTTTGGCGGACTGACATCTGTTGAATAATCATTAGTTCCCAAATTTATAACCACCACATCGGGTTGCCACTGAGAAAAATCCCAGACTAAAGAGGTATCCATATCAAAGACCTGGTGATAGCGCTGTGGCAGTGTTGCCAATTGCGTTGAAACCGGCTCTTTATCGCCGTAATTACGCACCACCCCAAGGCCCGAATGAGCAGTAACATAGCACTCGGCATTAAATGCCCGTGCAGAGATAAAAGCATACGACTTATCCACATTCTCGGTCTCTGGCAAGAAATCCTCTTCCGGCGCTTTCCCCTCGGTACCATAGCCACAGCTTATTGAATTACCGATAAACTCGATTTTACGACGATGACTGTCATTAAGTGCTCTAATTTGAGCATCTGCCGCCAAACGGACACCCTTAAATACAGTCATTCCCATCTCACCTTCGGTCCGTTTTTGAATGCGACACGAATGCCAACCATTGCCTTTTATTCCTTCAACTGGTATTATAGTATCAGCCGGTGCATGAATCACCTTGTGCAAATCGCCATCTATAAAGACATTGTAATAGTTGCGCGCTCCACCATCGATGCACAACTCCAGGGTTTCGCCAGTAAACTGAAAATTAACAGATACCCCCGGCCAGTCGAAGCGCACCGCTCCCTCCTCTGTGTGATCGACACGACCTGAGAAGGTGAAAACATTATCTGTAGAATTAATAAAACAAACTTGAGAAACAAGATATTGTTGAGAAATAAACACCACAAGCAGTAGGCAAACTAAATTTTTTAACTTCATTCTATTCTATAATAAAAAATAGGATTAGCTGTAGCGCAGCTAATCCTATCAATAATAACTTATATTTTACCCCTATCTAACAATCAGCTTTTCAACCAACTGAGCTCCAGTCTGAGAGGTTGCTTTTATAATATAAAACCCTTTAAGCCCTACTAAAGACAATTCTTGAACATTATTTGAACGCAATACAACTTTACCAGCCATATCCATCAACTGCACTTCAACCACCTCTTCTGTAAAGTTAATAACATCTGTTGCCGGGTTAGGATACATCCTCAAACCTCCTCGTTCATTTTTATCTACTGAGGTAGCTGCATCTTCCACCAATTCAAACGCTGCAACACCATTATTAGGCGACAAGCAGAAAAGCAACACCTTATTCAACTGAACATCAAAAGCAACTGGAGCCATATAAGAGGCATTAGTATTAGTACCCAAACCGTTTTCAGGATACACCCCTAAAGATACAGCACTTGCCAAACCAGAAGTCGGAACTTCAAATAATTCAAACGCCGCTTTCGGCTCTGCTACATGATTAGTAGTAGCCAACCATAAATACTCTTTACCCTTAAATGAAAATGCAGAAATACCAGAAATACCGGAAGTTTTAGGAAGAACTCCTTCAACATCAAAGGAGCTAATCATGTTTCCAGACATATCGTATAAACCAGGCATTATTGAGTGTCCGTCAATATATAAATAATCATTACTCACCGGCCAAAACTTTGGGGCCAAACCAATCTTTGGAGCTTTCCCAGGATCTACAGCAGGTAAAACTGTTTGGACATCAAACACAACAGGGTCGGCTGTAACAACTCCATCGGTAACATCCCAACGGAACACCCTTGCCGGTATAGCATTATTCGCAGCTACTACATACCCATTTCCATTTATAACATCTCCATAAACTCCAATACCATCTCCAATACGAAATTCAGGCTCAGGAGTCTCCTCTGTACCGGCAGGAGAGGTCCACTCTATTATTTTATTTACTTTTGTATAATTTCCTGTTCCATCATCAGATAAAACATATACCTGAAATGGTGATTTTGTTGACGCTGTTGTTAAGTTAGCTAAAACAATATCACCATTATCAGTCATGACAATATCATTAAAAGCATACGTACCGCCAGTTATTGAAGCGTCAATTCCTATTTCTTTGACCTTATTACCTGTTAATGCATCTAAAACTATAATAGTATTAGAGTGACGAGATGGAATGTATAGCTTTCCATCAAAATGAGCCATTCCACGCTCTGTTAAATTTCCCATCCAAGCAGGGACGTTACCTCCATTGGGAAATCCACCACTCCAGTCGGCAGTGCCATGAACTGAGTGATCCCAAAGTTTATTCACCTTCAAATTTTGAGCTGATGCGGTACAACTGATTACAACCGCCGTTAAAAGAGTAAAAAAATTTTTCATAACATTGAATTAAAAGTTTATATTTTTATCACATCTAATATGTATTACAAATTAGATGTTCAAATATATTTCTTTTTTAAGATTTGCCAAACAGCCATACTATTTTTTTGAACCAAAAAATAGTAATCAACTGTTTGGCAATAACTTAAACTAACAAGTCAATTATAATATATCTTAACAAATAGGATATATTATTATATCACAACCTTTATTTTTCGGACTTCTACCCCTTCACTTGTTGTTATGTGAACTATATAATAACCAGTAGGCAAACTTACTACACTAAAACTACCACTCTTAGCACCAAGAACTTTATTAAGTAATAATCGACCATCAACTCCAAACACACTAACCTTCTCAATAACCGAATTTGCTTCAAGAAATAGTATGTCGCGTACCGGATTTGGATACACGTCTATAACTTGTTGCCGTTCCGCTCCAGAAGAGGTTACCACATTACGATACTCAACAAACTTCAAATCATCATAATAAATAGTTCCAAGCTTCTTCCCTTCGGCAGATGATGTAAGATGTATGCCATCCAAATAGAATCCTTCACCGTCTAAAACACCGTCACCATTAACCCAAGCAACCGACTTTCCTTCTCTCAAATCCCAAGAAATTAACTTCCAGCCCAACCAATCGATCACATACCAATCACTTGCTTCGTAGGTTGAATTTCCATCCTTTAGCATAAAACGAAATTTATTATTTGATGCATCTCCAAAAACGTACATTTGTAGGACATGTTTTGAACTAAACCGATTTGTATTTTGTTGTGATGATGGTGGCAGGTAGTGTCTGATGTAGCCTGAACCTGGATTTAGCCAACCATAATTCAACCTGAGACTTCCTTCTAGCTGGTTAAATTTGACAACCGTCTGTTGTTCATGAACAGTGTTTGTTTGCTCCGTTACAATTCCTGAAGTTGAGCCCGAAGCCTGTGGTTGCCACCAAGGTGCGATTCCATTATCAAAACCATCGATTACTGTCTCTGAGATAATTTCATTTTCTTCGACATTAAACACAATTTCTTTGCCCAGAATCTCATTACCATAAATATCTGATACCCCTGGAGCAACTACAACCTTGTAAGATTCATTATCGACCAAATCCTCAGCAGGAAAGAAATGAAGAATCGCCTGTCCATCGTATTCATTTGCTTCCAAACTTCCACTAATTACCTGACCTGAAACAGTATTCACAACACTCAAAGCCTCTTTTGGTAAGTTGGCAGCATCAATGCGCTCGTTAAACACAACACGAATTACTGGTCTTACTTCTTCGACCATCTGGTTTTCCTCTGGCCAGCATTGTATAATTACTGGCGCATCAACATCATTTGGCGATGTTTTAATAGCTAACTCATAAATACCACCTTCTGTTCCATCTGCATCTCCATCCAACAACTGCTGAGTTAAAGCATTCTTAGCTACACCCCCATCTAATGATAAAACATATGCTGTTTCAAAATTTAACTGCTCAGTATTAATCAGTAATGTAAATTCATCTTGCCATTTGGCTGAAATTGGAACTTCAGGTGATATTGCAATGGCACTTTCTACTGACGCCTGTTCCATCTTTCGTGAAAAAGAAACAATAATGTCATGACCAGGCATTAAAGAAGACAACTCCCCCTCTGAAGCGATTGCCTCGACAACTTTTGCAGGTTTTGTGCTTGTTAAGGCAACATCCAAAAAGGAAATATTATCAGCCGTTGAACCCTCTATCGCAGACGTCAACGATATAGCCTCCTGATGCGAAACATATCCGTCTGCTTCAACTGAAACATCAAGCATTTTGCCAGGTTGAAAGCCATCAATAAAATAAAAGCCATTCCTCAGTTCCTCTGGGTCGTTCGAATACTTATTAAATAATGATTCAAAAGTATCGGTGATATAGTTCTTATTATCGGCAGATACTGATGCCCCATTAATTGGCATACCTGTGTCAGCATCAGTAATTATTCCTGCTAATATGCCTATTTCAGGACAAACCAATCCCTTATATTGTAAAAAGGACCTAAAAGCAGATAAGGCCTCCATTTTTTTCCACTCGGCATTCATATTAAGCTGCTGCTGAGTTGGATTAGTATGAAAACCAGCCTCACTAAGTAAAGATGCCATGTTTGTTGTTCTATTAACATGGAGCCATGGGGTTTGAGTTGAATGTGTTGTTAAGTTTCCATCGTAATAAACCCGATCAGCATAATTCCCTCTTGTGATAGTTCTCATAACACCTGTTAAATCCGCGCAAAGAATAGCACCATAGGCTTTGCCTCCTTGAGGCATTTTCTCCAAAGTTACTCCTTCATTATTATACCCACCATACATTGTTAAAGTGCTATTTGCAGAAGGACTTCCTGCATCACTATGTATGGAATAATAAAAATCAGCTCCCAGTGAATTTGCCAGGTCTGTTCGAGCTGTTAAAGAAATAACATCCTCATCAGTTAAACGACACATATGCACCTTTCTAATATCGGTTTGCTGTTCGAACATAGCCTTCAGTTCTAATGCAACTTGCAACACCTTTTCAGATTCTGAGTAATTATACAGTCCCATATTTTCTGTTTGCGAATGCCCGGGATCAAGAAAAATCTCATACTCACTAAGTCCTGTAATCTGTGCTAAAATGCTTTGCCCCCCAATACTCATAAGGAGTATAAAAAGCACACTTCTATATATATTATTTCTCATTTTATTTAAATATCGGATATTACATTACTTTAATTCAAACTGATAAATAGAACCATCTTTAGCATTATCAATTAACACCTTTGTTCCATCGGGGGATACAGCAGGATTTAATGCAATAATTTGCTGGTCATTAAGCAAAGGATAAGTAACACCTGTCTCAACATCAATCGCTGAAATTGAACCTTCTGTTAAAGTCACTCCATCATCCTTCACAAGGGTCACTAATACATACCTGCTATCGGGTGTCCAGGACGCTTGCTCACCATACCCCAAATGCTTAAGCTCGGTTCCATCGGCATTTATAACATATAAACCCAATCCATTTACCTGAAACACGACCTTTGCCCTATTAGGTGACTGTACAACATTGAAAACATATCTGTTTTCAAATTCGGGTTGATGGAGTACAATATCCTTAGGAGCCGCAACAACACTACTCTTCAGTAATGAAACAGGCTGTGTTTCCTGTCCTTTTAAAGCAACCTTCCCCGTTTCAACTTTCTCTAGTCCGTTTAATGTGCTGTATGCGACAGCTGATCCACCTTCAGCCCAGACTGGCAGGCTGATAATACTCTGAGACTTTTCAACAAGTACTTCTTTTACCCCGTCAACCACATCATACATCACAATTTCTTTATATCTATTCCCATCGGTAATGACAGTTGGACGTGATAAAATAGACCGACCATCACTAGACCAAGAAAAACTAAAGCCAGCATTATCGTCTTCACTGAGCTGCTTTAAATTTTTTCCATTTGGATCGCACACGTATATGCCAACGTGCTTTTCAGAAGTAAATGCTACTTTTGTCCCATCGGGCGACCATTCTGCATTCATGTAGTGCTTCTCATGAGCCTCAATGAGCTTGACAGGCCCTCTTTTCAAAGCTGGTTGCGCAAGCATTTCGCACGTGCAAAACACCAACAAACTAATGAGTAACATAGGATGTTTCATAATTTTGAATTTAAATTTATTGTGTTAACATTCAGCCAATAACAAGAGGCAACATCCCTCGTGAAATCAGCAAAAAAAATTCCCCTATCCTTGTTCCTGCGCGGATCAAGAGAATAGTTTAAATAATATGTAAATTTGAATATTTAAGGAGCTAAATGAATGATATAAAAATGACCACCGGCCGTGTGGCAAACAATTTTTTTACAGCTTGCATTATATCGTGGATACTGAGCTAGAGAGCTAAACGGAAGTAACTCCTGATAGCTCTTACTTTTAAGATTATAGGCCACAATTGCAGAAGAACTTACTTCATGCCCATCATCCTGAGTAACCATTCCTATTACGACCTCATCGGACAACCAAATAGGAGATTCTATTCTCGGAATCATCATCAAGCCTGTTCCATCTCGCCTTGCAACAAAAGTTCCCTTATGAACTCCAAACGCCAATATCTTTTCACCATCGGGGGATAAAGATGGATTTAAATAATAACATTGACCTAACGGTAGGTGGGTGTATGCAGTTAATGAATCAACATACTCTTTTATTTCTTTATCTTGAGCTATTAGAAACGGATACGATAAGTACCCATTTTTGATGGCAAAAGAATCAAGCATATCATCCTTATAAGAATCATCTTCAGAACAAAAAAGACGAAAAACACCGCGATTTTTCCGCGTAACAGATTCATATAATGAACACTCCCTAATGGCATATGAATCTAATTCGGACGATCCTTTTTCAACAGATTTTGTAAAAAAAAGCTGTCGATCACTCTTATCAAAAACAACATGTTTAACAAAGGTATCTCTCAATAAAAGAGTGTCTAGTTGACCACTGTTAAAATGATATAATTGAAGACCTCTTTTTGCATAACTTGTAAAAGCCACCTTCATACCATCATGACTTAAAACCGGGTAAAAAACACCCCCATAAGTTGGTAGATTTACTTTTTGCACAGAATCAACTTGCACAAAATCCTGTGCTACAATAGTTTTACATAGCCAAAAGACGAAGAAAAAGAATTTTATTTTCATAGGGAATGAATTAAATCCCACCCAACAAATAGATCGAGTGGGATAAAAACTTACTTTACAATTTTAAGAGTTTTACTTCCTAGGCCAGTTTTTAATGATAAAATGTACATACCACGCTGCAACTGGTCTGCAGGCAAAACAAATTCATACTTTCCTCTTCTCATCTGAGAACTTTCCAATAACATGACCTGTGCACCACTTATATTATAAAGAGATAAATTAACCATGGTTTCTTCGGGTAATTCCACATTAACAATCACCTCACTATCGGATAGTTGCCCTGGGCAATATAAACTCAACATATCACCTTCAAGCTGTGGCGTATTAGTTGCCAAACGTTCGAAAGATCGTACTTCTGACCAAGCTGTATAATTATTTTTCCCATAGTTAGCGCGTACCCTGACATAATATTTTGTTGCGTCTAATTTTTCGAAATTAGCCTTGTAAGTAAATGCATCTAAGGTTAAAACCTTTAAATACATAAAATGAAAATCTGGTCGTTCACTCAGCTCAACCCTGAATGATGCAGCTTTAGGATCTGCTTGTATCAATATTTCAACAGAACTCGCCCCAATGTTCTGTCCTTCTGTAGGAGATAGAATAACAGGTATATTTGGAGCTTCCTCAACCGTTGAGAACTGAACAACATCAGACCATGCCGATTCTACTCCTTCGAAAACCGCCTTAACTCTTACAAAATAGGTGCTGTATGGCAATAGAGTATTAGCTGGAATCTGAATACTGGTAGATCCTATATCGGCATTCTCAAACACAAAAGATGAAAAACTACTATTCGATGACACCTGAAGTATATAAGTATATCCATCCCCAAACTTTTCCCAAGCTATATGCGGCGTTAAAGATTCATTTATATCATTATTGGCAGGAGATGAAATCACGCATTTAGGGGCTTCAATAACCGTAAAGCTTCGTGTCTCTGATACTTCATCAACTACTCCATTACTCCTAGAATAAACACGCCAATAGTAGGTATTCCCCACCAGAAAATTTACGTTTGAGGCTTTAAAATCAGTACCTGAAAGTTCCCGTTTATAGATCACATCAGAAAAAGAAATATCATTTGCTATTTCAATATGATAACCATTAGCATCAGCGACCTCTTCCCATCTAAATGAAAAAGGTAGAAAAACAGATTGTCCATTTTCAGGCATCAACAAACTAGCTGGCAAGTTATTGCCCGGATTTTGCCCCATCATTACCGCTGAAGACTCGTTGCCATACCTGTCCAATGTAGCAACAGCAAACTGATGTGTGGCTATTAACTCTGACTGGTTAGCTAAGTCGAAACTTTTCGTATAAGTAATATCCAATAAATACTCTGGACTCGCATAATTAACTTTTCCTCCAACTGCTTCATTTGGAACCGCGTATATAACATACCTCATGCCTTTATCGACTGATTCCCATACCAGCTGCTGCCCATCTAGTTGTATATTTGAAGGCAAATTCATTACCGGCGCTGTCTTCCAATTAATTGCGGGAGCTAAAGATTTATTGCGGTACTCATTGGTTTTCAGGTAGTTTACAAATCCCTGAGTATAAAAATTACTAGCTCTAAAAAACACACTCCCAGGAGCTCCCATTTTATCAGCAGCCCTGTTAATTTGAATTTGTTGACCATACTCTGTAGGAGCTGACTTTAAATTAACTCCTTCGTTAAAAGATAAGTATTCGAGCATAGACATTCCATTCAATTCCATTGCAATATCAATCGAAGAGCCCGATTTCAAAGCCGAATAAGAGGATGCTTCCAAATCGGACAAAGAGTGACTTACATATAAATGCTTATGGTATTTACCACACACATCTGACCACCAGGGACTTAATACATCATAATCCTGACCGATGCTAGTTGTGGGCCAATATAACTGGGGTGAAATATAGTCTACACTACCGTCACGTAACCAGGCAACAGGATCGCAATATATTGACTTATAAGTATCCAACCCTTTAATTCCCTGTGGTAAGGTTAAACCTTCTTTTGCAGCAACAGTCTGATCTGTAGTCCAAATACCAAAAGTAGATAATCCAAAAGTTACCCAAGGCTTGGTGCTTTGAATTGCCTGATAAACATCAGCAACCATTTTGTTGACATTATCACGGCGCCAATCATGCAAATCCATACCTGCCGGCTTATGCAGATTCTGTGTATTAAGGTCTAAGTTATCGGGTGTTCCGCCGTAAGCATAGAAGTAATCATCAAACGTAATTCCATCTACATCATAATTTGAAAGAATCTCTTTCACAATATCAACAATGCGCTTACGAACCCCAGGCCTGCCAGGATCTAAAATTGATACGTTTTTACCTCCATCTGCTTTATCCGGATATTCCAACACCCATTCTGGATTCGTTTGCCGGTAATCACCTGCTTTACCTTTGTATTTCCCAACCTGTGTTTCAAAGCGATACGGATTTAACCATGCATGCAACTCCATTCCCCGCTTATGTGCCTCCTCAATAGCGAAAGCCAATGGATCATACCCCGGATTAGCGCCTCTGGTCTCAACTAAGTATGAGGACCATGGCTCATAAGAAGACTGATACATAGCATCACATTCCGAACGCACCTGAAAAAAAACAGTATTCATATTAGCAGCTTTCAAATTATCTAGAATGCTGACTAATTGACTTTTTTGCTGACTGATATAATATGCTTGATTAGTTACAGGAATTGGCTGCTGAGGCCAATCTAAACCATAGACAGTTGTTAACCATGACGCGCGCATTTCTCGCTTAGGCGATTGAGCACTGACTCTAATAATCTGACATACCCAAATCACTAATATTAAAAGTATTAGTTTCTTCATCTTTAGCACTTAAAATTTAACACTTTAATTATCTCTTTAGAATTTTACCTGTTTCTAAAGAGCTACTTGTTCTAATCTTGTAGATATAAAGGCCGGGCGACAAATGACTCACATTCACGGTGCATCTGCTTACTCCATCCATTGCCACATTCCATACTCCAACAAGCTGTCCATTCAAATTAAACAACTCAAACTCTAGGGCCTCACTAACTAATTGACTTCCTATCACTAAATCATCAATAACTGGATTTGGACTTATAGTAAACCGCTTATTGACTTGTGGAAATTCGCCTATATCTGTCGCAATTTGCTTATCGGGATAAGTCGCATATAGTCCCTTTATAAAAAATGATCCCTCATAATTTTGACCAAAGGTATAACTACTGTTACGCTCTACCTTTAATACTATAGAGTTAAAACTCAATGGATAATACTCTTGAGCAATATTTGTCACATCAATTGGGGCTCTATGCTTCAACATATCTTGCCCTGAAAAACGAGGAACAACACAAGCCCCTGACGGATGTTCAATATTTAGCTGGATTGATGAGCTAACACCATTTCCTGTAGCAACCAAAGCTAGTGAATCTGGCATCGAATAAATTGGAAAATTTCTACTTAGTGTAATACTTGCAGTTCTATTTTGATAGGTCATTTGATAAGATACTTTCAAGATCTCCTCATGATCATTTAACCAAGTCCCTCTTTCAAGCTTTACCCAATTAAGCCAACTTGATGTAGTAGTCCATGATTCCGGCTGCTGAAAACCATCCAACAAAACTGTGCCTTTAGCAACCTCCACATTAATGTCGCATACTGCACTAAGTTGTTCATCTAAAGTATAAGCTTCAACAACAACCTGCCCATCTGTAATTCCTTTGAAAACACCATCATCATTTACAGTTCCCACATGTGGGGATAATGATCTGAACCCGATTAGCTTATTATCTAATTCGATTACATTATTGTTTATATCAAGACCAAATACTTTAAACTTATATGTTTTTAAGTGATCTATTGTCAATTGGGCAGGTTCAAAGTACAATGACTCGATTCCTGTCAAACGAACATGAACAGTATCCGATGAATTACCCCATTCACCAATTATCATTCCTTTCTCAGCATTCCCCGTCGCTTGAAAAACACCATCTGAATTAATAGTCCCAATATCACCTTCAATCCTATAACTGACATTAGTAGCAGATAGGTAATCAACCACATCTCCATATTCATTAAAAGTACTCGCCTTTATATGCTTGCTTTGTCCAAAAGGAATAGTCATATGTTGAGCACTCAACTGCATCTTAACGGCTTGCCCCTTAGGGGCTAAAGAGCTGAATAATAAAGAATTAGCTACGCTTCGTTCATATCCATCTGAAGTTACATTAGCTACATCCCCTCTTATTACAAGTGTTGATGAGCCTCCACCATCGAGGTTGAAGGCATCACTTGCCCCTGACTGATACATCAGTTCAGCTAATTGCTTTGTTGAAACACCAATAGATTCACTTGAACGGCCCTCAACTACCATTAAAATTATTTTTTTACCATCTAAACTTCGGCCAATAGCTGAGCGAGGATGGAGTTCTTTCCAGTTGTTTTCCTGAACTTGCCCTTTTGAAAGGATTATGCGGTCACCTCCTATTGAGTTGGTTAGTATTGGCTTCGCATCAACATCGTTAGCCAATTGCACTTTTAGATTAAGCGTTATTTCCTGATCAACAGACACCTGTCGTAAAAAATCTGCTGCTAAACCATGCCCAGAAAGCACTGCTTTTCCGGCTTCAAGCAATCGGTTCCCTTCCCCATCCGCTATGGACTCTACTCGACACAAAAGAGGTGTATTCACACTCCACTCTCCACTTACAGGTTGTACAACCACCTCTACTCCAAAATCATTAGTATCAGTTGTTTTTCCACCGTAAGCATTATATAATATCAGCTGATCTGCTCCTCTCGCCTTATTAATGCCATTTATTAGTTTTGTTTGATTGTTAATGACAACCTCTCCCTGAAGTTTCATAACATCTAAAAAAAGATCGTTATTGCCACTAAAAGCTACATTGGGTCTTGAACTGTGTGGCACCAGAGCAACTTGGCCATTGATCAATTGCCCTCCAACAGTTAAGCCCTTATCAACACCACTGGTGTTATAAAAATCACCATTAATTGCCCCAAAAATGTAATTTTCTGGAGTTGATTTTCTTGCCACCATTTTTGAAGTAGGCTCAATTCCTCTAATTGTATCGTAACTTAAGCAGGACTCAATTGATAAATAAGGATTTTTAGCTGGAATTTCAAGCACTGATACTTGAAGCGGCAGATCTGGTAAACGAAAATAGGTATGATTTGCCCCTAGTCCAACATCGTGTTTATGAACCAAGGTATCAACCCTATAGGTTACCCCTTGCAGGGTGATACCGCCTTGTGTAAAGGCAGCACCACTCCAAAGGGATAATAAAATTAATACTAAGATTTTTTTCATAATTCGGATAGATTATCTTATCGCATAGTGTTGTCTATAGCAAGACCATATACTTCTACGTCTTCAACAAAATACTCTACCTGAGCATTAGGATCATTCAGACTATACCGCTTAATACCTGACTTATGCAATGGGTTAGTCGCATAATATTCTTCAGGATTTTCTCCTTCAGGAACATCAGGCCCACGGTACGCCCAGTATACATAACCATTTCCATTCTCATCAACATCTACTGCAATTCCTGTTATAAAGAGCAGCTCAGATTGGCCTCCCTCTGTATCAGCAGGTGAACCATCAATAACTTCAAGTTCTGACCCATCCAGATTACAACGGAAAAACTTTATATATTGGGAATCTGAGAAGTACACCTTGCCATTAACTTCGTCAATAGCTAATCCACGAATACTGAAATTATTGGCAATAGCACCTTCAACAGGCACTTCATCCGGATTAGTTGAGATATCTGTTTCTTTAAAACGGAATATTCCTTTCCCGTTTGAGTTTTTACCCCAATAAAACACATCACCCAACATAGAAATTGGTCCGTTTACATGTCCCCAGCCAATTCCTTTACCATAATAACCTAGCCAAGCGTTTTTAACAAAGTAATCTATTTCATCTAATGAAAACTTCTTATTTCTGGTTTCCTTGTTGATTCTGAAAATTCCTTCTCGACGGTTTGCCCAGTAAATATCAGTTTGATCAACATATCCATAATAGAAGTCATTATAAGTATCTCCACCAAAATTTTCGATTACTGTTTCACGACGCGCTCCATCATGAGACATAATAAATATTTCTCCGTCACCAAGGGTTGCATTACCGGCGGTATACCCAGTTCGTGTTCCTGCATCAAAAACATATAGATTATCTCCTTCAAACTGCAAACTAAGCGGGTGTTTACCAGAACGATATCCATAATCGAAAGGCTTATTAACGGCTAAAGACATTCCTGGTATGAGTTTGTTAGCCATTATATTACCCTCTTTGACAGCATAATAAAGCGTTCTAACTGGCTCGTTGTAGTAAACCTTTACATTTACAGAAACAGGATCTAATACCTTTTCTCCAATTTTAACCGTTAAGCTCACAACCTGACTACCCAAAGTTCCAAACATCGCCTTTGGGCTTTTCTCGCCTGATGTCAAGTTCTGGCCAATAGCTTCTCCTGTTGTTCCTTCTGGAAAGCTCCAAGTATACTCTACAGCCAACTCTTCTGGGTTTAGAACAAAAACATCAAACTGAACTTCTGATTGATTAAAAACAACAACCGGATCAGTAGATTGATAGCTTATAATTGGCACAATATCACTAATCATTAACGATTTTTCGATGGTATGCTTTTCATCAACTGTTAAGGTTACTTTGTAGGTTCCCGGAGTACGGTATATGTGCACCGGATTTTCATCAGAGGAAGTCGTGCCATCTCCAAAATTCCATTGCCAACTTGTTCCTACAACCGACTCATTATTAAAGGTTATTTCCTCTCCAATTACATAATGCAGTGACTCTGAATGGTAACTAAACTCAATATCCTTTGGGGGAAACTCCTCCACATCAATATCTTGTTCACAAGCTACTGTGCATAACAAAGAAGCTATTGCCAGCAGTGCCATTATATACTTATTAAATTTTTTCATAATTCTATAATATAGACTTGTTGGATTATAAAACAGTTACATTTTTTTCCTCAGAAAAATTCTGAACACCCAAACCATTAACTACTCGAAATTTAGCTTTTAGCTCATATGACTTTGAAAAACTCATATTGTAAAAAAGATGTAATGGTTCAAACACCAAATCCTGCAGTGGGATTTCACGCACCATACCACTAAGTACAGCAGCAGATTCCGGTTTCATCACTTTAATTTCGATAGTTTGTCCTGCTTGATTTGGGTCTTCAACCTCCTGAACATCATAATGTGTTTCAAACTCAACGTCTGTAAGCATAGTATATTTATCCACAAGCAACTCATATAACAAATCATAGTTTAATGTTTCAAAAAAACCAACATAAAAGCGATCGATCACAGATTGCGGAAAATATCGTTGAATTTGCGTTTCATCATAATCCAGTAATTTACTGATTGAAGAAGGGGACAGAGTATAACTAATGGGAAAACCATCTTCAAGTACATAGGCATATTTTTCCGCATTATAATTATCAGTGCTATGCTCAAAAGATTGAATTAGTTGTAATTCCCTAGAAAGTTCTGTCGAATCAAGCGAAAAGGTGTAATTCGTTAGTGGGGCAGTTAAACTATAATTAAGCTGCATATGAATTGAATACCAAATTTCCAATTTGCTATACTGATCATCCTCAGACCAATACTCTGTATAAAATTCAACATTCTTACCTGCACTGACTTTATCCAATGGTATTTCCATGTACACATTGGCCGCTTTATCACCTGTTTTTACTAAGTCGTTGATTGGGTCGTTAATCTCACAGGATGTTAACGGCAAAAAACCAACCAAACAATAAGATAAATATTTAAGAAAACTCTTTTTCATTTGTAAAAGGTTTTGAATCATTTTATTTAACAAAAGTACACTAATTAGCACGTCCCCAAATCATTGGTTTTTTTAACCATTCATGATTGCGGAAGGCTCCTAAGCGCTCTAGTTCACCTCTATTATACTTCTCTTCTGTTTCCGGATCGTAGTTCAATCTCTGTATCCAGGTGTTTGGTTGGCCCCAATATGGCTCATAAAGGTTATATGGTCGGCGTAGCTCCGGATAAATTACCTCTTCTCCTCTAAAAGTCGAATAGGTAATCCCATTATTATTGTTACTGTAACCATAACGTCTTAAATCATTCCATTGCTCAGGCTGCAGATACATCGCCTTGTACTTTTCAGCCATAATATCCTTCAATGTTATATTAGAACTTCCAGGTACTAAGTCTGAGTTAGACACATATGCATCAATTTGCTCAACAGGCACGCCCAAACGGTTCATATGGTAACGTATACCTTCTATAAAGTGCTGATGCGCCTTATTTAGATCTTGAACCCAATAGGCAGCTTCTGCAATAATAAAATGCAGCTCTCCTTCTGTTAACAAACAAATGGCCGATGCATCTGTTGTTAGAACAGATTCGTGTAAATCTGGATAATACTCCTGATTATGAGTAGCTGGCATGCCATAATTAGCTTCTAAATATCTATAGACTGTGTCAATATTATTTTCCATGTTTCCACGCTTTAGCATTAAATAAGGCAAACGCGGATCTGGACAAGTATCATTCTCAATATCATATGCCATAATGTCTTCCATAAAGAAGGCAGTAGGAACAGCTGAAAGAAGATCATTTTGACGACTTTCCCATACATTAACCCCTTTGTTAGTCCTTCCCCACATGCAGTTATGTTCAACAACAGTTCCTCCGTCAAATTGATACATCGGATCAGACCATCCTTGTAAGGCCATTTCGGCAGCTGAAATTATTTGCTGACAGGTAGCTGCATCGGTATTAAGGTTAGGTAGGTTACGCAACAATAATCTGGCCTTTACACCGTATAACACCTGTTTCCACTTACTCATATCACCAGCAAATATTCGATCCGCACGCTCATCCATCAGACGATTATCTGGTTGATTTATCTCCTCACTTTCAAACAGCTTTTCAAGGCGTTCAATCTCGCTGCTCATCCATAAATAAATATCTTCCTGCGGATCATATTTTGGTGCTCCACTGGCTCCATAAGCTTCTGTTAAGGGCATATCTCCAAAAACATCGGTTGTCTTTTGGTTCGACATTACCCTCAGTAATCCACCCAAAGCTTGATAGTTTGCAGAACCTTCCTCTTCTGCTTGTCTCAAAAGCACATCCAGATTAGAACCAACATCAAAGAAATGACGGCGCCACTGCGGATGACGGTTCATTCCAAGAAATTCCCATCCACTTCGATAGGCATATGCCCCTGTTTGGCTTCGCCCACCAGTGGTGAGGCACTGACTAAGATATGTGCCATACTCGGCGTGATCATAATCTTGCAATGCTGAATAGAATAGTACCGTTGGCATCAACAAGTCATTTGTAGCATAAACAGACTTATCAGGATTCACATTATCTCCTAAGAAATCATCGCAGCTTGTGGCTCCCAATAATCCACCTATTAAAGTTATTGTGGTAACCGTTCGCTTAGTTTTCGGATGAAGACTTGCTACTTTATTCAAGCAAGTCAGCCATATATTTTGTATTCTAACTAGTTTCATCGTTCTTTATTTAAAAAGTGGCACTAATATTAAACAGAATTGAGCGTGTTGCTGGCACACCATTGTAATCAATTCCCAATGTGCCGGCTCCACCAGCATTACCAGTCAGGTTTACTGAAGGATCTATCCCTGAGTAATCTGTTAATAACAATAAATTGCGTCCAGTTAAAGACAGTTTTAAATTTCCAATCCCATATCTATTAACAAGACGTGTCAAATCATACCCAACTGTTACGTTTTGAAGACGCACGAATGATGCTTCTTCTATAAAGTTAGAACCCACATTCGTATAATAGTTATTAACAAATAGCTGATCGTAAACAACTGGCTTTGTGTTTGCTACGTAATTACCATCTGCCTGCTCTACTACCCCATCAACTACTATCTCTCTATTCCGGTAGTCACTCATGCGACCATCCATGCCATTAGACATTAAAGTTCGGCGGGTTCCATTGACCACATCGGCTCCTACCTGCATATTAATCAAGGCTGAAAAACTCCAGTTTTTATAATTTACACGATTATCAATACCCAGACTAAAGTCAGATTCCCGGTTTCCAAGTAATAGAGATGGACTTGGATCGATTAAAGGATATCCTTCTTCGTCCACAATAACAGCTCCACTCTCTGTTCGCAAATAATCCTTTCCACTAATCGCAAACACAGGTCCATTGACATATGAACTAGGACGAATATCCCCTACCTGTCCAGCGTGGTGATACACCTCTTTTATACCGTCTGGCATATCGCCTAAACGTCCTTTATTGGAAGCAAAGTTTATGGCCATATTCCACTTGAGATCTGAACGCTGCAGGATCACCTGGTCCAAAACAACCTCAATACCTTTGTTAATAATTTCACCTTCATTTCTAATCATAAGAACATTTCCCGTAGCCGGTGAAACCCTCACTGTAACAATCTGATCAGCAACATTTGTATTGTAATAGGCAACGTCTAAGCGAGTTTTATCATTAAATAAACGGAAATCAGCCCCAATCTCCCACGATGTGGTTAACTCATTGGTTAGGTATGGATTACTCGCAACCGTTGGGTCAACACCAAATCCCCAGTCTGGATGAGACATCATTTTAAACACCCTATAGTTCTTATATGGTGTCGTATCTTTTCCTACCTGTGCCCAGTTTCCTCGAAGTTTTCCGAAACTAATCAGTGGTGAGTTAATATCGAATAACTCAGTGAATACAACACCGCCTGTCACGGAAGGATAGAAATAAGAATTCTTTCCAACTGCCAACGAACTTGACTTATCGTTACGACCTGTAAAACTGATATGCGCTATGCCATCATAATCCAACTTCATCTCACCAAACACTCCATACTTATCATATTCGGTACGATACATTTCCTGGTTGCCCTTATCTTTTGCTCCAAGATTATTTATACTGTGGAAGCCAGGAAGCACAAAATGATACCCACCTTGATGATTCTCTCTTGTTCGTTTTCTCAAAAAGTCAACACCCACCAAAGCATCCAATTTAAGCTTTTTACTGATGTCATATGAATAAGTAGCTAGAGCGTTATAATTCATTAACTCTGTTCGATAATCCTTATACCACATTTGCCCCAGGAAAGGCAATGCTTCTGCTGTTGGTTTTTCTCCTGCTTCAAGTGCCCACCTCTCAGTAATAACACTCAAACTTTCACTATTAGTGACATCATATCCAACCCGACCTGTAAGGGTTAAGTTAGTTATAGGTTCCCAGTTAATTGAACCTTGTGTTAAAGTTCTGTTACTTTTGCTCTCAGCCTTATCCTCATTTCTACCCCATAAAGGATTTAAAGGTGAGGAGTATTTACTATTGGTATTTTCGTATAACCAACGGATGCTTCCATCTGGATTTTTATAATTACTTATATCATCATCAATAGGCCATGTGTACACACTTGTCATTTTTCCGGCACCACGTGATTTCTTATTGGATAAATTAACCAATAAAGACACTGTTAAATTGTCGCGAACATTATAATCTGTTTTGGACATAATACCCAACCGCTCAAGGTAATCGTTGGGAACGATACCTTCATGATCAGTGTAGCTTACTGAAGAGTATGAGGTGAACTTTTTTGATCCCCCAGAAAGAGAAACATCATGCTTATGAAATAAACCAGTTTGCAAAAAGTTGTCTACATTATCAAAAGCTGGCATGCCCTCTGGCTTTAGTGGACCCCAGCCCCCTTTGGATTGCTCTCTGTATACTCCCAAACCTCCTCTTAAGTAGGTATCTTGTATTTCGGGAGTCCGGTATGCCTCTTCCACCTGCAAAGAGCTATTCCACTGTACAGACAGTTTTCCTTCTTTACCACTTTTTGTATTTATAACAATCGCACCGTTGGCAGCATCTGAGCCATATAAAGCCGCAGCAGCAGCGCCTTTTAAAACAGTAACACTCTCAATATCTAAGGGGTTTATCTCTGCAGCCTTTGTGGCTCCACCAGACACATACATACCATTCAAAATGAAAATAGGCTCGTTATTTTGACCTGTATTGAACGAAGAAACACCCCTGATATACATTTGGGATGCCGCGTTAGGTGAACCACCCTGTCCTGTCAGGGAAACACCAGCAATTCTTCCATCCAGTGCCTGAACAAAATTGGCCTGTTTATCCCTTGTAATTACTTCTGACTTAACTCCCTGAACAGCAAAGTTCAGCTTTTTCTTTTCGGAACTAACACCCATCGCCGTAACAACAACTTCGTCAAGTCCCATCGAATCATCTTCCAGAGTAATATTAATCTCGGAGTTTGCTCCGACAATAATTTCTTTGGTCTGGAAACCAATAAATGAGTAAACAATTGTTGAACCAATAGGCGCTTCAAGCGAATACTCACCATCTAAATTTGAAATAACCCCTGTGGTAGTTCCCTTGATAACAATGTTCACTCCAGGCAAAGGTTCTCCTTTACTGTCTGCCACTTTACCCTTTATCAACTGTATTTGTTGTATCGTCGACGAGCTGGTCGACTCAACAACATCTAATTTGGCCATGGCATTTTGACTAGTCAACCAAAATAAACTCAGGCCCAAGCAAGCTAATTTTAGAAACCTAAAGCTTGATCTTGTCCAATCTTTCCATCTTTTTTTCATTAACCTTTGATTTAGATTTGACTTATTATCAATTAATTAAATATTAATATTTGAAATACATCATACATCACTCATTGTAATACAATTTTAACCATTTTATTCTAACAATCAAACAGTTTCTGACATACACAATTACAAACAAACTACTGTAAAACCGCACCTTAGCTAATATTGCGCAATAAAAGTGTTTTATAACATATCATACACATTTCACATTCAACCCACCTCCTCTTTTCTCACTTGGAACCATTTGAGTTAATCACTAAAACTTTGGAAACTAATTAGTATCGAACTTAATAAACTTTCCATCCATTGTATTTGCAATTAGTCCCCCAGTAAACATTAACTTATTTATTGCCGAATTAGAGATCTTATAACGCCATAAAACCTTGCAAGTAGAAGCATCAATCGCAAACAGCTCTCCATTTTTGGTACCTCCATAAACTACACCATTTACTTCAACTAACGGACACGGATTATGCTCATAACCAAAGCCAACATTAGCGGTCCACAAACTTTTATGCGTCTTACCATGCGTTGGGAAAGCAACAATAGAATCATTCATCAACTTAGCATAGACCATTTTTTTATCAGTAGATATACCCATCGATTCTCTCACCTTATGTTCGTTTGTTCGATACTGAACCGAACCATCTTCTAAGTTCAAAACAGTAAAATACCTATCTGGTGCCACAATAAATACTTTTTCGTTCGCAACCACAGGCACAACATTACCAGGCGAATATAAAACCGCCCCATGTCCATTATTCCATTTCCATTTTAGGGCACCTGTAAACTTGTCCAAACAGTATAGGTGTCTGTCCCATGCTCCGAATACCACCTCATTATTGGTTACACAAGGCTTTGCCTGAACGAATCCCTCCAATTGATCAAAATGCCATATAATATGACCATTTGTAACATCAATTTTATAATAACCACTCTTACCGCAAGCAATATATAAACTCTCCTCACGAATAAGCCCTTCTGAAAAGACAGGACTTCCAACATCAACTCTCCATAACTCTTGACCACTTAGGATATCCCAAGCAATTATATGCCCCTGCGAAGTGCCACAAATAATTAGACTATCATGAAGTACTGGAGTTGAATATTGGGGTTTGCCCAATTCTTTTTCCCACACAATTTTATTTTTATTAGTATTTAAAACTTTCAACACTCCTTCTGACGTAAGCCACACTAACTTATCGTTAGTGTATGAAAAGCCTCCCATTACAGATGCATCATCATCGAATAATTCACTAACCTTAGAGGCTATTTTTGAACTATTTTCAAATGCAATTGTGTTCTTCGGTTCGGTTAAGGTGTCAAGCAAAGCCGTTTCATTAATTCCCCATTTTCTAAAAACAACTGGTGGACTATTGAGTCTTTTCTCCTTTATGCTAACAGAATCCTGATTCAATTCAACAATTGTATATCCGTAATCTTCTTCCCCACGACCAACTAATGCACGCCCCATTACACCAGGTATCCCATTAAAGTTTAATAATTTCAATTTATGTCCATGCCCGCAATGAGCCAGTACAACTCCATTGGATTTTAGAACCTCACTGACTTCTAGCCAATTATCCAACCCATCAGCAATTGGATAATGTGCCAAAGAAACTACTGGCTTAGTATTTTCTGCTAATATTTTTTGTAACCATCTAATATCCTCCTTTTTAACATGACCATCCCCCATTTTCATATAAGGACCGGTATTAAAACCTACAAAAGCCACTTCCTCATGTTCAAAATAAAAGCGATCATCCCCAAATAACTTCTGATAAGTGGCTCCACCAGTCTCTGACCAATTCGTCTCATGATTCCCGGGAAGAATATGATAAGGGATATTTAATTGTTGAATACATGCATTAAAAGCCCCTAGCTCAGCGTCTGATCCCATATTGGTCAAGTCCCCCGATATAACTACAAAATCAAATTGCCCATTATTAATTTCTTTTACCACCTCTAATAAAACGGCTTCATTATTATTGCCTAACTCAACGTGCAAATCAGTTAGCAGGGCGTAACGTATTGTCTGCTCTGAACTGCAAGCAAAAAAAGATAAAAGTGCAAAGAGATACAATGACAGTCTGCAGGTATTTAAAACCCCAACATTTATTTTCATAATGATAATTTTTAACATTTTCTATTTAGAAGACCTATACCATTGGATTACAGGTAGCCCTTTCAACCAAGTATAAAACTGACTGGTAGCTAAGGCCACTATGCAAAGTCAATCCAATTTCACAAGTTCGACTAGTACTATAGCCGGCTACCGCATTTTCGGGTACTTCATCCTTCAAATATTTCAATGCCGACTTATTCAGTTCTGGCAATGAAAACCCCTTATCGCCGGCCCAACCACAGCAACCTGTTTTCTGCGGCCTTATAACTTCTTTGGCACACATCCGCGCTAACTCCTCCAGCTGCTCATCCATTCCCATTTTTATGCTACTGCAAGTTGCGTGCACCATTACGGTTTCGTTTTGAGGCTGAAAATTTAAACGGCTTTTGAGGTATTTTAGCGTAAACTCAACCGGCTCATACAAGCTCAATCGCTTATCCATTAGCTCCTTCATGCGCAATAAGCAGGGACTCATATCACACAAAACCGGATAACGCCCATTATCAGATGCTTTTAGCAGTTGTTTTTCCAACTCTTTGAGTTTCATCATCCCTTGCTTTGGAAACCCCTTACTGTCGAAAGCCATTCCACAGCATAGATTTGTCAGATTCTCGGGATAGATGACGTTATAATTAGCCCTGTTGAGCAACTTTTTTGTTACCGCAGTTAAAGCTTCCTTATCATGTGTACCCGCATCATTCCCCATCATTCGGTTGATACAAGCCGGGAAATAAACGACCTTATCAGCACCAGCATTACCTGCCGAAACATCGACTTTAGGAGCACCAAGAGGCATACTTCTATTCCACAGAGGGATGGTTCTACGCGATCCTTTATGTATGAGCATAGCCCCGCTCTCCATCACCGCATCGGGCAGTATTTTTGCAATACCCCCTACAGTATTTAGCGCGATTCGGGCAGCACCATTAAATCTTCCGTAGTGTTTCGCTACAAATGAAGCGCTTGCATCTGCCAGATTACTCTTGGACTCAAAACGCAACTCCTTAATCAATTTACCCGTATTGATTCCTACCGGACAATTTACCGCACACAAGCCATCTGTTGCACAACTCTCTTCGCCCTTCAACCGAAAAGCTTTAGCAACTGATTGGCATTCTTTTTTAGAACCAATTGCTTCGCCCGTATTCAGCGCTCTGTAAACAGAGATCCGCTGACGCGGTGTCAAGGTCAGGTCGAGCGAAGGACAACTACTTTCGCAAAAGCCACATTCAATACAGGTATCAATTAACGGATGTACCTGCGGTAAAGCTTTAATGTTCTTGGTGTATATTTCTGCATCCTCATTAATCAGTACTCCCGGGTTTAAGATACCAGTTGGGTCAATGCCCTTTTTAAGGCGTTTCATTAAGCCATACACCTCTTTGCCCCATTCAAATTCTACAAATGGAGCCATATTTCGTCCGGTACCATGCTCGGCCTTTAAACTGCCATTGAATTGATTAACCACCAAGTCTGCCAATTCATGCATAAATAACTTGTAATTATCCATTTGCCAGTCCTGATCAAAATCGGGCATCACCAAAAAGTGAATATTTCCATCCAGTAAATGCCCCCACATCACCGAACCTTTGTAATGATGCTTGTTTAAAAGCAGTTGCAAAGCCGGCAAAGCCTCATCAAGCACTTCACCGGGAAAGGCCACATCTTCGATAATGCAGGTTGTTCCGATTGGCCGGGTAGCTGCTGCAGATGTAAATAACCCTTTGCGTACCTTCCAGTAGGTTGCGTAATCTTTTTTGTTATTTGTAAAGCTGATTGGGTAAATGGTTTGGATCGCTGCAAGTTTATCTTCAATCTCCTTTTGCTGCTTCTCCAGTTCAGCGGCTGTCTCTGCGGCTGTCTCCACTAATAAAGCTGCCGCACCATCAGGTAATTCTTTCAAAAAAGCAGGCAAGCCATCCACATCCTCTACAGCCTTAAGCGCATTCCTATCCATCAACTCTGCCGCGCTCACCGAACACTCTCTTAAAGGAATAATACACCTTGCTGCCTCTCTAATATCAGGCAGAAATATAAGTGAACACGTTTTATGCGGATGCTCCTTGATGGTTCGAAAAGTTACTTCCGATATAAAGCCAAGAGTACCTTCTGAGCCAAACATCAAGTGCATGAGTATATCAATGGGATCCTCAAAATCAACCAAAGAGTTCATACCATAACCGGTTGTGTTCTTCAGTGCATATTTTGATCTGATCTTATCATGAATGCCTCCATTGGTCAGAATTTGTTGCCTGATAGCCGCCAGCTCCAGCAACAAGGCATGGTGCGATTGTCGAAATTGAGCCCGACTGCTTTCATCGTTGGTAACCAGCACAGTTCCATCGGCCATTACAATACGCATGGCTTCAACCGTGTTGTAACTATTGGTTACAATTCCATAACTGGCGCCACTGGCGTTATTGGCTACAATCCCCCCAATTTTGGCGGCATTTATAGAGGCCGGGCTTGGTCCAACTTTATAGCCAAACCTGGCCAGCTGGTTATTCACAAAGCCACCACGAGCGCCGGGCTGTACCTTAATACGCTGACCATTGTCCAAAATTTCTAAGCGATTAAACTCGGGACCAATCTCAATAAGCACTGAATTGGTAATGGTCTGTCCAGATAAACTGGTTCCCCCGGCTTTAAATGTCACTGGCACAGCATTAGCATAGGCAGCTTTCAGCGTTGACCGCAATTCATCTTCGTTATTAACTACCACAACCAATTGCGGAACCAAGCGATAAAAACCAGCATCGGTACCTTTGGCAAAACGATCGATGTAACGATCGTATACCTGAGCATTATTCAACACCGAATTAACATCCCTTTTAAACACCGCTATTTTGCTATTCCGACTCATCCTTTCAACCTTTTCAAAACTTCTTTATTATATCAAATAATCATAATTGAATATTCCCAATCCTGGATATTACTTTTTAAAGCTCCTCATCTTTTTGATGTGCATCTCCGGCAGCAACTACATAAACAGAGCCATCAAGAACATCCTCATAATTAACTTTAAAAGTTTTTGGGTCAAAAACGAGTTCTAAGTCTTCTGATTGTAACAAATCAACCTGAATAACTTTACTTTCTCCTATTTTTATTCTTTGCTGAGTTGCTCCTGAAATAACAGTGACCTCTTCTGCTTCGATGGGCATAATAAGACTTAAATCAAGACTAACGGTCTTCTTCTCTTTTGGACTTACTAATGAACGTTTGCTCTCCTGTTGTTCTTTTGCAAAAACCTTTAGCGCATCAAAGTCAAGTTTCAAATCGTTTACTGTAACTAACATTGGCACACTTGTATTTCCAAACAAATCCACGACTTGCACTGACACCTGACAAAGCAAATCTGCCAACTCATCCACTTTTGTGCACGAATTAATATCATCTTTAATCGCAGTTTTGATTTTATACGATGGCAGCAGTAACGATTGACTATGACGCCCTATAATAGCGTACTCCCAACGACTCCCGTATTTATAATGAACTACCCAAGATGCAACCCTTGTATTATCAGCCTCTTTCCATTTTATCAGGATACTATCATTAGCTTCTACTAGCTCCACATCTGGCATTTTTGGCAGTTTTGACCCTAACCATGAAGATGACGGAACAAGTGCCGGTTTATTATAGGGACCTTTTTTGAGGGTTTGAACCAACTCCGATGACTTTAACAAGGAATTAATGTTCCAATAAACAATCCCTGGACTTTCTGAAAGCATCCCCCTGGTAACCATTATCTGATTAAATGCTTCATCAGCCTCACTGCTACCATTTTTTGCTTTTGGACTGATTCCTGGCCAAAAATGTCTTTTTTTCAAATTTTGCTGATTCCACCAACCTACTAGCACCGGAAAGCTTTGAGCCATTTGGTTTATTGGCCAATACAGTTGAGGAGTCCAATAATCCACCCACCCTTTATTTAACCATAATTTCGCATCAGCATAAAGCACTTCATACTGATCTAATCCTTTAATCGATTCTGGATTATTAGGACGCCAAACTCCAAATGGACTCAAGCCAAACTTAACGTGCTTCTTCTCATTTTTAATTCCTTTATATATCCGTTCCATAAATTGATTAACAGCATCTCTTCGCCAATCCCCTCTGCTTAATTTACCTCCTCCATCAAGGTATTTTTGCCAACTTAGATCATCAGGAAAATCTTTCCCATTATGGTACGAAGGATAAGGGTAGAAATAATCATCAAAGTGCACTCCATCAACATTGTAACGACGAACAACATCCATAACAACATTAAATGAGTGATCTTGTGTTCCCTTCTCTGTTGGAATCATCCAATAATACCCATTGTCAAGTCGGGTAACCAACTCAGGGTTCGTTTCTACAATAGAACTATTACTAACTTCGCCTCCACTTACATGGTGTGCTCTATAAGGATTAAACCACGCATGAAATTCTAATGCCCTTTTATGTGCTTCTTCAATCCAAAATTCAAGAGGATCATAATATGGACTTGGCCTTTCCCCCTGCTGGCCGGTTAAAAAATAAGACCATGGTTCCAGCTCCGAAGAGTATAAGGCATCACACTGCGGCCTAACCTGGAAAATAACTGCATTAAAATGATTGGCCTTTAGAAAATCCAATAGTGCAATTGCCTCATCTTTTTGCTGCTGCACGGTTAAGCCAGGCTTGCTCGGCCAATTAATATTAGCTACTGTTGCTATCCATGCAGCTCGAAACTCTCGTGACACTGCTGGCAACTCATTTGTTTCATTCCTTGCTACTTCATCATTTAAATGTCGAGTTCCAGAGCAGTGCATTAAGAATGGACATATCAACAACAGAATTAGTTTATTAAAAAGTTGTTTGCGATTCATATTAAATTATTTTTTCTTATAATCAGCAGTAATATTTTCAGAAAAATCATTTCTTAACAATTAGCCCTTCTGTTTTGGATTCCAATCCCCGGCCCCTCATTCAGTGTCACCTTCCCATCAATCACCTTCACTCCTTCGAACACATCATTGAATATGAGTAAATTACCGTCCAGATCAGCCCAGTCTACCAACGGTGATAATTGCGATGCCGCCGAAATTGCACAGGATGTTGCTGTCATGCATCCAATCATCACATTCATGTTCATGGCGCGTGCCAGCGTAATCATTTTTTGAGCTGCTCGCAATCCTCCACATTTCATTAGTTTAATATTGATGCCGGAATAAATCCCGTTCAGCGGAAGAACATCATCTACCGTTTGCAGAGCTTCATCGGCAATTATTGGCAACGGGCTATGTTCTGTTAACCATGCCATATCATCCCAGGCTTCTTTACTTTTAGACATTGGCTGTTCAACAAATACCACACCTTGTTCCTTTAGCCAGTGCACCATATCTAACGCTTCATGTTTATCTGTCCAACCCTGGTTGACATCTACACACAATGGCTTATCGGTGACCGTGCGAATCGTTGAAATCATTTCCTTATCGTTCCCCCTGCCCAATTTAACCTTAAGTATATTATAGGGAGCCGCCTCTTTCACCTTTTCCTTTACTACTTCTGGCGTATCAATACCAATTGTGAAGCTGGTATCCGGTGTTTTTAAGGGATCAAGTCCCCACAGTCTGTACAAAGGCTGTTCTGTGAGCTTTCCTAATAGGTCATGCAAAGCAATATCAACCGATGCTTTGGCTGCATAATTGCCAGCTTCCAATCCACCCACATATTCCAAAATATCTTCGATCAGAAACGGGCTTGAGAATTTGTCCAGCTTTACCTTCGATAAAAAATGAGCCGCTGTTTCATGCGACTCCCCTAAGTAAGGTGGCATGGCCGCCTCGCCATAGCCTATTACTCCATCATAATCTATTTCAACCAACATCACCGGCGTGGTCGTTCTGGAATTGGATGCAATGGTAAAAGTATGTTTCAACAGCAAATCGTAGGCTTTAAAGCGCAACGTCATTCGGGCACTTAAAGATCTCTTCATATTGGAATTGGATGGAGTACATGCCCCCTGTGAACCGCCTACTAATGCAGCTCCGGCAAGTAAACCTGTACTCTTTAATAAAATTCTTCTGCTGTTCATTGCTAAAGGCTTAATTGATTATCACATACCAAGGATGGCTACTGACTGCCATAATCCCTTCACATTGTTCCTCACCTATATATCGTTGTGCACCCAGCCAACTCTCTTTCAGATAACTACTGTAATTTTCGCGTAATGAATCCAGGCTATTTAGTTTAACGCGCCCAGATGCATGAATGTATTCGGCATTGCCAACATACATACCCACATGAGTTACCTGTTTTGTTTCCTGCACACCAAAAAATAACAGATCACCAATCATCAACGAATCTATAGCTAATGATACAGAACGCCCGTGCTTTATTTGCTGCGATGCATCACGATCCAAAATATATCCGTTTAAAAAGTAGATATTCTTTAAAAACCCAGAACAATCAACTGCCTTTGAGGATGTTCCTCCCCATAAATAGGGCAGTCCCATAAATGTATTGGCCGTTTCAACTAAAAGGTTAGCTGTTATGGATAGTGACCTTCGGTGAGCATTGAAACAAGCGATATTTTCATGAGCAACGCCTCCGCTCCTGCCATCGGGCAATACAAGCGATGCAATTGCTGACTCTTCCCCCTCAAATGCAACCAAACTGCCCTTGACGAGATCAGCTACACGCTGATTATTATCATCCAACAACCAGCAATCTTCTTTAATCAACACACGCTCACTCGTGCGCCATTGTGCAAATTCAAGCTCATCCATAAACTTAAGCGACGAATTATTAGTCCAGGCAATATAGCGATCGGGCGACTGCATCAAACTCCAATCTGAACCTCGCTTAAGCACCTTCACTGGCGTACCCATAATGGTTTGTGAAACGAGCTGAGCTGCATATCGTGGCTTATCTCTCAGGTTAGCAACACTTAGAGTGGTCACCGCCCATTTTTTTGACACCCCAGATGAAGGCAACACTTCTATACTATCTATTATTTCAACTCCCCTTGATTGCAAACGTTGAATTAATTCAGCTTTAGCGTCACGTATCGTCGTCTCGCCCCTGACGATTACCTGGCCAGACTGAAATTTCAATTGCACATCAAAAAGGTCCACTCTAGAATCGGGCACCCATTTTTTTTCAATATCATTAATAACATCATAGAGTTCACTTTCTATATGCCCGCAAGCAACAAAAAGAAATAAAATGACCATTACCAAATTGGAAAGTAGCAGCTTCATACATTAGGTATGTTGTAATACATCTTACACATGCCAAAAATATGAATTGTTTTAACAAAAACAAACACTTTATGCATTTTAATAATACATTCAAAATCTGAGTTTCATCACTCATACAGTGAACAGTTATACTGGTACTACCACACAGAAGGTCAACACCTTCTATAAACAACAACATATAAAACCCCTTACTTCTAGAGTCTTATCCCAAAGGATACAAATACGATAAATCAGACAAAACTAAATTTACATTCAGATATTCAAACAAAACTCAAAAAAACCTCTATTCCACGTACCATTCAGTGCAACTTTGCACTTTTCAGATTAAAACCCAAAATCATACCATTACTTGCTATCAGTGCCTTTGATTGAACTCCCTCAATAAATAAGACACTATACTAACACACAAAATAATAACAAAGAAGACACTCTATTATGCACTTACGCACCATACGCATATGGTAAAATAAAATTTAGAAACTATATTTGTATTACGTATTACAGACAGAGGATGAAACAAATTCTTATCAAACATATTTTAACATTTAACTTGAAAACAACATGAAACAGGTCTTCATTTTAGCCATTGTGCTATCAATCAACAGCCTCCTGTTCTCACAAACAGTAAAAACTGGAATAGAGGTACTACAGGAGAACAAATTCAAACAACTGAGCAACAAAAATATAGGTCTCATCACCAACCCAACTGGCATCAACAGCTCGTTTGAATCAACAATTGACATCCTCCATCAGGCATCAAATGTAAACCTCGTTGCCATGTACAGCCCTGAGCATGGTGTGCGCGGAGATTACTCAGCCGGCGACCAGGTGAATTTCTTTACCGACCCAAAAACAAATGTTCCGGTATACAGTCTACATGGAAAACATAAGAAACCGACAGCTGAAATGCTGAAAGGTGTGGATGTACTAGTATATGACATTCAGGATATTGGTTCACGCTCTTACACCTATATAAGCACTCTTGGTTTAGCTATGGAGGCGGCAGCAGAGAACAACATCGAAATAGTTGTATTGGATCGCCCTAACCCCTTGGGCGGAATCAAAATGGAAGGTCTGGTCACTGAACCAGAATTTGTTTCATTTGTCAGTCAATTCCCTATTCCTTATGTGCATGGCATGACAGTTGGCGAACTTGCCCGATTTTTAAATGGTGAAAAGCTTCTTAAAAACGAGGCCCAATGCAAACTGACCATCGTAGAGATGGACGGCTGGCAGAGAAGCATGACCTTTGAAGACACCGGATTGCCCTGGGTACCCTCTTCTCCTCACATCCCGCATGCCCATTCATCCAGTTTCTATCCGGTGAGTGGTATTTTAGGAGAGCTCTACACGGTGAGTATAGGAGTTGGGTACACTCTCCCTTTCCAGGTTTTTGCCGCACAATGGATCGATGCTGACAGCCTGGCAAACAATCTGAATACACTAAATATTGAAGGCGTTCATTTCAGACCCGTTCATTACAAACCCTATTACAGTGTATCTAAAGGTGAGCTGATTCATGGCGTTCAGGTGCACTTTACGAATTATGAAAAAGCACCCTTATCGCTAATTCAGTTTTATGTATTACAAGAAGCACATAAGCTATGGCCTTCATACAACGTATTTGAACTTTGCGAGCCTTCGCGCCTGAATATGTTCGATAAAGTTAGTGGCAGCGATAAAGTGAGACTTACTTTCACTAAGCGCTGGCTGGTAAAAGACATTGAGCGCATGTGGTATAAGGATATTGCTGATTTCAAACGAAAAGCAAGTAAGTACTTTCTATACTAACAAAAAAAATAGGCTGTCCCAAAAAGCAAAACGGACAGCCTATTTTTTATACGGAATACTAAAAAATTAAACATCTTTGAAGTACTTATCATAGATTTCCATGTTCCGGTCCAGCAACTCAACGGTGTATTGATAGGAGCGCTCACTATCTTTATCTGCTAAAGCACTTAATATTTCTTTCTGCAAACGTAAAGTATACTCTTTTTCGCCTTCAATATTGGCATAGATCATATTTCTAAGACGTGGCAGAAGTGAATAAATCGGCTCCATTGAAATAATTACAATTGGATTACCTGTTGCCTTGGCCATATTCATATGAAAGCGGTTGATCAGGTCTACTTCAAGCTGGGTATTATCAGGATTACACAGTTCCAGTTCCCGAACATTATCCTGCAAAACCTTTAAATCTTCATCTTTCCGATTGGTAGCTGCCAAACGGCCAATCTCCGGCTCAAATATGCGACGCACTTCAATAATCTGCCTGATAAGGCTAGAATCAAACTTCATGTCGTAATAAAGGTTTAAGGATTTAATTGCATCCTCAATCTTTAGTTCAGACACATACATCCCACTTCCCTTTTTAATTTCAATTAAGCCACGTGCGCTCAATCGGCGCAAAGCCTCCCGAAGTGCTGTTCGGCTCACCGCAAAACTTTCGCACAACTCTTTTTCTGAAGGCAACTTGGTACCTGAGATCAAACGCTTAGCTCGAATTGCTTCCTCAATCTTCCGTTCTATCTTTTGACTTAAGGTTTGACTTGTACCTATCTTTCCAAATATATCGTCCATCAGTATAACTTCTTCTTAATACATCATACAAATCTAGGATAATTTCTGCAAATTTCATCACCACAAAAGGGTGCTTCATCACTTTTTTAACTCTAGTACTTGAAAGGTACCACTAAATTTGTCATAAAAAAAGGGAATAGCCGTGCTATTCCCTCTTTATCGATTATCTTAAAAATTTTATGATTGTTCGGCTAAAAAGCGCTCCGCATCAATTGCTGCCATACAACCAGACCCGGCGGCTGTTACAGCCTGACGATATTGATCATCCTGCACATCTCCACATGCAAATACGCCAGGTACATTTGTTTTGGATGTACCTGGAACCGTTTTAATATAACCAACATCATTGGTATCAATATAATCGGCAAAAATGTCAGAATTAGGCTTGTGCCCAATACCCAGGAAGAACCCATCAATCTTAATTTTCACTTCTTCCTCTTCTGGCGTGCCCATATTTTTCACCAAAGTTGCTCCTTCTACTACACCATCGCCAAACAAGCCTTTGGTTTGATGCTTCCACAACACTTCAATATTTGGCGTTTTAAGAGCGCGCTCCTGCATTACCTTTGAAGCTCTGAAAACATCGCGGCGAACAATCAGGTATACTTTATTACACAAGCCCGCCAGATACATAGCCTCTTCAAGAGCAGTGTCGCCACCACCTACAACAGCGACATCTTTTCCACGGTAAAAGAACCCATCACATGTTGCACAGGCAGACACTCCCGAACCGGCGTATTTTGTTTCATCAGGTATACCAAGGTATTTGGCTGTTGCACCGGTTGCAATGATTAAAGCTTCGGCCTCAACCAATTTGTTGCCATCGATGGTTACCTTAAATGGTCGCTTACTCAAATCAGTTGCTGTTGCCATACCAAAACGAATATCGGTACCAAAACGAGCAGCCTGTTTCTTTAAATCTTCCATCATTTCAGGACCAGTTATTCCATCGGCGTAACCAGGAAAGTTTTCAACCTCAGTAGTCGTTGTTAACTGACCACCTGGCTGCAGACCTTCGTACATAACAGGACTTAAGTTAGCTCTTGCAGCGTATATTGCAGCCGTGTAACCAGCCGGACCAGAACCAATGATTAACACTTTTACCTTTTCTGCCTCACCCATCTCTTTGTTTTCATTCTGAGGGGCATCCAGGTTTTCCATTTTTTCAAAAAGAGCCATAATATCTAATTATTAATTTTTTTCAATAAGCGGTAAAACTACAAATTTTAGCCATTCTCCTCAAAAGATATGCCGTTTCATAAATATGACATTTCACACGCTAAAATGACAGGCACACGCATCCTACACGAACCTGCCAAGTGCATAAAAAGAGAATCACTTGACAAAAACCAACGAGTCACTATCAAAGTTCATTCCGGAAACCAAACCTAGCCCATTTTGCACATTACTATAAATCTTAACCGGCTCAAAAACAGGCAGGCCTTCATAAAAACCTTCATAACCATCGGCTAGGATAATGGAACGAAAATAACTGAAATAATCTGACGTATGGTGATAAAGATAAAAGGTAATACGAATTTTATCTTCATAGTAATCAAAAAACAAATCATCTGTGGGAATGTAAAGGGTAAACGTGTAGGCCTTTCCATCAATTACACCATCGGTAAAAAGGCCCTGAAAGTCGAGCCCAGGCAACAAACTTCCACTTTGTTCCCCCTGCGTAAAAACAGCGTCATCCTTATCGTAAACAATGGTTTCCTGAGTAAAATAAGGTTCTCCGGCCCTATCACCCCATCCTTCGCGCACAGCTATTACCTGGTAGTAGTTATTTTCCCCTGGCGGATCCTCAAACCTCAGGCTTACCTTTAACATCTTCTGAATGCCATTATCAGGCACATCCCGCACAATTGTTACAGTATCCATAGCTGCTAGCTCAACAGCTTTTGGAATATATGTTTGAGCTTTTACAGTGTCTCCATTTAACTCATAGGCATTAATTCGAACAGCATCGCCAGGTTCGAAATTAAACTCGGGCCAGGAGCTCCAAATGGTATCCGATGGCAGAATGTAAGCACCTTGAAAATCGTCATTTACGAACAGTTGAAATCTGCCCTTATCAACGTGCTGATAATCCTCAAGCGATAGTATACTCTGACTCTTACTTAAGTGAAAATTAAGAGTACTATCGGGATAGATAAATGTGTACATCACCAGTTTATCAGACTGAGCATTTAACTCTATCTCAATATCTTTCTCACATGCAATTAGCAATAACGCCAGTAATATGTACAAAATCCTTCGCATCCGGCTAAAATTTTACAGTGTAACGCACATAGGGTATTGGGATTGGAAATAAGCTAAACTGTTTTAATGAACGCTCCAACTCACCAGTCTGCTGATTTTCGCTATCGGCAAAATACAAAAAGAAGGGATTTTGCCGGCCATAGCTATTCATTAAGCCAAGGCTCCACAAGCGCGTTCCCCAATGTTTTTCTTTCTTAAAATTAAATCCGATATCCAGACGATGAAAGTTGGGCATCCGATACCCATTCCTCTCATTAATTAGCTGATTACTTCCACCTTCTGCATCACTCACAGTCGTAGGTAGTTGAGGGGCGTAATACTTCGTTTCTGGCAGTGTTATTGGGCTACCTGACCCAAATGTCCAGGTGAACCCCACATCCACCTTTTTTGATAATTTATAGGTTGTATACAAAGAAACATCGTGCGTACGATCATAATTTGCGGGAAAAGCTTTGCCATTATTTAGCTCATCAAACTTATTGGTCGATTTAGAATAAGTATAGCCAAACCAGCCAGATAAACTTCCTAACTTACGGTGTAATAATAATTCAAAACCGTATGACTGCCCTTTTCCGGCAGTTAGTTTACTCTGCCAGTCGGATGCAAAATCAAAATATCCTGTTGTTTCCTTATAAGCCAGAATATCGGCCAGTTTTTTATAATATAATTCTAATGATACACTAAAGCCTTTGTTAATCTCATACTCAAAGCCCAAAGCACTTTGAGCAGCCCGCATGGGTGCAATTTTCTCCGATACAGGTAGCCACAAATCAGTAGGCATTGCCACTGTGGCGGTCCGAAGTAAGTGCATGTACTGTGTCATTTGACTATACGCCAGCTTCACTGAGAAATTATCGCGCATCAGAAAACGAGCAGATAACCGGGGCTCGGCCGACCAGTAATACTTACCCCCATCTGTTTGAAAAAGAGAAAAGTGCCCTCCAATATTCAATTTTAAACGGGGCAGCAAATGAAAATCATCTTCCATGTAAAGTCGAAACTCAGAACGGTACATTTCAGTTCCTCCATAGGCAGTATCCACAGGCACCCCTCCTGAAAACTCCTGTAAAACAACATCGATACCCGGATAAAATACATGGTTGATGGCACTCGCTCCCATCCTGATATAGTGCTTGGGCGAGGGCATATAATCTAAGTCTATTTTGGCACTAAAATCCCGAATCCCACTATAATAGTTCTTACTCCCTTTACTCCAGCTGCCATCCGACATGTAATTCAAAGTCTGATCGATAAAAAAACGATAGTCGCTATAGGTAATAGTTGTGTTCGCAAATACTTTGTTGCCAAAAACATGATTCCACCTGACGGCTCCAACATAATTTCTCCAGCCAATATCACTCTCATCATACGTTTTAACGGTTTGCTCACCGCCAGTCTCCTGCCCCGATCCAATTGGTATGTGCTGCTCGTTATAGGATATCCCATACTGATCTTTCCCCAAGTAGGCGCTAAAATATAGGCGGTCACGGTCTGAGAGCTTGTAATTCAGTTTTGTATTGAAATCGTAAAAATAGTATCGACTTTTATCTGCCTCTTTCCATTGCCACATACTTGTTAAAACATCGAAATATGTACGCCTCAATGAAGCAGAAAACGATGACTTATTTTTTATCAAAGGTCCTTCTACTGCTATTTTACTGGATAAAAGCCCTATACTCGCAACCCCTTTAAACTCCTCGTTGTTGCCATCATACATGCGTATATCTACCACCGATGACAAACGTCCGCCATAGCGTGCCGGAAAGCCTCCTTTTATCACCCTTACTTTATTAACAGCATCGGCATTAAAAATGGAGAAAAAGCCAAGCAGATGACTTACGTTATAAATAGGCACATCGTCCATGAGCACCAAGTTCTGATCGGGGCCACCGCCTCTAACGTACAACTCACTGAACCCCTCACCTCCACTCTGTATGCCAGGCAGTAGTTGAATACTCTTCACTACATCCACCTCTCCAAGATACACCGGCACCTTCTTTATTTGTTCAATGGGCACATCGATTGTACCTGTTCGCGTACTTTTAACACGCCCCGGAACCCTATCGCCCACCACTGCGATCTCATCCAGTTCATCTTTAGGCTCCATCAAAAAATAAATAGCCGTATCCTGCTCCAGATTAATATACTGGTGACTATTTTTATAACCTACATACGAACTACTTAAATGGACAAACCCCTTAGGCATGACGATGCTAAAAAACCCAAAGTTATTGCTCATGGTACCTAAAAGTAACTCCGGTTCGTATACATTTGCCTGAATCAATGCCTCTTTGGAGCTACTATCAATAACGTATCCTTTAATAACAAACTTTTCAGAGTCTTCCGTTATTGGCTGAATAATTATTTTTGAACCTCTAACAATGTAATTCGAAGGACAGTTAATAAACAAAGCGTCTAATACCTGCCTCACAGTTCCAAATCGAACGGGCAGCTGCACTTCTGTTTCAAAGCACAATTGATTACTGTAACTAAACACAATATCCGTTTGCGCCTCTATTTCGGAAAGAAAACTTTTTGTGGAACCTGTTTCTGATGCAAATTCAACCGGGGTATATAAAACGTTTTGCCCATTCAAATGGGTTGATACCAAAAGAATGAGCAAAAGTAATAATGTGCTTTTATGAGTATGGCTTAAGATTACTGACATAATAAACTAATCACCTCCGAAATTAATCAGAGATGACCAATTTGTTATCATTAATCTCAAATTTTTTCTTGAAATGAATTCTTAATTCTACCAACACATCTTCTAACGATGGGTTGATAAAGCTTGTGGTGATATGTAATTCTGTATTGGAGGCCTTATTTTCAATGGCTGTAAGCTCTGTAAAATGATCCTTTATTGTTTCTAACACCTCCTGCAAAGGAGCTTGCTTAAAACTTATTTGACCAGTTTTCCATGCAATACAATTGGATGATTTCAATGTTCTTTTATCGATTTCACCATCGGCAAAAACGGCCGTTTCGCCTGCTGCTACCTCCACCGCCATGTTAGAGGTTGAAAATAAAACTAAGCCCTCGGTAACAGAAAGCGTAATTACACCTTCATCCTTTTTTTCATCAATATTGAATTCGGTGCCTAAAACTTTCACCTCTGCATCACCCACTTTAACACAAAAGGGTTGTTCCGGATTTTTAGCCACCTTAAAATATCCTTCACCTTTAAGCCTCAAGCTTCGGGTTTCGCCTGATAAATCTTTTTCATAAACCAAATGGCTATTGGCATTCAAAGAAACCTCTGATGCATCGGGCAAAACAATAGTCTCAACCTGCTCATCAGTACTGAAGGCTTCCCATTTGCCAAAACCCGGCATGGTTTGATATAAAGTATAGGCTGTTACTAATGCCAACGCAGGAATCATTACTGCAGCCACTCTTCTCATCACCTGACGGAAAGAGTGCTTAACGACCTTAGGGGCCAAACCTACTTTTGATTTAAACAGCTCAAAATCTGCATCAACATCAACAGAGCGAAAAGCGTTTAATGCACCCGCGTGCATCCAAACCTTTTCCATTTTACGAAAGAGTTCAGCATTCGCTTCTGATTGTTCCTTCCAAGCCTGCAATGCCTGCTCCTCCTCCGGCGATAAATCACCGCAGAGGCATCTCACAATCAACTCATCCATATGCTTATTTAGCTCATTCATATTGTACTACTTAGTGTTTTCATTAAATACGCAGGCACCTATTTATCTACCTGCAAATGATTAATGAAAGTCCATAACACCAAAGATATTTGGCTGTTCAGTTTCTACTTCTTCCACCTGCTCAACAACGCTCTCTTTAGCGGTTTTCTCCTGTGCTTGCTTTACTTCTGCCTTCACTTGCTTTTCGTCAACTGGTGATAACAAGTCAGCTAATATTTGAAATACGAATTCCATCTTTTTATCCCTTTAAAGGTTACAAATACTTCGTGTCATTAAGTGTGACAACTCTCCTTTCCTGCACACGTATTATTTCCTGCATTTTTTATTTAAAAAAAAGCCAAAACAGAATCAACCACACGTCCAAGTAGCCTGCCAGCTGTTTACGCAATACCTTAAGAGCTTTACTTATTTGTGTTTCAACAGTTCTTTTTGACAACTCCAACTGATCGGCAATATCCTGATTACTATGTCCATCGAACCGGCTCATTTCAAAAATGCGCTTACACTGAGAGGGCAGTGTTTGTATAATTGAATTTATCCTCTGCTCCAGTTCAGTTTCCTCAAGCATACTATCTATATAGGCTTCATCATTTTTCTGCAACTGAAAAATATGAGCATGGTGGTCTCTGCGTATCTGGCTATGCTTAATTTGATTTAAACACCTGTTGCGAACAGACTGATACAGGTGCGCCTTAAGCGATGAGTGTATTTTTATCTCCCCCCGCTTTTCGTAAAAGTTAACAATCACATCTTGAACCAGCTCGCGTGCCAAGTCATCATCCACCACTACTTTTCGGGCAAATACAACCAATTGCGTGTAATATGCAAGAAACAGTTCTTTATAAGCAGCTTCGTCCCCTTTTTCAATTCCTTTTAATAGTTCAATTTCACTCACCTGTTTTTTTCTCTATGTTGTGATGTCGAATGTGCGCTAACAAAAATAGCAATTCGCGGTTAATACTGATGAGTTTATAAATTAAATCTGATCTACCGGTTTCTATTTTTTGTTTTTTTTAATTTAATCTGATTGCTCAATTTGGGTTTTTAATTACCTTTGCACTGTCATCAGCGGGATGTGGCGCAGCCCGGTTAGCGCACTGGTCTGGGGGACCAGGGGTCGCAGGTTCAAATCCTGTCATCCCGACGAACACACTTTTTATTGTTCATCAAAAGCCTGTAAATCTATTGATTTACAGGCTTTTGTGTTTTTATGCAAATTCATAATAAATCATCTTTTTGAGCTTTGCTCGGGAGTCATTCGGGAGTCAAATTCTTTTTCCTTATATTTACTCCCGATTGATTTTACAAAAACCTATGGCAGTGAAAGTTACAGCGATTTAAAGTGTAGTTTTTCACCCTTTCTGATGATTGATTTTGATTGTTGATATTAGCTAAGTAGCTAATTAAAAGCGTTTTAAAACACATATTTATCAACAACAAAATCAAACCAATGAACACACAAGAACAGACATTTAGAGTTTTATTTGTGGCCAGACCACTAAAAAGCAACAAGGAAGAATCCTCAGTCTATGCCCGCTTAACGGTCAATGGCCACAGAACAGAGTTTTCTCTTAAAACAAATGTAAAAACCAAACACTGGAGCAAAGCCAAGGAAAGAGTCACTTCAACAACCGCTGAAGCACGAAAAACAAATTTATACCTGGAAAGTGTACGTAGCGAATTGACCACTATTTACCGGAATCTGCTTCTCAACAAAAAGCTTCTTAGCGCTCACTCTATTAAGCAACTATTCTTTGGCTACAGTGAAGAAGACATCACCCTGCAATATCTAATTGATTACCATGCCGAGTCACAAAAAGACATCTTAACATGGGGGACCCTCAAAAACTACCTGACCACCGCCAGGTACCTCAAATCCTTCCTTCAAAAAAGAAAAAAGCGGGAGGATATTTTATTAAAAGAACTGAATTATCGTTTCATAACTGAGTTTGAAGCCTTCCTGAGGGCCCATCAACCCACTGACCATCAGCGCCCGTTAAACAACAATGGCATCATGAAGCACATGGAGCGCTTTCGTAAAATGATCAATTTGGCCGTTAAATTGGATTGGCTGGAGAAAAACCCATTTGACAACTATCGCTTAACCTTCAAAAAGGTGGAGCGCGCTTTCTTAACCGCTCAGGAGCTGCAACGCATAGAAGAAAAGCACTTCAGCATCAATCGCATCCAGTTCTCCAAAGACCTATTTGTCTTTGCTTGTTATACCGGGCTGGCTTATATCGATGTACATAACCTGACCAGAAATAACCTGGTAGTAGGCATTGATGGCGCCCTATGGATATATACTAAAAGGCAAAAAACAGATATTCCGGTGCACATTCCGCTTCTGCCTGCCGCACGGGCTATCTTGGATAAATATAAAGATAACCCCAAAGCTATCAACCAAAACAAACTATTCCCCTCTATTTCCAATCAGCGTCTAAACACCTATTTGAAAGAAATAGCTGACCTGTGTGAGATTAAGAAGAATCTATCGTTTCATATTGCCAGGCACACCTTTGCAACAACAATAACATTATCAAACGGAGTGCCCATCGAAACAGTAAGCAAAATACTGGGCCACACAAAACTCTCCACCACCCAGGTATATGCTAAAGTTATAGAAAGCAAGATTAGTGAAGACATGCTGGTGCTTAAAGAAAAGCTAAGCCCGAAGGTGAGTGATAAAAAGTACCTTGGCACTTGAATCAAATGACACTAAACCATTCAAAACGCCTCATTTTTATCAACATAAGGTTTCTTTTTACTTCAAATTTATTAAATTAGTAGAATCAGTTTCGGCTCTTATCCGAAGCTGATTTTATTTGAGCTAAACATTTACCTTAAAAACCAATGGCCTATATTCTTAACCAGATTGAGCGCCTTGTAACCAGTATTGGCAACCCCAAAGTATGTTTAATCAGGCACACCCCGCCAGATGAAATGTTTTTTAAGGCTGACATTATAAATCTGACTGACACCATTAAGGACCACCTACTCTCCGAGTCCTCCAGATTACGTTCCGATAAAAAGATGAATAACCTGATACGGTTCTATCAATCTTGCCTGACACGCCTGGTCGACCAGGTTCAAAATAAAAAGTGCACGTGCAACTCAAAATTAGAATGCCAGCTATCATGGCATAAGCCAATTATAAGTAGCCTTTTGGAAGCGCTCACTTTTATCAATGACCAGTTTGCTGATTACTTCAATAACCGCTCCAATATGCCCGAAGTATATTACCAGATTCATAAGAGCACGTTCACTAAGCACCTGGATAAAATCAAATCAGCGTTTGAGATACAAGGTGTTAACACAAAAACCACTGACATCCTCCTACAGCCACTTACCGAATTTATCACACATCAAAAGGATGCTTACAGCTTCTCGGATAAAAATTACATATACAAATGGATAAAGCGCTTATACGCAATAAACCTTCCACTTTTTAGCTATGAAAGTGCGGCTGACATCTACTGTAAAGAAATTATTTCCTACAACCTTAACTCCACTAAGGCCTTTAACTTCATGACCGAGTTCATAAAAGAGAAATATCAAAGTGAGATAACGGTTAACGATCAGCTCTACACCTTAAAGCATTTCCTGAAATGTGTCAGACAAACCAGAACAGTTAAGAAGATGGCCTATCGCTCAAGCCAGCCAACAATTAAAAAAACGCTTATCGCCTGGTTGGAAGCGGAAATTAACTTCATCCTTCCCGACAACATAATCCCGTTAAGCACAGTACAAAGTCAAGCTGAGAAAGCTGAAAAGTCAAAGCATACTTTAAACACTTCGGTGGCCCAACTCGGATGTTTATTAAAAATTTTAGTGGATACAAACCACCTGAAACCGACAAGCAAACAGGCATTATTCAGGCTCTTTAATGAAAATTTTAAATCCAAAGGCAGCGAAGATATTTCCATCCAAAACATCAGCAACAACTTCTACTCCCCACTTCCTTCCTCGTGGGAGGCCGTCAAAGATGACGTTTTGGACATACTCAATTACATTCAGAAAAATAAAAATTAGCCGATTTCAATACCCCTAACTAATTGATAATCTGCAACCCTTATACACACCTTATATAAGCAGTATAACTATTTTCATAATACCTGATTGCTTTCCTTTGTTGTCAATCAAAATCAATCATCAGAATTATGTCAATAGAAGTATTAACCATCGAAGACCTGAAAGAATTTAAAACAGAACTACTTTCAGAAATCAAAAAGCTGCTTTCATCGCAGGATGTAAGCCAAAACAAACAGTGGCTCAAAACAAAAGAAGTCCTGAAAATCCTCCGCATATCGCCAAACACCCTGACCAACATGCGCATCAGCGGTGACCTGCCGGCTACCAAAATCGGAGGCATCTACTACTACAACTACCAGGACATTCAAAAAATGCTCCTCCAAAATAAGAGCTCCTATTGAACAGTTACAAATCCGCATTTAGCTCCACAGCTGGGCTCCTTTCTGTTGAAATGAGCGGAGAATTAAAAGCTGTTAGAAGCGTAGCGAGTTCTTTTAATTCAGTGAATGAAACATGAAAGGTCAGCGAGGAGCTTAGCGGCGGTCTTCTTTGTTTCCTTTCTTCGGCTCTAGGAAGAATTGAAACGAAGTGGAAATCATGAACACCAAAATAAACACTTGTGAACTAAAGGAAAAGCTTTCGCGGCTCAAGCGAACCCGTCCGGTAGCACAACGCGACATCAATCACTTCTGCCTTCTGCCTAAAAACTAATAACTAACCCCATGAACTACATCAAGCATCAAACTAATGTTTTCGCCTTGATGGATCAGATAACAAGCTTTAAACCATACCATATAAGCCTTTACCTGGTATTGTTCAGAATGTGGAATACAAACCGATTTGAGAACCCGATAAGCATCTCAAGAACTGAAACCATGAAACTGGCCAAAATTGGGTCCTCCGGAACATACCTCAATGCCCTTAGAGACCTGCACCACCATGGCTTTATCCGTTACGACCCATCCTTTGATCCAACCAAAGGAAGCCGCATTCACCTGTTCACTTTTGACACAGCTACCTGTTCACTACCTGTATCAAAAATGACTCCTTCTATAAACATACAAACTAACACACTCTATAAGGAGAAAAATAATTCAAAGTCTAATCCTAAAAGTGATATCACTATGAAAACGAAGCTACACTTCCCTGGTGAAGATACCCAAAGGACAAAAGCAGAAATTCCCCCTTTAGCGCATATCCAAATCTACTTCCACGAAAAAGGCCACCCTGATGCTGAGGCCGAGCGTTTCTTCAACTACTACGAGTCCAACGGCTGGCTCGTTGGTGGTAAAACACCCATGAAAGACTGGAAGGCCGCTGCCCGCAACTGGATGCTCAACATTAAAAAGTTTGAGAAAAAAGCCAACGACACCCGCAAAGAACAATTCCGGGAAAAACACCGCTCACCTAATAATTCCATATCCGATGCGCGCAGTATCCCGCTACGTCCCATTTCGCCACCACCCTCATCCTCTAACTACGATGAACCCCTATGAGAGTTCCCTCTCCGACCTCAGCAACGCAGCTAGGGTACACATAGATTTGAAATCAGAGAGAAAAGAAAGCTGTTTGATTCCGATGAATATCGGAAGAGTTCTTTCTTTTCCTGATGAAAATCGGGATGGGTCAGCGAGTGCGGTAGTCGGCGGACTCTTTGTTTACTTTCTCGACTGCAGGAAGAATTGAAACGAAGTGGAAATCATGAACACCAAAATAAACACTTGTGAACTAAAGTAAAAGCCCTTGCGGCTCGAGCAAAACCGGAGCTATAAGTATCAATTTCTCGGAATAAGATAAAGCAATTCAAACAAGCTGTAAATCATCAATTCGACAATTAACCAATTCCTCAATTTACCAACCATGTCACACTATCAAATCATCAACAACACCATCTACTACGATTTCCAAAAATCACTTGACCTCATCACTCAAAAAGGCAAAGCCCTTTATGGCCAACACTTTCACCTGTACGAAGAAGACAGGCCCATCATCAAAAAACTCTTCGCCTATTTCATCAGGAATAACCAATTAGCCAGTCAGCAAGGCATCGACCTCCGCAAAGGCATCCTCATGATTGGCCCTGTAGGCTGTGGAAAAACAGCCCTCATGAAGCTGATGCCCACCATCTTGCAGGCCCACCAGCGTTTTGCCATTAAAGCCTGCCGCGATATCAGTTTCGAGTTCCAAAAAGACGGCTATGAGGTGATTCACCGCTACAGCAAACGCAGCTTCTCCCTCTCACCAGGCCAAAAAAAGCCCATCACCATCTGCCTCGATGATTTGGGTGCCGAAACCAACATCAAACATTTCGGCTCTGAATGCAACGTTCTGGCCGAGGTCCTCCTCAGCCGTTACGACCTCTTTATCTCCGACCGCCTCATCACCCATGCCACCACCAACCTCAACGCCCAGGACATTGAAAAACTCTACGGCCAACGCGTGCGCAGCCGCTTACGGGAAATGATGAACGTGATTATCTGGCCTAAAGAAAGCAGGGATAAACGAAAGTAACACGGCAAACGTACCTAAACCTAACTTATTCAAGTTGCAAAACTTACTATTTGTAAAACCAACAAATATGGTGAAGAAAAAGGAGAGTACATAAAGTATACTCTCCTCGGTTCATCCACTGGCTGCTCTGCGTCAGCTTGTTTTAAGTTAAGGTCTGTATTCTGTATGCCCGCACTTTGGACATGGTGGTAAGGTATCTGTGTTATCATCCAATACAACCGTTTGACCACACTTCTTACACGTATACGTCCCTTTTCCTGGTTTTTCTCCTGTTGTAGACATGTTCTTTAAGTTTAAAGTTATTAAATGAAAGTAGGTTACTTCTACCAGACATAATTTCTTTTTAGCTTTTACAGGCTGCAGACTCGCCAATTGTGCGAACGAGTAATTATCACCTAAAAGCCCAGACCTATATGCCTTTTCTGGTCTTATCTTAAAATTAGAGGGCAAACCGCCCCTGCCACTTCTCTAGTCGGACGTCGAACGATTATATTCTTTTACCTTAACCTTTTTGCCACCTACTTTTTTCGCGTGTACTGGCATGTGCACTTTTTTCTTGCCCTTTTTGGTCTTCGACATGTCTTAAGATTTTTGAGCTTAGCTAATCGAAGTCGCTTACTTCAAGCAAGTCTGATGTACTTTTGGTAATAGGATATATCAATTATCTCCCAACCACTCCAAAACTGTTGATTCAATAGTCTACTCCTTCTTTCCCCAGGTTAATACAATAACTACCCCTATAATGGCCATCACAATAGCATTTACAATACCATCAACGATGGCAATCCAAAAGGAGCTGTACCACGTTGTCATGGAATAAAAAGACAGGCTCATACTTAATCCCATCAGAAGGCCAAATAAGCCTCCCTTTTTGATGCCATCCATCCAATGACTTGCACCAGCATATTTGAGAAACATCGTTAGAAATAACGCGACTAATAAAGTGGAGACGAACATGGCCCAAAGGATCATTTCCTCTTCTGGCCGATTGAGTGCAACATCGGTGTTAGCTTCATAAAAACTACCAAGCAGCATGCCGTATACCACCCATCCTATTAAAAAATAAGCAATGCCGCCAAAAATAGTACCTCTTAAAGTTTTCATAGTATCCAGGTTAAAAATATTACTAAATAAAACTTACAGAAGATATGAATATTAAATACTTATATCAAAAGAGAAGCATAGTTAATAGTAGTTATTTCAATATTACAGCTCAAAATATCGATTCTTTAAACGATAGATCATCCGTTTAACGCTATCGTTAATGATAGCTATTCGTCCATTCCATGGCTTACAAGTTAACCGGTATTGCCTCCCGAGGGTTAAATTATTGCCACAACTCCCCCCCACATAAGTAACGTAATCACCTTTGTTCAGAAGATCAAAGGACCGAATATATCGGATTAGATCAGTGGTCTCATATTGCTCGATAATATGTTCTGCTTCTTCTCTCTGCTTTAATGCGGCTTGATATTGCTGTTTGCTGAACATACCTCTTAATTCTGCAAATACGAGTACAAAGACAAATCAAATTCTCAAAATTTCGAACATAACATTCCCATTTTTTACTATTTTTAAATTCCTAAATAAAAACACACATGCCCGTACCTGACTACCAATCAATCATGCTACCTTTGTTAAGGTGTGTTGCTGATGAAAAAACATATAAATTCAGACAGTTAATTGAAAAGCTTTCAATAGAGTTAAAGCTATCTAATGCCGACAGGCGCCAATTGTTGCCCAGTGGAAAACAACCTTTGTTTGATAACCGGGTTGGCTGGGCCAATACCTACCTCAAAAAGGCCGGTTTGTTACAATCAGAAAAACGAGGTTTTGTGCAAATTACCAATCTCGGCATGGAAGTTTTAAATGCAAATCCTTCTAAAATTGACGCTGCATTTCTGAGACAATATGACTCTTTTAATGAGTTTGTAGGTACCAATGTAAAGAATAATGGAGAAAGTAATGTAAAATCTGTAGAATCAGATAGTCAAACCCCTAAAGAAAATTTTGAAGAAGCCTATCAGCAAATAAATCGAATGCTGATTAGGCAGTTAGCGGACCAACTCATCAAGGTCGATCCTTATAAATTTGAAGAACTGGTATTAGATTTACTCCAGGCCATTGGCTACGGTGGTAATCGTGCCGAAGCCGCTCAGGTCACTAAAAAATCAACCGATGGTGGCATTGACGGCATCATCAATGAAGACCGCCTGGGATTGGATAAAATCTACATCCAGGCCAAGCGCTATGCTAATACAGTCCCCATTAAAGAAGTACGCGACTTTGCCGGTGCCATGCTAGCCCATAACGCTCGCAAAGGGGTCTTCATAACCACCTCCGATTTTCCACCTTCAGCTAAGGAGTTCGCTGATAAGATTGACCGAACGCTCATCCTTATTGATGGCAAACGCCTGGCTGAGTTAATGATTGAATACAACATTGGCATCTCACCTAAAGAGACCTTTGTTTATAAAGAAATTGACTCAGATTATTTTGAGAGTTAAATACATAGCTTGATTCAATGACGGGTTACATGGATACAAAATCGCTTATTAATAAGATATTTTTCATCGATAACTTTGCTTTTTTAAAAGCAAAGTTTTGGCTTAGCACTCTGATAGCTCTACTTTTTATTGATGTTTTTATCATCAAGCAATTTGGAACTGCTCTTCCAAGATTAAACGAAATAAAATTAGAGGAGGCATTTTCATTTTTAATGTTCTATGATATAGTTAGTTTTATATTTTATTTCTTTGTATTTATACTGTCTGTCAAATTTGTGCATCTAGTTTTAAGGATATTTCTAGTAACTCTTACAAAAAAGCTGCACTGGCATTCGAGCAGAAAGGATTTATCACAAAAACATCTAATTTCAAAGAATAGGCTTGAAGAATTTGCTTTAATCAATAATAACGAACAGCTTTTAGGGCTATGTCAGATTTTTCAATCAAAAAAGAAAGAAAGTGACGAATTATATACTGCTTATTTTACTTGTATTGTTTTAGCAATAATGAGTTTACATTATGAAGGTTGGTTTTCTAATATTTCTCCAATAATAAATAATTACAATTGGATATTTTATTCTATAGGAGTAGTGAGCTTAGTAAATATTTCTTATAGCGCTGCTGTAAATATAGATGATACTGACATTTGCATTGGAGAAAACCTTAAAATGGAGGTAGAAGAATATTTCACGAATAGAAGGAACTCTTTATCTGACTTGAGCTAGCCCATTCCTTAACACTAATTATCTTTGAGCAATAAACAAAAATAAAGAACAACTTAACATATGTCCGAAGACCAAAAGAAACAATTGGAAGCCCAATTATGGGGCATCGCCAACCTATTGAGGGGAAAGATTAGTGCAGACGATTACCGCGATTACATTCTCGGTTTTATCTTTTACAAATACCTGAGTGAGAAGCAATATTTATACGCCAACGAACTGTTGGAAGGCGAAAAAATAACGGATTATAAAGATGTGACCGATGCCGAAACATTGGAAGCCATCAAAGAAGAATCCCTTCTGAAGTTGGGCTACTTCCTGCAACCCAAAGAGTTATTTTCCGAACTGGCCAAAAAAGGAAACGCCGATACCGAGAGCGAAAGCAACTACATCATAGAAGACCTGCAGGCGGTGATGAACCACATTGAGCAGAGCACCATGGGTACCGAATCAGAAGAAGACTTCAATGCTTTGTTTGAAGACCTGGACCTGACCTCTACCAAAATTGGTCGGACCGTTGGAGCCAGAAACGAAGTAATCGTTAAAATCCTCAATCATCTCGACAAAATCGATTTCAAACTCAAACAAGTTGACTCCGATGTACTGGGGGATGCCTACGAGTACCTTATTGGCAAGTTTGCAGCGGGTGCCGGTAAATCTGCCGGGGAATTCTATACCCCGCAGCAGGTGAGTAAGATATTGGCTAAGATTGTGACCACCGGTAAGACTAAACTAAAATCCGTCTACGACCCAACCTGTGGTTCTGGTTCTTTGTTGCTACGCGTAGCCAAGGAAGTAAAAGATGTGAGTGAGTTTTACGGACAGGAGCTCAACCGCACCACCTACAACCTGGCACGTATGAACATGATATTGCACGATGTGCATTTTCGTGAGTTCGACATCCAGCAAGAGGACACGCTCGAAAACCCCCAGCATTTAGATAAACGTTTTGAAGCGGTAGTAGCTAACCCGCCCTTCTCAGCCCATTGGAAAAGTGGTGATAACCCACTAAATGATACGGACGAGCGCTTTAGTCAATACGGTAAGCTGGCCCCTAAAACCAAGGCCGACTATGCTTTTGTGCAACACATGATACACCAGCTGGCCGATAACGGCACCATGGCGACTGTACTGCCTCACGGCGTATTATTCCGGGGAGCGGCCGAAGGAGTGATTCGTAGGTATCTGATAGAAGACCGTAACTACCTGGATGCAGTCATTGGTTTGCCGGCCAATATTTTCTACGGCACTTCCATACCAACCTGTATTTTGGTGTTTAAGAAATGCAGAGAAGCCGATGACAACGTGGTGTTCATCGATGCAAGTGGTGATGACCATTATATTAAAAACGGTAACCAAAACGAGTTGCGCGATGAAGATGTTGACTTAATCATCAGCACCTATCGCGAGAGAAAGGAAGTGGATAAATACTGCCACATTGGCACTTTACAGGAAATAGCCGAAAACGACTACAACCTGAACATCCCCCGCTATGTCGATACCTTCGAAGAGGAAGAAGAAATCGACTTAAAAGAAGTCGCAGAGCGTTTGATAGCTTATGATAACGACCTGGAAGACGTAAACCAAGAGATTATCGGCTTTTGTAACGAGCTAGGCATTGTTCCACCTTTTAAAGTGAAAGAAGATGGAGAATAATGTGCCTAAACTGCGTTTTCCGGAGTTTGAGGGGAGTTTGAATTCCAAAAAACTTGGCTCTATTGCGACTTTTAGTAAAGGGAAAGGTATCTCTAAGTCAGATATAAATGAAAACGGAGTAGTCGAATGTATTAGATATGGAGAGCTGTATACTGTATATTCTGAAGTAATTAACGAGGTTGTTTCTAAAACTAATGTTGACGTAAATGAGTTGGTTTTAAGTGAATCTAACGATGTAATTATCCCCGCCTCTGGAGAAACTCAAATTGATATTGCAACTGCATCCTGTGTTTTAAAAGAGGGAGTCGCACTAGGTGGGGATTTAAATATCATAAAATCACCAATTAATGGTGTGTTCCTTTCCTATTATTTGAACAATACTAAAAGAACAGAAATTGCAAGTTTGGCACAAGGTAATTCTGTAGTTCATTTATATGGTAACCAGTTAAAAACACTTAAACTAAATATTCCCTCACCCAACGAACAAACCAAAATAGCCAACTTCCTCACCTCAGTTGATAAACGCATTACCCTGCTCCAAAAAAAGAAAGCCGAACTGGAGCGCTACAAAAAAGGCATAATGCAAAAACTCTTTTCACAAACCATCCGCTTTAAAGATGATAACGGCAATGATTTTCCTGAATGGGAGGAGAAGAAGTTTGGAAGTATTTATTCATTTAAAACAACTAATTCATTTTCAAGAGATAAATTAAACTATGAGTCAGGAAGAGTAAAGAATGTACATTACGGTGATATTCATACGCGATTCGATTCCCATTTTGATGTCACAAAAGAAAAGGTACCATTTGTAAATAATGAAGAAAACATAGATAGAATTGCTGCCGATTGTTATCTAAAAGAGGGTGATTTAATTATTGCTGATGCGTCTGAAGATTATGCAGATATTGGTAAAGCAATTGAGGTAGTAAACCTTAATTCCGAAAAAGTATTAGCAGGACTACATACTTTTCTAGCAAGACAAAAAAACAATAATATATATATCGGCTTTGCGGGGCACTTAATGAAAGTGTTTAGAGTGAGGCTAGCCATAATGCGTATTGCGCAGGGGACAAAAGTTTTAGGCATTTCAACCAAAAGGTTAGCTGAAATTGAAATGGAAATACCTTCTAAACCTGAACAAAAGAAAATCGCCAACTTCCTTTATTCAATAGATAAATCCATTGAAAAAGTAGGCCATCAAATTGATGAAACGGTAACCTTTAAAAAAGGCTTATTGCAAAAGATGTTTGTATAGTATGAAAGATTTTGATGAATTACAGCTACATATCAATAGAAGTTTTCAGGTTTTTTTCGACTCTTTACTAAAAATAGAGGGCATTCCACGTAAGTACTTTTACTGGTCAGAAGAGTATTTTAGGGTAGAAGGGAATCTTGAGTTTGCTCATTTTACATTAAGTGGTGAGCTAAAGGATAATATCAACGAATTAGGCAATAGCTTTTTTGATTCGGAAGATATCATCTTCTATGTAAACAGGTACTCACACCGTAGTGATCTGACAATAAAAAATATTGCTAAACTCTTCGATAATAAAAATAAGAAAGACCAAAGCCAAAGGTATGAATACATAAAGGAATTCACTTTTTATGAGCTTTTATCTAAACAACTTCAACAGCATAAAAAGACTTTAAACAACAATTATAAAAAGCCGAGCTTAAAGAAAAAGGATGAGCTTTATAATGAGGAAATTAAGCAGTTAGAGACTGAAATCAAACACCTTGAAAAGGTCATCCCTATACAGAGAAACAATTACCTCATTACCTATATTCAGTACGTTATAATTAATGGTCATAGCATTCACAATAAAGAATACTCCGAATTCCGAAATAGCTTACCGACACAATACCAAGAGATTACAACTAGTTTAGATATCATCAAACATCAATCTGGCAAGGATAATCAATCACTCAGAAAGAAAATCGATTCACTTTATATTCATAAAAAGTACAAGTCAAAAATCCATTTTATTTTCTCAAAGGATGGTGGTGCAGAAAAAGAAGAGCTAAGAGAGTTACTTGATATTATGAGTAAAGATGATGCCGGAGAGTATTACCGTGGTCAGGCCGTATCATCATGGATACTAAATGCTAGTATAACAAGAGAGCCTAAATATCTGAAATATGAGGCTGATATGTACTACGATATTCTCTCATTAAAACCCGAAGCTTTCAAAAATGACATCGGAGTATACGACCGTCTTATCACCATGCAACACTACGGCATGCCTACACGCTTACTGGATATCACACGAAATCCTTTGGTAGCCATATTTTTTGCTTGCAATAACATGGAACGCAAAGAGTCTGATGGAATTGTCTTTACCTTTTCACCTAATGATGAAATGAAATTCCTGAATTTTGAGGATAACAGATTAAATGCCCTGGAAGCGATTTATAAGAATGAAACTTACGATAGTGAGTTTCTAAAAGGTATTAGCTACCTGAAAGGAGTCGCTAAGAACCAAAGAATTAATAATCAAAGTGGTGATTTTATCTTCATAGGGACTGGCAATGGAATTAAAGAGAAGATTAATGACTTACCTGAAAAGTACATTATTATTGATGCTGAAAGTAAAGCTGCCCTTCTTGAGCAGTTAGAAACGCTTAATATTCATGCTGGCTCAGTATATCCAGACCTATCACACATAAGCAGCTATATTTCTCACAAGTATCGACGCCTTTCCGACTTAAAGAAAGAACCGGAGAAAATTGCTACTCCTGAAACTAGTAACTTATCTAATATAGTACCTGATATACCTGCATATGAAGACTTTTGGACTAACGACAGAGTAAAGAAATTCAACAAGATGGTGTCATTCCATTCGTTAAATAAGTTAGAAACTGAATCTGTAATCGACTTCTACTTGAGGAATAGAGATTTTCCTGATTACAAATTATTGAATGTACTAGAGGAGCAACCTCCACTTATGGAGAGAGAAAGGTATAGAATTGAATTAAAGGATTTGTTGAATCAGTTTATATTGTCCTAGCAGATTATGACAACCCAACCCGAACAAGTATTAGAAAACAATCTGTTAGCCCAATTAATTAAATTGGGTTATAAAAATGTTGTCATTAACGATGAAAGTGACCTATTGACCAACCTGAAGTCACAGTTAGAAGTCCACAACAAAACAGAGCTTTCTGATAACGACTTTAAGCAAATACTCAACTACATCAACAAAGGCAATGTATTTGAGCGAGCCAAAATACTGCGCGACCGGGTGCCCTACACCAATGATAAAGGTGAAGCAAAAACCATTGAGCTTATCAATCAAATCCATTGGTGTCAAAACCAGTTCCAGGTCACACAGCAGGTAACCATGGAAGGCAAATACAAAAACCGTTACGATGTCACCATCCTAATCAACGGGTTGCCCCTCGTACAGATTGAACTCAAACGCCGTGGCCTGGAGCTAAAAGAAGCTTTTAACCAAACCAATCGTTACGAGCGGCATTCCTATTGGGCAGGTCATGGTCTTTTTCAGTTCATCCAGATTTTTGTCATCAGCAACGGGGTCAATACCAAATACTACGCCAATAGTCCCTTGAAAGCCCGTTCCTTTAAACAAACCTTTTACTGGACCGATGTCAACAACCAGCTCATCACCCAACTGGTCGATTTTACTAATGTATTTCTGGAGCCTTGTCACATCTCCAAGATGATTTGTAAATACATTGTCATTCACGAGTCCGACAAGATACTGATGGTGCTCCGCCCCTATCAGTTTTATGCCGTGGAGGCCATCATTGAACGGGTGCAAACCACCACCAAATTTGGCTACATCTGGCACACCACCGGTTCCGGAAAAACACTCACCTCCTTTAAAACGGCGCAGATACTTACCAACTACCCAAAAGTGCACAAGGTGGTGTTTGTGGTCGACCGTAAAGACCTCGATTATCAAACTACCAAAGAGTTTAACGCCTTTAGCAAAGGTAGCATCGATGGCACCAACAACACCAATACCCTGGTCAAGCAAATGACAGGTGACAATAAGTTGATTGTAACCACCATTCAAAAGCTCAATACCGCTATCAGTAAAAAGCGCTACTTGTCCAAAATGGAAACACAAAAGGACAAGCGCATTGTGTTCATCTTCGACGAGTGCCACCGCTCTCAGTTTGGCAAAACGCACGACGACATTAAGAACTTCTTCACCAAATGCCAGATGTTTGGTTTTACTGGTACGCCTATTTTCGAAAAAAATGCCGGAACCAATGAGTTTGGAAAGCGAACAACCAAGATGCTGTTTGATAAAAAGCTGCATGAATACGTTATTACCGATGCCATCCGCGATGAAAATGTGTTGAAGTTCTCGGTAGAGTACATCAGAACCTTTAAAAAGAAGGATGAAATCTTTGACATCAATGTAGAAGCCATTGATAAGGCCGAAGTGATGAATGCCCCGCAACGCCTCAATAACATTGTCGATTACATAATCAATAACCACAGTCGTAAAACGCACAACCGCGAGTTTACAAGTATTTTTGCAGTTTCTCAGGTAGAACACGAAACAGGATTTACACCGGTAGTTGAGTATTACAAGTTGTTCCAGCAGAAAAAAGAACAGGGTCTGCATAACTTAAATGTGGCTACTATATTTTCCTATACCGCGAATGAGGACGATAAGGACGCCATGGGTAATTTCATCGATGATGAGTTCCTCGATGATATGGATAACAATCCACGCATAGCGGCCGAACCAAAAGCAAAGTACAACACGCAGCATACCAGGGACCATCTGGAAAGTTTTATCCAGGATTATAACAAGCAATTTAAAACAAAATTCACTACTAAGAACAGTGAAAGTTTCTATAACTATTACAATGACATCGCTAAGCGCGTTAAACACAAGCAGATTGATGTATTGTTGGTGGTCAACATGTTCTTAACCGGTTTTGATAGCAAAACCCTAAATACCCTCTATGTCGATAAGAACCTCAAATATCACGGTCTGATTCAGGCTTATTCACGTACCAACCGTATTTTAAACGAGCTGAAATCACAGGGTAACATCGTATCATTCCGTAACCTGAAAAAAGCCACGGATGAAGCCATTTCGCTGTTTTCCAACATCAATGCCAAAGATGAAATCATCATGCAGCCCTACGAAGAGTATGTGGCTAAATTCAATACGGCATTTATTGACCTGCTCAAAATTGCGCCAACCGTTAATAGCGTCAATGACTTGCAGGATGAGGAAAAAGAATTGGAGTTCATTAAAGCATTCCGCGAACTGATGCGCCTGAAAAATGTACTGGTCACCTTTACTGAATTTAAGTTCGATGACCTGTCCATGCCAGAACAAAGCTTCGAAGATTACAAAAGCAAGTACCTCGACTTATACGATAAAGCTAAATCAGCCCATCAAAAGGAAAAAGTATCCATCTTGGGAGATATCGATTTTGAGTTGGAACTCATTCACCGCGATGAAATAAACGTCGCCTATATACTCAAGTTGCTGGCCAAATTGAAAGATGCACCTGAAGAAGAGCAACAGAAACAAAAACAGTCTATCATTGAAATCATGACCGGTGACGCCAGGATGCGTAGCAAGCGTGAGTTGATAGAGCGCTTTATCCAGGAGAACCTGCCTCTCATTGAGGATGTCGATGATATTCAGGATGAATTCGAAAACTACTGGAGCAAGGAGCGCCTCTTGGCCATCGAAAACCTGAGTAAGGAAGAAAACCTGGATGCCGAAAAATTGCAGGAGGTAATTGGCAACTACATGTTTACCGAAAAGAAACCGCTCCGTGATGATATCATTGACATGATGAATAAACGGCCATCATTAAAAGAACGCAAAACAGTAGCTGAACGGGTTACAGATAAGATAATCGGTTTTGTAGAAACCTTTATTAATGGGATAACAAGACCGTAAAAGAAACATGTATTTCATGTAAGTATTGAAGCTAGTAGTTAAATTTGAAGTCAGTAGAAAAATTAGTTCAAAATACACAGCTCTGGAGCGTTGGACTGTCAAAAAGGCGAGCGCGCGTTGGGCGGCGGGATGAAGCTTTTTTTTGACTAGAGTTTTTTGTTTACTTTTTGTGGCAATGACAAAAAGTAAAGACTTGTCCCGTGTCAAAACGGGAGTCCATACGGCTTTAGTATTAATTATGTAACAGTAATTATAACTAGATTGGTTAAATAACAACCAATCCCAAAATTATAAAAACCCATGGCAATATTTGCAGCCTTTAGCAATGGCGATATCAGGGAGTATGAAAATAAAGAATCAGCATTAAAAGCAAATGCTCAGTTCATCTTTTGGATCACACTCAAAAAGAATGAAAATAATAAGAAGATATACAATGTAGAATTTATTCAAAATGAACAATCCGACACATTAACGTTTGGCTCCTGGAAGTTCAAGAATATTACAATTGAGAATCCCTTAATAGGTAGTGATTTCTATCTTATCGGATTTCAGTTAATTGATATCGCAGGAGAAGTTCGCTCCTATTATTCCGAAACACAACTATTTAGTAAAATCTTTGATGAAACAGCCTACGATTGTAAATCTTCGTATCGCATCATAATTAGTATAGGCCCTCTAATTGCCATTGCCAATCAAATCCAAGCTTTTCATACTTGGAACGAGTTGGAGTTAAAGTATGAACTAATTAATAAAGACGACCAGATTAAAAAACTCAAGGAACAAATTGATAAATTGTCAAAGAAAGAGGATTAATAGTTTTTATCATTTAAACAAATGAACCATTACGATATATTCATCGACGAAAGCTGCCACTTACAGCATGACCATTCCAGTGTCATGAGCATCGGCTTCATTAAGGTACCTCACAATCAATACAGTGATCTTAAAAGTGAATTGATTACCTTAAAAGAAAAGCACGGCATACCCCATGAATTTAAATGGAACACCTGCAGCAACACAAAAAAAGAGTTTTACCACGAACTGATTGATTTCTTCTTTGAAAAGCCATTAGCTTTTCGGACGGTAGTCGTTAAATACAAAAACAACCTCAACCACGAACAATTTAACCAGGGAAGTCACGATAACTTCTACTATAAGCTCATCTATTTCCTCCTGAATAATGAATGGTTCACGCCCTCATGGGATCGGTATCGCGTTTTCCTGGACATAAAAGATACCAGAGGCCGTGATAAACTGAGAAAAATACACGAAGTATTTAGTAACAGACATTATGGTGATACGCCATTTGAGCTCTTCCAACATATTCGCTCTCACGAATCGGTGTTCATCCAGCTGGCAGATTTCTTCATTGGTGCAGTAACCTATAAATCACGTGACCAACATCTGGTTGACAATGCCAGTCCGGTTAAAGTAGATATCATCAGATACCTCGAACATAAGTCCGGCTATCAACTGGATGAGGGCACCGAACCTTGGGAGGAAAAATTCAATATATTCGACCATCAACCACGCAAAAAAATCCTGTAATGAAAGACGTGCTTGATGCTTTGGAACCATACTTCGATTCATTAACACAGGATGAGGAAGATAAATTAGATGAACTGCATGCAGTTTTTCAAAACCATTTCATTGATAATACCTTTGAAATCGATGGTAAAAAACTAGTGGTTAAACGCCATATTTACAATCCTCGAAAAGATGGTTTGCCAGCTCACTTTTCTCGCTATTTTGAAAAATTTGTCCATATCGTCACCCGTACTGAAAATCTCAGACGTGGTAAAAAGCGTTCTTTCAGAGCCGATAGAGCCAACCGCATCCATTGGATTAAACCAATTTTGGAAAACAGAAACGACGAGCGCATTTCATGCTTTAAATTTCAGGAAAGTGATGATACAATACGCGAGTATTTCTGGTATAAAGCGAAGAAATACATGGTTATACTGGAGGAGGTCTTACCCGATTACTTTTTGATTACTGGCTTTTGTGTAGATGATAAAAACCTCAACTATTACCTTAATAAAGAACGAAACCAATGCGCATAAAAAAACCGCATTTACGGTAATGCGGCCAACCAAGTCCTTTACTCAACTGAGCAATGACATCACAAATGTAGTATATTTTTACACTTTTGTAAATACTCTTGGTTTATTTTTAAACCTTAATAGGTCACAACCAAATCAACAACCTGCTCAATTCGTTCATTCTTGGGCACACCTTCCAGTTTATCACGTCCATTGAGTGCCCTGCTTAAATATTCTACTTCCTTTTCATTTAAAGGTTCCTTTTCCAGCTTACTCAGGATATTCTTTGCGAGCAAATATCGGTAATAGTAAATGCGTATTTGACGTGGTGTGGCCGAATGCATCTCCCTCACAACCTCATCCAGGATGCCTTTTTCATACTCGCTTAACTCAAATTGCTCCTTATCCTGATTTTCGTTGCTTGTTTCAGCAAAATCCTCTTCTGCATCCAATAGATTTGGAGAGCTTTCATCGCCACCGAATTCACTCTCCACAATGGTCGTTATCTTTCCGCCAGAATCAGTAAACATGTTCGATGCAGTTATGCTTCGAATTATAATCTCAGTACAAAAATGTTTATAACATGAAAATAAAGCGTTTACGAACTTTATATATCACCATCACATTCTAAGTAACTCTTTGAGTCAACCGGTCCATCGGTGTTCGTCAGCCCTCGTCAGCAAAGTATCGTGCCAGGCTTTCGCAGCCCTATTTTCATTGTCTGCTTTAAAGGCATTCAAATAGCGCTGCTCACTAAAGTCATTTTTATTCATGGGTAATGGTTATTCCTTTTTCAAATTCACAAATCGACAGTTCGCCAAATCCCTATGCTGGTGCGCGAGTCCCCTCGCGTTCCAATGCTATTATTCTCCCATTACCCATCCAAATAAAAATGAGCCAGTCACGCCCTTTGCAGTTCCAACGGGCTTCCTCACGGCAGCTCTCCTTGTGTCTCAGGCACATTGTCTTCACAGCCTTGCGTTCCGCCACTTCGTTGGGCGTAGCGTCTCGCTACGTCTGTTCTTCCAATAAACCCTCACCACAACCGCTGCCAGTGTTTGGCTCGCCTGCTAGTCGCGGCGGGCATCGGGCTGCTGCGCCCCGTGGGCAAAGCCCTTACGGGGTCACATTTTTTGCTTTGGCCTCCGTTCACTCGTCGCTCCCTTGTGCCTGCAGTAGCAGTTTCCACATTTCATCACCATCAATGCTTCAACTCATTTTCTTTCAATTCCACAATTCCACAATTCAACAGTTACTCATTCCATTACCAAGCTGCACATCATCTCATTACTCATAGCTCACATCCATAAAACTGCCACTTCGTCACCCGCATAAGGCGCATTCGGTTCCCATTTCAACCGCTAAACTCCTCAACTTTTCAACACCATATAACCCAATCCACATTCTCATAGCTAAGCTGTAAACCATCGGATTACTCACTACTCATCTCTCTCCTCTAATTTCTCATGCCCCTTAGTTCCCAAACGCACGCGCCGTATTCACTCCGTCTCATGGCAAAAAATCCGCCAGCCCTCGGCTTGTTCGTTCCGTGCCTCCACTACCAAGCTATGGCACTTTCCGCTTCCGTTGGTCGCTCTCATCCTGCCACCCTTGCTCCACTCGCAGTCGGCTCGACCCGTCATTCCACCGCAAACCACTCATTCGTTAGGCGTAGCGTCCCGCTACGTCAACTTCATTCGCTCATTGCGCTTCCATCCAAACGCTTGCTGTAGGCACCTGTCCCTAATTTCAAATAAATCAAACTATAGCTGCTTGTGCGGCCTTGCTGGGCACCAAAGTTAATTTCGGCATTGACAACTCTTATATAGCCTCGTAATTTTGTTGCCTCGTCCCTGTTAGTCTCATTCGCATTCAATTAAAACATACTGCCATGAAAACTGTAACACGGACTTTACTTGCGCTGTCTATTTCATTTTGCCTTTCGTTAGTTCTGGCGCAAGAAGACAAAAGAAGCCCAGAGCTAAAGGAGCAAACTATTAAAACCAAACACAAACTGATTATTGACAATTCGGCACACAACTACACCGCAACAGCAGGCACCATTATCCTCAAGGATAAAAAGCAAAACCCCCTGGCTTCCATATTTTATGTCGCCTACACACTAGACGATAGCACAGCCAACCGCCCGGTTACCTTTGCTTTCAACGGGGGACCTGGGGCTGCCTCTTTAGGATTAAACCTGGGTATTCTGGGCCCCAAAAGAGTGGAGATGAGCAAAAATGGTGATCTACTGCCTCCACCCTATCACTTAGTCGATAACATCTATTCTGTACTGCCAAATACCGATTTAGTTTTCATCGACCCCGTCGGTACTGGATTTAGCGTGGCGGATAAATCAATTACTGAGGAGGCATTTTATGGAATTGATGAAGATATGCAGGCCACGGCCGAGTTCATTCGCTTATATTTATCTAAAAACAATCGCTTTAACTCACCTAAATTAATCATTGGAGAAAGCTATGGTGGCTTTCGAGCGTGCGTAGTAACATCCTTTCTGCAGAACGAATACAACGTGTATATTAATGGCATCATGCTTATTTCCCCGTTTACAAATGATATACTCACCTGGGACTCCCCGGGTAATGAGCTACCATATATGACCATCTTACCATTTTACACCGCAACGGCCTGGTTCCATAATAAATTAAATGATGATTTAATGCCAGACCTGTTTTCAACCATCAAAAAATCAGAAGCATTTGCTCAAAATGAACTAGCCCTGGCAATAATAAAAGGAAATAATCTATCCCAAACAGAACTTGATAACTTGGCAGTAAGGTTATCTGAATTAACCGGTTTAGATGTCGAATACCTAAAAAGTAAGAATTTGCGTATTAGTACTAAAATGTTCTACGACAAACTTCTTGAAAAAGATGGACTGCGAATGGGAAGGTATGACTCACGATTAACAAGACCAATTAACCCAACAGACAATTGGACAAGTGATGCCTTGTACGACCCGAGTATCACAATTATGGACGGCCCATACTCCACCACTTTTTACCAATACCTTAAAACAGACCTCAATTACCTCGACGAACGTCAATACATTACCTTTAACAGCTCTATATCAGCACACTGGAAAAGTGGAAGATTTGAAGGTCGTCCTATCTATTTGGGAGAAGACATCAGTAGAGCACTGATTAAGAATCCTTTTCTTAAGATTTTTGTTGCTGCAGCTTACTATGATGGTGCCACCCCCTTCTCTGTAACCACCTATTGTTTTGACCATATCCAATTTGAAGAGAATACCAAAGACAACGTCACCATCAAATACTATGAGGCTGGTCATATGATGTACATCGACCAAACCCAGCTACAAAAGCTGAGTGAAGATTTAAATCAATTTATTAAGCTATCCTATTAATTGAATCAGTAGATCATGAAACAGTCCCTGCTTACACTCCTTTTGATAAGCCTTTTTTGCTCCTGGTCGTATGGACAAAAAAGCCCTGTGAGTCTCAAGAACACCCAAACAACCTGGTTGATGTCTGAGGCGGTTAAAGACAGCTTCCTGATTGAAGCTTACATCCCCGATACTCCAACACCCCTTGACTCCTTACCTATTTTAGTACTTTTAGATGCAGACATGACATTCGGCATGACCTATGATATTGTCCGATGGCTGAACTGGTGCCAGGAGATACCACCTGTAGCGCTGATTGGCATCAGTTATGGCAGTTCTGAAGCTACATGGTGGCAAAAACGCTCCAGAGACTATACTGTCTGCAAAGATTCTTCTAATGTTTTTGGGCAATGGCCATTAGCTGGTAGTGGGGTTCAGTTTATCCGATTCATAGAAGATGAATTACTTCCATTTATTAAAGATGAATATAAACTGTCCTGTACTAATCAAACACTAATTGGTATTTCCTTTGGTGGCCTCATTTGTACGAATATTCTTTTCGCCAAACCTTCTTTGTTTAAGAACTATATAATTGCCGGACCGGCCTTACAATGGAACAATCGCGATGTTTTTGAACAAGAAGCCCGATACGCATCGCGCAATAAAGAACTTAACTCCTGCGTATTTTCGGCAATAGGTAGTTTAGATTACCAAATAATAACAGAGCCATGGCATGACTTTAATAAGGTCATCAATGAACGGAACTATTCCGGCTTTATCTTCCAAACAGCCATAATCGAAAATGAAACCCATTACTCCATGTACCCTGCCGCACTAACTAAAGGAATAAAATTTGTGTTCGCCGATAATTAGTTACCTGTCAATGTTTAATGAGCGGAACATAGTGTCCCGCTACGTCCTGTCTCTCTCGCTCATCCTGCCACCCTTGCTCCACTCGCAGTCGGCTCGACCCGCCATTCCTGCGCAAAACCACTCATTCGTTAGGCGTAGCGTCCCGCTACGTCAACTTCATTCGCTCATTGCGCTTCCATCCCTACGCTAATCGCAGGCGCTTGCCCTTAATACCTATTCAGTATATCTTCTGCCCTCTGCCTATCCTTCAATCCTTAAACAAAAATCTCCCAGCCTGCCAAATAGTAAAGGTCAGGCCCTGCGGGTTCGGGGCTCCAAATCTTTCTAATTATCGCTTTTTACTTACCCCCTCAACACTCATCGCTCAACGCTGATTCTTTACTTTATATTCGTCAATTCGCATTCTCAATTCCTTTAATTCGCAAGTAAGCGCAGCTTACCGCCCCTCAACCTTGACTGATTTTGTCAGTCTGAAAAAAAGGTGGTTTAAGGGTTTAAGTCTAGATGTATTATAACTAATTCAACTCAAACCTATACTATTGTGAGATGATCTTATTAATAAACCCATTGGCCCCCGGCATGGTTGGTGATGCATCGTCTTTTAAAAGGCCTGTGTCGGCTCTGCTGAACAGGGATTGTAGAATAAGCTGACGGTCTTTATCATCGACATTGCCATCGTGCTTTAGGGAGAGGTATAGGTAGGTTAATTGTTTGCGTTCCTCGGCATCGCGTGCCAAGTGAAAGGCACTAAAGGTTACTTTGGCCAGCAAGCCAATGCCATAGGCCAGGAATGAAATAAAGGTGATAAAAATGATGGACCACCGAATGGCTGTCCCGGTTGTTTGAAATATTTTATCAAGTGTTTCCCCCGGTAATAGTAGTAATAGAGTAAACAAAAGTCCCGCACCCAAAACGACTAAGGCAACCAATGCTACTAATGTTTTTTGTCCTTGTTTTTTTAGTGTTGTAGCCCTGTTTTCCCAATAATCAGCAGGGGCTTTTAAGCTGAGTAGTTCCTTGTAGGTTTTTTCAAGGACCTCTTTATTATCACCGGTCTCTTTAACGAAGTTTTTATGGTTCTCCTTGGCTTCCTCAAACCAATTATTGAAAACGGTTTCTTTAGATTCTTTGGTTGTATCGATGGCCTTGGCGTAGTTTTCGCTTTTTTCCTGCGAGGCTTTTAAGTAGTCGTTAAGCTGCTGTTCTGATTCGGACAGGTATTTACTAAAGTCATTACGAAGCCGAGTGATGGATGCTTTTTCGGCATTGCGGCGTTCGGTGATTTTAGAAGTGTCTTTTTGGATGAACTCGTAGGCGATAGCGTAGGAAGCGAAGTTTTTAGGCGTTGTAGGAGAAATGCCATGCCCGGTTTTATAGGCAACGATAAAGTTGAAAACTTCCTGAATATGTTCAGGTTGCTCCAGGTCAAGTTTAATTAGAAACTCTGTTTCTGGACAGTTATAAGTAAAAATACGTTGTGGCTGTTTAGAATTAATATTTCTTTGAACATTATTCCAAACTCCAGTGAGCTGACTATCGGAATAACTTTGAGCATATGAGATGAATTGTTCAAGATTATTCAGAGTATCCTTAAAGAAGGAGGATGAATCAATTAACACAGTGGGTATTTTATCTCCCAAAGCTTCCCACCCTTTTTTTTGAGTCTGAAAGAACAGGTAGATGGCCGTAAAACCTTGCAGGTTATGTGTTATGCCAATAGTATTGAAATTCAGATTTAGCGTTAGGTTCTCGTACCATGATGGAGCTTGAGCCTGAGCTAAAGCAGCCTTGAGTTCTTTAAGGGTCATTGATTACGGGTCAATTATTGTTATCGGTCAATTCAAAGACCTGGTCTTCTGTAATAATTTCGGCCAAATTAACTGTGGGCAGGTGAAACTGGTTGAATTTTGTGTTCTCAGTTTTGGCATGCAGTATGCCACGTGCAGTGCCTACTGTAATTACTGCCAAGTGTTGAATCATACCTTTGGGAATGGTGAGTTGTTTACTTTCGCTATCGAATAAGTTTTCCCAAGATTCAGTATTGATTTCAAAGTGACAACCTGCTTCAATTGTCATAAATGGTTTTTCATTGCATGCGAATGTAAAGGCCGCAAATACCCCTACCAGATGATTTTCAATACTGGCATTAAAGCGGAAGTCTAACTTTAGCTGTATGTCACTATCAGGGCAAAAGTTATCTTCGAATGTGGCAAACTGCTCTGTTGTCACTTTGGCCAGTGCAAAGCTTACCTCGTTGTTTTTATTATCCATTGGTACCTGTTGGGGTTGTGAATCCTGTATTTAGTTTAATCACTTTAGTCGCCACTGTAACAGCCGTATTTCTGTCAACTTTATCAATTGAAGCCGCTTTTACACTGAGGGTTGTTTTGCCAGTAGGCACTTCCATGAGGCTAATACCCAATACTTGTTCAATTTTAGCAATGGTTTCAAGGGTCATATTTTCTTTACCCTTCACTACTTTATTAATGTATTGTGGAGTAACGTTCATTGCCTCGGCCAGCTTTTTCTGTGTCATGCCGTTCACCGGTTTCTGAGCACGTATTTCGCTCAAAATGCGCACAGCTATTTTAGCTGACTTATCTAACCAGGCTCTATTTTCTTTGCGCCATTTGGCTTTTTCTAACCAGCCAGATTTATCATCACTGATTAGCTTTTTGAAATTTTCCAAGTTTGCTTTACTCATACTACTAATGTTACTACTAATGTTACTAAAAGCTCAAAGTCTTATTCATTTAGCATTTCTTTAAATGAATCGATGTCGAATACATCGTTTTGCTGTAAATACTGTTTACACTTTTCGAGTTTGACTAACTCTTGAGCTGTATTGGGTCTATCGTCCATCTTTTCGCATAATTTGATAGCACCTCCTGTAATCATGTAAACATTGGAATCAATTCTAATTGCATATAATCTTAACCACCTTCTACGGGCTTTTTGTTTTGATAAAGAAAGAATGCGGACTTCGTTATTATCCAGGTTCCGAAATAGGACATCTAGTTCAATGGGCTCATTTTGAACTGCGTCGAATAATGTATCACTAAGTAATTGAGCTTCTTCAATTGTATCAGAAATTGCATTGTCGATTGTTAAATTATAATATCCTAAATCTGCTTCATTCTCTTCGAAGAATGTTGATAAATAATCAGGGTCAGCCCACAAATCAAATAAACGTTCTAATTCATCAGGCTGTTCCTCATGGTATTTTACTGCAGTTAGATTTTCACCAAATATACATACTATTCTCATAAAATCAACTTACAGGTTTATTTTTAACGTTTTTTGCATGATTTTGTTCCACTCTATGTGATTAATTCATATAAAAATTCCTGATTCTAAAAAACATTCTAATTATCGTTTAATGATTTCATAAAAATAAATAATTAAAAGAATTTTTATTAAGAACCATAGTGTAATTCTTATAAATTGTACTGATGAAACCTTTTTGGAAAAACCGGGTAATGAGTCTGCCAATAGCAGTCCTGATTTCGGAAGTCAAAACCATTTCACCAAACGGTGGGTAATTAAGATATATTACCCTGGCTGGTGCGCAAATCCTCTATCATCCCTATACCCTATCGCGCACCTCTAATATCACCTCATCACCCCTCAAAATAGCATCCCGCACAAGCGGATAAAACCGGTTATAGGCCACCGTACTATTGCCAATAAAACCCGCTTTCTCCTGGTTATTATTCGCCGTGTCACCAACCAATAAACAGCCGGCCGTATCATCATCGTCATTACCAATATGAAGTAGAATATCGGTAAAGCCAGGCACATCCATCACCTGCAGCATGCCTTTATGAAACTCTGGCCCATACTTTTTTAGATACCGCCAATGGTGCCCGCCAAACGTGCGCAGCTCAACTCTGTAGCGACCGGCCGGTATACGTGTTTCACCTATTACCTTAACAGCCCGGTGCTCATCCTCCAAAGTATAACAAGCAAACACCCCATCAATAAATAACAGCCCCAAAGTACTCTCCTTAGAACTACTATATCTCAAAACCTTTAATTCCATATTCCTAATTTTTACCCATTAACTAATTCATTCTTTGACCTCAGCAACGCACGTGTCCCGCCATGGCGGGAGCTGGAGAACCCTCTCAATGCCAGTCTCTCGCGCGGTGGCCGGTCAAATCGCAAGAGCCATTGGAGGCGTGAATGACTGATTGACCTATTAATACATCAAAGGGGCTTGACCTTTGTCGCGGAACGAGACCTTACTTTGATAGATTTAATGTCAAGCAGGCAAAGCGCGCAAGCCCATCGATTTGACTAGCTTTTTTTGTTTCGTTTTTGGAGCAATGCCAAAAATGAAAACCTGTCTGGTAAGACAGCAGCATGTTATAACCTCACTTCTTTTTACTCATCATCTCACTCACCAGCGGCGCTACATTCTTAACCGCCCGTTCGCCAAACAAGAATCCCAACACCAGAAAATTAATGACCCACAATGCCGATTCCAGTTTTTCATTGCCTTTCAATGACCAATTCCCGGCAAACACCATGTAATCCATATACGCCACAAAATAGCCCCACAAAGGCCGCTGAGCACCCCGCATAAACAGCACCACCTTACCCAACCAACCCGACTCATGCAGGTCTTTAGCCGTTCCTTCCAGCTCCTTCACCCGCTGATTAAATTCCTGCTCCGCCTCCAGAGATAGTTTCACCACCTCCATTTCATGCCGGTGTTGCAGCTCCATCAGTTCCGTTTGCAGCTGTTGCTTCTCAGCTCCAGTCGTCACAAACCGGTCGATGAGGTCGCCCACATCCTTAAAAAGGCCATTCCCCAACAATGCCTGCATCTTCTCAAAAAACTTCATTACCCAATGATTCGTTATAATTCATTTTTATTAGCTCAATTCGCGATCACAAAAAAGGCCCTTGAATTCAAAATTCAAGGGCCCATCAACACACATTATCAACAGCCGTTTCTGCCAACCAATAAATTTCATCACAAACACAGCCCTTGTCTGGCTCGCCTACTAGTTAATCAATTCACCAGTTCAACTCCTCAACCCTTAAACTATCAACTCCTCAACTATCTACCCTTCAAATGATTCTTCATGAAATACTTCAGCAGCCACGATACACCAAAACTCACGATCGTACCCAGAAACGTATAGAAAACAGTCTCAATAACTCCTTCAAATGAAATCCCATTCAGTAGACTAATTATTGTACCACCAAGAAATCCCACTCGTCCGCTACCATTCAATGAAGCCTCACTCATAATCCTGTCTTTTAATTAAGTTGTAAATCACTTCTGCCTACTGGCTAACAACTACTGCCTAAACTTTATCCACCTCCACAATCGCCATTGGGTTATGTGTCTTTGTTTGGATAGGATACATATGCCCATTCACCGCCTGGTAGTACTCCACCCCAACCACAATAAACACCGGATGAGGTGAATCTGCGGAGATAGCACTATCAATGCTGATAGCCGCCTGCTCAAGAGCGCTCAGCTCAACATCGGCACCATCCACCACATCCACTTCATAGCTCTGGTTACCAAAATCAACCGCTGCCGTTGCCAGAATAAAACGCACATGCGTAGCACCTTCCACCTGTGGCACCTCTTCACTCGGATTGAACGCATCAATAGCCAGCTGCGTCGTACCAGCGGCCCGGTCAAAAGCAACTGTGTGGCTCAGTTTCAAGATTGTTTCCAACGGAGCGGCCGCATTAAACTCAAAACCTTTCAGTAAGGATAGGTTACCATCCAGCACCGTGCGCTCTCCGCGCCGGTTAGTCGCATCAGCCTGTATCGCTTTCAGCATAGCTGCAGCCAACCGGTTTGAAACCCGATTATCCGACCCCCGCACCAATACTTCATTCAAAGCATTTCGCAACTCCTTACCGGCTTTCCCGGCGCGGCCAAACTCAGCGCCATTCTCACGCGTACGTGCATAGGCCGGGTCCTTCTTAATGCGCTCTCCGTCCACGCCTCCTTTTTCACGCGCCATATACTGACCTCCACTCTTGTAAAATGATAAATCACCAACGCGCCCTTCCAGCTTAATCACTCCTTTTTGCCTTGCCATAACATCATGTTTTATGGGTTAATAAGCTCAAAGTACAATCCCATATGTAGCAATTCAAATAACGCTGTCCGCCTTGTCTCACAAGGGCACTTTTGTCCGGAAAACATCACATAAATCAGCACTTGTTTTAGTATATTAGAAGTACACTTCAAGCAATGATGAAGTATAGATATAGTAGTAAAAAAGTATAAAATCTATGAAGCTAACCCGTTTATGCATCTACCCAAAAGATGTGCAACGCATCACTGGGAAAAGCGAAAAAACAAGCAGGCGTATGCTGAATAATATTAAAAAAGCATTGGGCAAACAAGAACACCAGTTCATAACAACCGAGGAGTTTGCCTTTTATACAGGCATAGATGCCCGGCTCGTCCGTGAATATTTAGTTGATTAATCACGCCCTCACCCTTTTCCAACGGTAGCACTGTTCCTTCATCTCAACCTATTTGAATCTATTTGATGTATCTCGCTATCACCTTTGATTATCATCCTTACGCATCCTTAAGCAGAGAAATCAGTATTTAACGTGATTTTCCTTATTGCTACTCATTATTTTTAGTCAATTTTGATGCAAATCGTGGAAATTATTTTCGTAACTTTGTTAGTATCAACGGATATCAAACGCATTCAAATTCAATCATTTGAATCGGGAGCTTTTCGGGAATCGCTTTATATTGATTTTCACAGCATATTGGTTATAAAAGATTTACAGGGAATGGCATGAATCCTGTCATCCCGACAGCTGAAAAAAAAGACTTACAAATTACTTTGTAGGTCTTTTTTCGTTTGTATAAATGACGAATCAAAAGTCTCAGCGCCTAACAAATATTTGAAGCCTCATTGCTCATATATCGCACAGCCGGCAGCGTTGCTTGCTGTTCTATTTCAGAAGATAGCTTAAATGTAAACGAGGTTTATCAACTGTTAATTTTTGTAAAAAAATACACTATTTCATTAAATAGCATTGAATCTCAGATTATTAATGTATGTTTGTCGCATATTATAATTTCAATACAATAAGATGAATAAAGGAAAAGTAAAATTCTTCAATGACGCAAAAGGTTTCGGCTTTATCACTGAAGAGAATGGTAAAGAACATTTTGTGCACGTTACTGGATTAACTGACGAAATCCGTGAAGGTGACGAAGTAGAATTTGATTTACAAGAAGGTAAAAAAGGCTTAAATGCCGTTAATGTGAAAGTAGTTTAACTATATAACGTTTTTTATTACTGTACCTTTAAGGAGGAAATTCAATGTGAATTTCCTCCTTTTTTTATACCCCTTGCTGATAAGATGACGCAAATCCTGCATGCATAAATAGTTTTTGAGCTATTTATTTTAGTCATAATTTTCCACTAAGGACAAAAAAAGTTTGCGAATAGAACTAAAAACTGTCTTACTTTCTTAATACTGCAATCTTAAAAGCCAATCTGATTGTGTTTCAAAACCAACTGTCATTGGAGATTTATTCGATTAATATAAACTCAATGCAGGAATAGTTTCTGTACTAAGGGCTAGCGTTTAGTCAATCATGCAGAACAACTAATCTGCAACAGCTTATCATTATTAAATCACTGCCTATAGATTTACTATCACCCAAGATGGAGTCCGACATCGGTAAAACCAATTATATTTTTGTAAATTGTTTCAGTAAACTTAATAAGTTCTGAATATGAGATATCTACTCCTTATTTTTGCTCTCGTTATATCCTTTACATCATGCCAATTCAACAAAAAAAAGGATCAAAATACCGCTCTGAATCTGACACCAATCATTGTATCCGAAAAACAGTGGACTGGGATCGCCATAAGTAAGGAGGGGCGAATGTTTGTTAATTACCCCTACTGGTCGGGCCATGTACCTGTAAGTGTAGCTGAAATAAAAAATGGTGTTGCACGTGCCTACCCAAATATGGAACAAAACCAGCGTACCGGAAATCACACATTTAATGCCATACAATCGGTTTATATCGATGACAAAGACCGATTGTGGGTACTGGATACGAACAACCCACAATTTAAGGGCGTTAACAAAAATGGCCCACAGCTTTATCACTATAATCTGTCCAACGATGAATTGGTAAAAACATACACCTTTCCTCCAGGCGTCTATCAACCACAATCCTACTTTAATGATGTAAGAATTGACACCCAACAGGAAATAGCCTATATAAGCGATTCAGGCGATGGAGCCATCATCCGACTAGACCTTACAACTGGCGAATCGCAACGCCTATTGGATCATCATCCTTCCACACACAACGAAACAGACCACCTGATATGCGATGGACACCGTTGGGAAAACAAAGTGCATGCAGATGGCATTGCGCTGTCGCCCGACCGTGCTTATTTGTACTACATAGCCCTATCGGGGCACACACTTTACCGCTTACCTACACAAGTTTTGATGGATGTTACGCTCAGTGCTGATGAGATAGGCAGACGCGTTGAAAAAGTTAAAAAAATACCGGCTACTGATGGAATGCTTTTCGACAAAAAAGGGAATTTATATTTAGGAGGTCTGGAAAACAATTCAATAAACAGGTTAACCACAGATGCTAAACTTGAAACCGTTATCCAATCGCCTCGCATTCGCTGGGCCGACTCATTTACCATGGATACAAACGGTCAACTTTACTTTACCACCTCTCAAATTCATTTACCAGAAAAAGAGCGGGGACAATATGAAGTATTTATGCTAAACGTAGAAGCTGAGTAAGTTAAACCCTTTACACACATACTCATACTATCCTGAACGGTGTCAAACCCTGAGTGAGTATTACCGGTGATTCAAAAATTAGTGATTGATTAGTATTGGGCTGTTGTTTCAGGCATCACAATTAAACATTCATTAAATAAAAATATACTTTCAAGCTAAATGGATTGCTTACATTTGTCGTCCCAAAAAAAGTAAAAGACAAATGTTAGACTTTAAAATTAACGAGGCAAAATGCACGCAGTGTGGACTTTGCTCCAAAGAGTGCCCCACCCTAATCATTAATGGCAAAAACGGTGTACCGGAAATAAAAGAAGGAAAAGAGAAGAACTGCATCAGATGCCAGCATTGCTTGGCTGTATGTCCAACAGGTGCCCTTTCTATCTTTGGTAAGAATCCGGAAGACAGCATTCCGGTGGATGAACATATACCTTCAGCGGAAGACATGGAGCGCCTCATCCTGACACGCCGCTCTATTCGTAAATTCAAAAATGAAGAAGTAAACGCTGAAACCATTCAGCAGCTGATAAAAAGTGCTGCTCATGCTCCTACTGGTCACAATAAAAATCAGGTCTTACTATCACTCACCAATACCCGTGAGGAGATGGATAAAGTTCGTCAGCTTGTCTATGATGCCATAAAGCGCGCCATCGAAGCAGAACAATTAGATAGCTCTTTGTCGATGTACGGAGCCATGCAGAAAATGTGGGAAACCAAAGGTATTGATCTTATTTTCAGAGGTGCCCCTCACCTGATAATTGCCACAGCCCCTGAAACAAACGGTAACGGAGTGGCCGATTGCGTTATTTCACTGAGCTACTTTGAGCTGTTGGCCAACACCATGGGCATTGGCACCTTGTGGAATGGCTTTCTGAAAGCAGTGATGGAACACATAGCACCAGAACTAAAAGCGGCCTTTGGCATACCCGATGATCATCGCATTGGCTACATCATGGTCTTTGGTTTACCGGCCGTTAAATACGCCCGCTCAGTTCAGTCTGACGGTTTGAACGTCAACAACATTCAGTTATAATACATCAGGAAGCCTCTCACATTGAAGAGGCTTCTTTGTTTTATCTTTTTCACAGCAAGCTGTCCAAACGGTCAGCAGAAAACTTAATATTCAGCAGCAATTATTTCAGCATTCAGCTTATTCTCCTCTTAACCCTTCGCATCATTTTTGCCCCCTTACCCAGCGGTGAGATAACGAAATGAGTATAGGCAATGTAGCACACAGGCCTATCGCAAATGCCACGTGAATAAGAGACAAGAGGTACACAGCACCCACTATTACGCCTACCATCAGCATGCCTAAAAATATTATGAGAGTCAGTTCCCCTTTATTAATCATTTCTCTGGCTTTAGAAAATGGCAAAGGGCTTCTCTGAATGCGCGTGGATACAATTGCTAAAGCAGCACTCCAGCCAACGCCCAAAACAAAATAAGGCAATACCCCAAAGCCCCAAATCAAGATAACAGGTACTGAATATAGTAAGTACAAAGGCAGGAAAAAAGTAAAAAGCACAGCTTTAATCGCACCCGTCTGAATATGGTATTTCTTATCCGTTGTGGCTACATCATATATCCAGCCGGCCTCTGGCGAGTCGGTATAAGGAATAATGAATATGCCCAGTGCACCAAAAAATCCGGCAAGAAAAAGCATCAGGTACGTTGAACTTTGTCGCAAGTCAGCAAGGTATTCGATGAAATTGTTCAGCTGCGGTTTTAAAAACACAATCGCCATAATAACACTGTAGGCTAACATGGGATAAAGCTGCTGCTTTAGTTTGCGATCGCGACGGATGTGGCTCATAGTTACTGCCCAGCCCATTTTTTCAACTTCGGATACGCACAAAACCTTTATAATACTGTTTAACCACCTGCCTGAATGGGTCACCTTACCCACCTTATTGCTGGTTGTAGTTGTTCCTGATCCTGTTTCGGCAATGATGCTATTAAACCCGGTAGATAAGGCGCGTACCAATAGCAGAGTCCCTATCACTGTGACAGCCACAGTTATCAGAAACCAAACACTACTGCCGGCCAGAGGAATACCTGCTGTAAAGCAAGCAAAACCAGCAAACCATACAGACGGAAGCAGGTGCGTCCACCAGGTACTGGTAAAGGTATACTGTTCCATATTAAGCCCTTCAATAAAATTGGGCACAAGCTGGTAACTGGCCATGATAATAACCGCCAAACCAATCTGAAAATAATTGAGCACGTCCTTAAAACGACTTAGGGTCACCAGCCTGGATAACAGCATATAAAAACCAACGGCTAAAAGCAAGGTAAACCAAGCACATAAAAATACCCCAACTAAGAATGAAAGCACCAGAAACCCATAGTTGACCGCCAAATAAATACTAAAGGGAAGACTTAAGGACAGTGCAATATTGCTAATGTAAATGGCGATGTGCACCAACCGCACCGCTAAAAGCGTGCGCGAAGAGATTGGACGTGGCAGCAACACATAATTCTCTTTTTCATCAAATAATACCGACGTAAACTCAGTGAGCATTGTTGTACCGGCAAACACAATTAGAAAAGCATAAAACAGAGTCAGCTGAAGCATTAAATCGGGCAGACGATAAATTCCATATAGCACTATAGCACCTAAAAAAAGATAAACGAGCAGCTGCTTTAGCAAAGTTTGCTTTTTACTCGCTGATTGAAAACTGTTTGGCGGCCGACGAAAATCCATTTTTAATTTGGCAGCTAATAATACCTTAAAATGGTGTGCTTCAACTCCAAACACCTTTAATAAAAAACTAAATGGCATCGCTAACATCTGCATTACTGCTGTCATTATCTGGATTTAAAAACCTCATCAAAAATATCAGAATCAACACTCTCTCCCTCACCACCGGTCAGTTTAGCAAACACTTGCTCCAACGAAATTTTGCTGTTTTGCTGCAACTGCTCAAAGGTACCATCAGCTATAACCTGTCCGTTAGCAATCAGTATGATACGGTCGGATATCTTTTCTACCACATCCATCAGGTGAGAGCTGTAAAAAATAGTTTTCCCCTGTGCAGCCAAACGCGTAAGCATGTCCTTCACCAAAATCACCGCATTGGCATCCAGGCCATTTAAGGGCTCATCCAGAAATAAAATATCAGGATTGTTAATAAGGCCGGCAATGAGCAGTATCTTCTGCTTCATCCCTTTCGAGAAAGTATCCATGCGTTCATTAGCATGCTGCTCCATCTTGAAGTATTTCAGCAATGAGTGGCTCCGTTCATCAATCAACTCAGGGGACATATCGAACAGAGTGCCTATCAGCTTCAGGTACTCAGTGGGTGTCAAGGCTTCATAAAGCGCTCCATTCTCGGGCACATAGCCAATGCGGCGTTTCACATCAAGGGTATTCTCACGCAAAGACAATCCCATTACTTCCACCTCTCCTTCAAAAGAGCTTAATAACCCACACAAAATTTTCACCGTCGTACTCTTTCCGGCACCATTGGGACCAATGTATCCAATTATCTGCCCCCTATCGATGCTCAGGTTAATGCCCTTTAGCACTTCCTTTGCTCCCGCACCTGTTCCATAAGACTTCCGAAGCCCGCTAATGGTAATACTCTTCTGTGTCATTTAGTTAAGTTTTGCCTCTTGATTATCCTAGAGCTAACAAAAATAGAATTTGAACAGCAAAAACGAACTTGTTACAGAGATTTAAATTATCTATTTTAGTATTTCCTCTTCAGTATGAAGAATATTTCCCATTGTTATTAAACCTTAAGCATTGTCTAAACCTCAATTTAATTTCATGAATCTACTATCTTACCAATCATCATTCAGGATGATGTTCTGCTTAATCACAAGCTTGCTTTTGTCTGCTCCCTATGCAAGGGCAAGTGAAACACGCCTGCTTCGTCAACCTAACATTAGTGAAACACATTTGGTGTTTACCTATGGAGCTGATTTATGGCTAACGAGTAAAAATGGCGGCAATGCAATCCGCTTAACCAGCACACCCGCTGTAGAAAAAGACCCTTACTTTTCACCCGATGGACAAACCATTGCATTTACATCTAATCGTTCGGGTACCGATGCGGTTTATACCATGTCTGTTAAGGGCGGTGAAGCCACACGACTCACCTGGTATCCGGCAGCTTCTCAGGTAAGAGGCTGGACACCTGATGGACTGTCGGTTCTATACACGTCTGACCGCGAAACAGCTCCCAGTTCGCACCACCGCTTGTGGACGGTGAGCAAAGAAGGCGGCCCCTCAAAGTTGCTGACAAAGCAATGGGGCACCAAAGCCAGTTATTCTGCCGATGGTCAGCACCTGGCACTTGACCGGGTACGCCGTTGGGATGTTGAGTGGCGCGCCTACAGAGGAGGGCAAAATACTCCACTCATCATCCTGAACCTCAACACCTGGGAGGAAGAGTTACTGCCCAATGAACGAACAACCGACATTCAACCTGTTTGGCTGGGTGAGCAGATCTATTTTTTGTCAGACCGCGATTGGGTAAGCAACATCTGGTCTTACAACACCACAACTAAAACACTTGAACAGCTCACCCATTTTAACACAAACGATATCAAATACCTATCGGGCCACAAAAACGAACTGGTATTTGAGCATAACGGCTATATCCATTTATACAACATTGATTCGCAGCAAAGCACGCGCCTGGCGATCAATGTGGCAGGCGACTTTCCCTGGGCTGCAACCCAATGGGAAGAGGTGAGTAAGAAAGTAACTTTTGCACGGTTATCTCCAAGTGGCAAACGTGCCATCATGGGCGCACGTGGCGAAGTTTTTACAGTGCCTGTCGAGCACGGCAATACGCGTAATATTACCAATAGCTCAATGGCTGCTGACCGCAAACCTCTTTGGTCCCCTAAAGGTGATCAAATCGCCTGGTTTTCCGATGAAAATGGAAAATATGAAGTAATGTTGACCACTCAAGATGGCTTGGGAGAGGTCCAAACGATCGGCATTGGCGAATCAAAAATGGCTTGGGAGCCTTGCTGGTCGCCGGATGGAAAATACATTGCCTTTGTTGATGATGATGTGCGCATCAGGGTGCTGGATCTGAATGCCAAAACCATTAAAACCATTGATGCAGCCAATAATAATTTTGAACGTGGCTCCATGGGCATTACCTGGTCTAAAGATGCCAAATACCTGGCCTACTCCAAAGCAGGTGCCAATCATTTCCGCCGTATCTATATTTGGTCGGTTAGCGATAATAGTACAAAGGCCGTTACCAATGCCATGGCCGATGCCTTCTCCCCAGCCTGGGACCAAAATGGCAAACAGTTGTATTTTCTGGCCAGTACCGATTTGGGACTTGCATCGAGTTATGTCAACACCAGTGTTATGTCGCCAGAAGATGCCCGCTACACGCCTTACGTGATTAACCTCAATAAAACAGACGAATCCCCTTTTGAGCCCCGCAGCGATGAAGAAGAAACTAAAGAGGAAAAAGAGGAGGATGAAAAGCCGGAAAACGGGAAAAAATCAAACGCTAAAGAAGCAGACAAAGACCACGATATTACTATCGATTTCGAGGCCATTGAAACCCGCATTATGGCAATGCCAATGCCTAAAGGAGCCTATCAGTTTATGCTAAGCGGGCCTGAAGGTGTTGTTTTTATAGGAAAATCGGAAAACAAAAGCACTACCATTCATAAATTTTCTTTGAAAGAACGCAAAGCAAAAGAGTTTGTTTCGGGAGCCAGCTCAGTGTCCGTTTCGGCCGATGGAAAACACCTGCTTGGCAAATTCGGAACCTCCTGGAAAGTAATGAGTACGGCTAAAGACAACGGGAAAGATGGCAAAACACTGAAGCTTGATTTGACCACCAAACTAGACCGCCAAGCCGAATGGAAGCAAATATTTGAAGAAGCCTGGCGCTACCAACGCGATTTCTTTTACGACCCCAATATGCATGGTCGCAACTGGGATGAAGTATACGAGCGCTATGCTCCACTTGTACCTTACGTTAAACACCGCAGCGATCTCAACTATGTGTTAGACATGATGAATGGCGAACTGTCGGTAGGACATAGCTTTGTGTTTGGAGGAGACATGCCCGATGTGGAAAAGGTATCAGTAGGCCTGCTCGGCGCCGATCTGGTTCAAAGCGCCTCACATTGGCAGATTAAACGCATCTACACCACCGAAGTATGGAACCCCGACTTATCCAGCCCGCTTGAGCGTCCGGGACTGAGGGTAGAAGAAGGTCACTACCTGGTTGGAGTAAATGGCAAGGAGCTGACTGCAGCCGAAGACCCTTACAAGGCTTTAGATGGTACTCGCGGCATTCAAACGGTGCTGCACATCAATGATAAAAATACATTTGAAGGCAGCTGGACCATTACCGTGAAACCAATCGCCAGTGAGCGTGCTTTGCGCCAACGCGCCTGGGTGGAAGACAACCGTCGTTTGGTTGACAATCTATCAGATGGTAAATTGGCCTACGTTTGGGTACCCAACACTTCCAATGCCGGTTTTGTATCATTTAACCGCTATTATTTCGCTCAGCAAGATAAGCAGGGAGCCGTTATTGATGAACGCTTTAATGGTGGCGGCCTGTTAGACGACTACATGGTTGACCTGATGAAGCGAGACCTCCGGGCAGCCTTAACCAACGAAGTACCAAATGGCTCACCAATTTTACTGCCTGCCGGCATTAAAGGACCTAAAGTATTACTTGTCAACGAAATGGCCGGCTCGGGAGGCGATTTCTTTCCTTGGGCCTTTAAGCAACAAAAAATAGGCCCTGTTATTGGAGCCCGCACCTGGGGTGGACTGGTTAAGTCATCGGTTCACTACCGACTGGTTGATGGCGGAGCCTTAACGGCACCCGACAATGCTGTGTTCGACCCCATAAACAACGAATGGGTAGGTGAAAATACCGGTATTGCCCCAACCATTGAGGTGAGAATGGATGCAAAAGCCATGGAGCAAAACTCAGACCCACAACTGGAAAGGGCCATTAAAGAGGCGATGTCGCTTCTCAAAGCGAAACAGACCATAACGCCTCCTCCATTTCCATCGCCATCTGTTAAAAAACAATAACTGATACACAACAGAAAGCCGCCCAAACCTGAGCGGCTTTCTTGTTATTAAACCTGACCCGGCTTATAAAATCGGCTGTCCGGAGAAAACATTGGACCAGGTCGCAGAAAAATAAGCAGGTCATCGTCGCCACAAGCCCTACCAACATTGTGTTTGCGTGCAAATAATCATAGTATATCCGCAATTATCCTCGTATTTTAGCCCCGCAAATGAAAAGGGTAGTCTGATTTAAAGCAAAAAATCATGAACAAATCTGATAAGCAATATACTTCATACGTCAATATACTGCATGAAGAGCTGATGCCAGCAATGGGATGCACCGAACCTATTGCAATTGCCTATGCCGGTGCTATGGCCCGAAAAATTCTGGGCTGCATGCCTGATCGCGTATGGGTGGAAGCCAGCGATAACATCATCAAGAATGTGAAGAGCGTTGTGGTGCCAAACACCGGTAACCTCAAGGGAATTGAAGCTGCGGCTATAGCTGGTATTGTAGCTGGCGATGCCGACAAAGTGCTGCAGGTTATTTCGCAGGTGAATGATGCACAGCGAGCCGAAATGGCACAGTTCCTTAAGAGCAATGAAGTGAAGGTAAGTGCTTCAACCAGCGGTATAATATTCGATTTGATAGTGAATGTGTATGCCGGTGAGTCACATGCTTCGGTTCAAATATCGCACTACCACACTAATATTGTACGCATTACCAAAGATGGTGAAGCAACTGTGTATACCCACCATTGTGATGACGTGAGCAATAAGCACAAAACCGATCGCAGTATGATGTCGGTGGAAGATATTGTGGATTTTGCTAACTCAGTAGACATTGCAGAGGTAAAAGATGTATTAAAGCTTCAGATTGCTTACAATTCGGCTATTGCACAAGAAGGCATCAAAGGTAATTGGGGTGCCAATGTGGGCTCGGTTTTGCTAACGAGCTGGGACGAAAATGATATAAAAGTACGCGCAAAAGCTATGGCGGCCGCGGGTTCAGATGCCCGCATGAGTGGCTGCGAACTGCCAGTAATGATTGTATCAGGAAGCGGCAACCAAGGACTGGCTACCTCAGTGCCGGTAATTGAATATGCCAAAGAGCTTAAGGCCGACGAAGATGCGCTCCTCAGAGCCTTGTTGGTGGCTAACCTGGTCACTATTCACCAGAAAACCAGTATTGGTCGACTTTCGGCCTTCTGTGGTGCTGTTTCGGCAGGTGTGGGCGCCGGTGCTGGCATTACCTACCTTTACGGCGGACGCTACAAAGAGATTGCCCATACCATTGTAAATGCACTGGCGATTGTATCAGGCATTGTATGCGATGGAGCCAAGCCATCATGTGCCGGCAAAATTGCATCGGCTGTAGAGGCTGGCATCCTGGGCTACCACATGTATAAAAATGGTCAGCAGTTTTATGGTGGTGATGGCATTGTTGTTAAAGGAGTTGAAAACACAATCAAAAATATAGGCCGATTAGGCAGTGTAGGCATGCGCGAAACTGATAAAGAAATTATCCGAATGATGCTGGGAGAATAGTTTTCCTATCCCTCCTAAAAGATAGAATCAGGCCCTGTAGCGAACTTTTAATCCTCGCCACAGGGCCTTTTTTATATAACCACTAAATGATGTCTGCCAAGTAACAATACTGGGCTACCACAAAATGCAATTACTTACCGGTAAATGCATCGGCATACCCCACAATGAAGGAAACCTCCCCTGTATGAGAAACAGGGTTGAGGGTGCCAAAAATATAATTGCCTGATTTATAAATCGTCAACCATACTTAACAAAGTTGGTACCAATGATTCGCCAAGTTTCATAGAGCGCTCGGGTGACCAGCCCAGCAACTCATCGGGCAGATCAGCGTTTTGCTTAAATGGCATTTCGAGTGTTTGCGACAAGCAATGGAACTCTTCGCCCAGATTTTTAGAGCCAATTTGGAGATTGGCCTTACCGGGCTCATTTTTCGGATAGCCATACACATCCTGCATGTCGGGACTAAACACCTTCCAGTTGTTCATAAAACTATCGGTTAGCTGCTTAAGTTTTTCATCGAAAGACGGAATGCCTTCTATGCCAGAAATAAAATTGTAAGGCAAGCCCTCATCACCATGTACATCAAGGACAAAGTGCATGCCTGTCTCCTTCATTTTTTCCTTCACAAAGTAGACTTCAGGGCTGTTTTCAATCGTTGGATTGGCCCATTCACGATTCAGATTAACTCCTTTAGCATTCACCCGCAGGTTCCCCAAAATACTGCCATCCACATTCATGTTGGGTACCAGATACAAATTGGCCTTTTCCAGTAAGCGAAGGGCCGTTGGATCCTCTTCATCGAGCACGCGAGCGATAAACCCTTGCATGAACCATTCAGCCATGGACTCACCGGGATGCTGACGGGCAATCACCCAAAGTTTCTTCTTGTTCTCATCCTGGGTGCCTATTTTAAGAAAATCGATGGGTCTTCCCTGCGTTGTATGGCCAATGCATTCTAGAACACATTTGCTTGATAACTGAGCATTATTAATCAAATCGAGGTGTTGCTCATAAGAGAAAGGAGCAAAATAGGCAAAATAGACGGTATCGTACTCAGGTGTAAGTTCCATACTTAGCACACCGCCATCATAACTTGTGGGAACCAAAAACCAATTTTCCCTATCGTAGGACATACGGGCTTTATAGTTGTCCCACCCGTCGGGATAGGCCGCCTCTCCAGCATTCAGGAGGTTAAGGGTACACTTTATTCCCTGGGCACCTTGCAGCCTGAAATAGAACCACTGAAAAAAATCAGAGTGGGTATCTTTTCGTATTTTCAGTTCAATATTGCCAGGGTCACTGGCATTGATAAGCTCAATATTGCCAGCATCAAAAGTAGAGGAGATTGTAATACTCATAAAAATTAGATATTTAAATTCTTTATAAAATCAATAACAATATTACCAAAGTTGGTCATAAACAACTTAATAGCCATCGCCAACAGTATGATACCAAAGAACTTTTTCAGGACATAAATGCCGCCTTGGCCGATCACCCGCTCAACAAAACTGGATGACTTAAGCACAAAAAACACTACTACAATATTGAGGAATAAGGCAATTATGATATTAACCGTTTCAAACTCGGCCCTTAAAGACAGTAGAGTGGTAAATGAACCGGCCCCTGCTATCAGCGGAAAAGCGATGGGCACGATAGATGCTCCAGAGGGTGAGTCGTGTCTGAATATTTCTACGCCCAATATCATTTCAAAGGCCATGATAAGCAGCACAAATGAACCTGCAATGGCAAAAGAGGAGATATCGACGCCGAACAGCCCGAGCAGTGCTTCACCAACAAATAAAAAGACAATCATTATGGTAAATGCTACCGAGGTTGCCTGAAAAGCTTTGATTGGACCACTCTTTTTTTGAAGATCCAGAACGATTGGGAGCGAACCAAGAATATCGATAACGGCAAAAAGCACAATAAAAGCAGAGATGATCTCAAGGTAATTAATGTTCATAATGTGAGGTTTTGAGCAAATATAAAGTAAATTAACACTTTTTACCTAGTTTTAGTTGAACACACTTGTCATGTTTTACGACACCTCATCTAACAATAAGTTCCCCCTTTCTACTAGCGATTTAGCAAATACGCACACATGCCCATACTGCGTTTACAAAAGACAGAAACAGAGCCATCTATAAGCTATTAAGAGTACAGGCCAACCATCACCCCATAAATTAATTAAGCCTCTTAAGCCAGGATAACACATAATCATCTGTAATCACCAATCGTTTCCATTATCTTCGCTTTTTAAAATAAGCCACCAATACAATGATCAACGAAATATTACCTCACAGCTTCAACGTTCAATACAATAGTGAAGCGAGCCTTCAGCCAGATGATTACATATTGCATTACACCGATCATTCCATACTATTAAACTGTGCAGGTACTACTTTTTTACCTCCACAATGGAAAGATGTTCAAAACAGCATTCATAAAGAGGATTGCACCTACCTGTTTAGTCTCAATGATAAGCAATGCTTTTTATGCCCAACACCTTCGGGTAATAACCAGTCGCCCCTGCAATATCAAGACATCAATATTTTCAGAACCCTACCGAAAGAAATCGGCTGGATATGTATACTAGGTTTTCAATTGCACAACTGGTACACCAACCACCAATACTGTGGCAAGTGTGGTGCTCCAACACAGCTCAAGACCAGTGAACGAGCCATTGTATGCAGCGCCTGTTCAACAACAAACTATCCTACAATTTCGCCGGCAATTATTGTAGCGGTTATTTGCAACGATAAGCTATTACTGGCCCGCGGCAGTCATTTTCCCGAAGGCCGTTATTCTCTTGTGGCGGGCTACGCCGATGTGGGAGAAACACTGGAGGAAACAGTTGCGAGAGAAGTTAAAGAGGAAGTTGGCCTGGATGTAAAAAACATAAGGTATTACAGAAATCACCCCTGGCCCCTTTCGGGTTCTCTGATGATTGGCTTTATTGCCGAAGCCGATGACCAACAACCAATTACTCCCGATAACAAGGAAATTGTTGAAGCAGCCTGGTTTAGAAGGGATAACCTGCCACCCCATTCGCCTCACATCAGTATTTCCGGTGAGATGATTGACAAGTTTAAAAAAGGTGAACTCTAGCATTGCTGACGGGTGGTTGAATTTTAAAAAACAACCAGCCCGTCTTTTATAAAAGATGAGATCCTATTTATTTTACCACAACCAATGAGTTAGGCCTTGTATGGATGGTATCCTGCCATCTGAAAATACCTGTATTAACGCATTGGCGCTGGCAAAATGTGAGCCAATGTTTTACCACTTTAACATTACCGTTCTGGTACTGGAGCATTCGCTAAACTACTAGTACACACCAAAAAATAAAATTAGCTCTCCATCATCTCCTCAAAACCACTATTTGCAAACCATTTGCAGGCAGCACGAACTAACGTCTCACGCACAAAAGTGTTACGTATCTCCCTAAACTGCTATTAATCTTTAAAACAGTTGAACTAAAGGTTAACAAGTATATCATAATTAAGCTTCGTATAAACTTCTGCGTATTGGTAAGTTATCGCCCTACTTGCCAATGGCTGTTAAAGCTAAACAGGTGTTTAATTACGGAATTATTTCGTCAATAAATTCAGGGGTTTGATGGAGTTTTTCGAGGGATTCACTCCACCAAAACACGTCACTCTCCTGTGTTAATGCTGGTTACACATTTAGCTCACTTTTTCGTTAATAAAAGTAGAAAATTATTTTTGCGTACCTCAAATCGCTCAATAAACTCATCTAAAAGAAAATGAAAAAAACTAATATCAAAGATCTATCAATTAGAATGAAATTGATGATTGGTTTCTCAATTATGGTCATCTGCGTTGGAGTTGTCGGAATAATAGGCAGAAATAGCATTAACAAAACGCAAAAAGTAGTGGCCTATGCCAACCACCTCAAGCACGCTCAAAACTATTTAATGAATGCCAGAGTAGCGACACTGAGCTATATGGAGTTTGAAGATGAAACGAAGCCCCCCTTAGTAATTGATTACCTGAATAGTGCCCTTCATGAAATTCAAATAACGGACAGCCTCCAAACCGTTAAAGGCCTCCCGACCGACTCCTTAAGCCTGGCGGTTCAGTCGTACTTAAATGCTTTTAGCGGTTTCCTGGAACTGGAACAAAGCAAACAGAGTACACGCACCAACTGGTCGAAAGCAGGAGCAAAAACGGGAGCTATTATTTCATTCGATCAGCAGCTTAACAAACACCATAAACTCTCGAAAGACATTTTGTATGCCCACAGTCAGGTGCGAGTTGCTGCCTGGGAATATGTATCCAAACCGCTCGACGTAAATGGAAATATTAACGAGGGCCTGGTAAAAAAGGTGAAAGGAAGGCTCAATAAATTTTATGCAGTGCTGGATGAGGCTAAATCCACCTATGCGGGCAAAACAGTAGCCTCCATCAACAATATTCATGACAGCTACCGCGAATATGAAAAAGCCTTTGAAGCATTTGTTGATGCCAACCTTGAACAAGGGAAACTCGTTAGAGAGATGCAAGCAGCCGGAGATGAAACGCAACGATTGAGCGATAATATCATCCTGAAGATTAACGAAAAAGAGAACGACGTCATACGCACTGCAGCCATTTTAGGCAGTTCTCTTCTGATAATCGCCATCCTCATTGGCATCATCAGCAGTAGTATCATTTCTCGGAGCATTATTAAACCAGTGAACAAAGGCTTGGAACTAGCAGAAGCACTTGCCAGAGGCGAACTGTATCACTCGTTCGAAATGAAGGGAAAAGATGAGATCAGTCGCCTGATGAATGCTTTGATGCAAATGAATAGCAAAATTCGGGAAGTGGTTGCGGAAATTATGAACGGCACCGAGCAGCTCAATCAAGCCAGCGGCCAGCTCAACAGAAGTTCGCAAGAGTTAACGCAGGGAGCCAGCGAGCAGGCAGCATCTCTGGAGGAAGTGTCGACCACTATGGAAGAAATGGTGGCCAATATTGAACAAAGTAATGTCAATGCCGGCACCAGCGAGGAGCATTCCAGCAAGGCACTGGAAAGCATCAAAACCACTGCTCAGGAATCGGAAAAAGCCAACCAGGCCAATAAACTGATAGCGGATAAAATTTCTATCATTGAAGAAATAGCCTTGCAAACCAATATATTAGCTCTAAATGCTTCTGTTGAAGCAGCACGGGCTGGCGAACAAGGAAGAGGTTTTGCAGTAGTAGCCGGTGAAGTGCGTAAGCTGGCTGAGCGCAGCCAGTATGCAGCCGCTGAAATTGTTCGATTTGCTGGCGAAAGTCATGAACTGTCAGCCAATTCCAATGCACAGCTCACAAGCATGCTGCCCACCATTGATAGTTCCTATACCCTGATGAAGGAAATATCAGCAGCCACCCGTGAACAGCGCGATGCTGTGCAACAAATTAATGCAGCCATCCAACAGCTTAATCAAACCACTCAGTACAATGCCTCCAACAGCGAAGAAATAGCTGCCAGTGCTGAAGAACTGAACTTACAAGCAACACAGCTCAAAAAACTGATCAGCTACTTTAAACTGCAAGAGTAGCCAAAACCATACTTGAAAGGCCCTAACTACTCTTAGCAGTTAGGGCCTTTCTCATTCACAAACAAAAAATATGGAAACCTAAAAACATGCTTTCTCCAATGAGAAAACATCACCTATATTTATTTGGGCACTCCCAGTTTTGTTAAAATATCGTTCATTAAACACCATTTGGTAATGGATGATTGTATCATATTAACAGCTACAAACCCGGCTAAAAACAGCCAGTTAATGTTCACATAAACAGCTAACAAAATACTTGTTAACACTAATGTTCCGGCGATTGCTCTGATAATTCGTTCTTGCATGATTCTTTATTTTTGTGGTAAGCACTATGGCCACCAGCAGTTTAACTTTATAAATACTTTACATTTTATTTATTGCAACACACTCTCAAGAAGCTTACACGCCTTTTTCAACATCAATAACATACGCATTAATGTTGCACTGAGGCATTTCTGCTTTGCACTTCAAGAGGTTATCCAGTAGGCTATTGGCCTGCTCATCGCCTATAAATGAGACAAAAGCAATGTTGTCAACCCCCATGGATTTTTGTCCAAACCAGTTCCCCAAACGATGCTCTTTCTGAAGCTTACGCATTCCCATCATTTCTATTTCGTTATAGTAAGGGACCTGATGCTCGCTAAAAAACTCCTGCAGGCGTTCTCTATATTCCGCTACCGCAATGGCTATTAATAGTTTCATATTTTATCTGATTAAACACCTGGAGTAAAGTGTGCAGCACACATTCGACAATAGCTCACACACTTTACACCATGGGTAATTAATTATTGGATTCCACTACTTCTTCAATGGCTGCAGCCTCACTCTCAGTGGCAGCGGCCTTATCACCTGCTAATTCAGTTCCTTCATATTTCTTGCGCTCTGTCATGTAATAGATGAGTGGCACAATTAATAAGGTCAATACCGTAGAGGCAATAGTGCCCCCCATCAAGGAGATGGCCAGTCCTTGGAAGATTGGGTCAAACAGGATGACAACAGCACCAATAACCACTGTTCCGGCAGTTAGTAAAATAGGTGTTGTTCTTACAGCCCCGGCCTCAATCACTGCTTCGCGCAGCGGCACACCTTCATTCAGGCGGATATTAACAAAGTCGATTAGCAATATGGAGTTACGTACCATAATACCGGCCAGCGCAATCATACCAATCATTGAAGTGGCAGTAAAAAAGGCATTAAGCATAAAGTGTCCTAATACGATACCAACCAATGAAAGAGGAATTGCCACCATCATCACGAAAGGCACTTTCAGGTTTTGGAACCACCCCACAATCAGCAAGTAAATTACTACCAATACCACGGCAAAAGCTGTTCCTAAATCGCGAAACACCTCGTAGGTAATTTGCCATTCACCATCCCATTTAAGTCCGAAATTGTTTTCAACAAATGGCTGTCCGTTGTAAAATTCTTCAATGGAATAGCCTTCGGGCAGCTCAATCTCATCCATGCGATCACTCATATCCAGAATAGCATATACCGGACTCTCCAGCTTACCGGCCACATCAGCGGTTACATATACCACTTGCTTTTGATTTTTGCGGTAAATACTTTTTTCCTTAAAAGCCTCCCTGACATGCACCAAATCACCAATGACCACCATATCACCTTGCTGTGATTTCAGCGTAATTTTTTTCAGATCGTCAATACTTGTGCGGTTGCTTTCATCCAAACGCAGCTTAATACCCACCTGCTTATGATCGTTTTCGGCGTATAAATACGAGACATTAGACCCGCGCAAAGCCATATTCATGGCCTGAATAATTTGCTGCGGGGCAATTCCTGCCAGCATGGCTTTCTCTTTATCAACATCAAAAGTAAATTCGGTCTGATCAGCCTCCATCATCCAGTCGATATCTACCACACTCTCGGTTTCGGCAAACAGTTGTTTCACCTGCGTGGCAACATTTTTTTGTGCCTCATAATCGGGACCATACACCTCAGCAACCAGTGTTGACATCACCGGAGGTCCGGGCGGTACTTCCACCACCTTTACATTGGCATTAAACTTTTTACCGATAGCCTGCAAACCAGGACGCAGCTCTTTAGCAATATCATGCGATTGCAAGTCGCGTTCCTTTTTAGACAACAGGTTAACCTGAATATCAGCTACATTGGAACCCCGGCGTAGATCATAATGCCGCACCAGGCCGTTAAAGTTAATTGGAGCAGACGCACCTACATAAGTCTGATAATTGGTAACCAGCTCATGATTCTTCAGGTAGGCGGCCAGCTCTTTGGTTACATTAGCAGTTTCTTCGAGAGTTGTCCCTTCGGGCATATCCACTACCACCTGAAACTCATTCTTATTATCAAAAGGCAGAATCTTAACAGTAACCACTTTGAATAAAAACAAACTGGTTGATCCAATTAATAACAGTGTTACACCACCGATAAACACCCAGCGTTTAACCGGACTTTCAATCATGGGGCGCATGGTTTTGTTGTAGAGCCTGTATATGAGGGTCTTTTCCAATGAGTAATCTTTCTGATCGTCCTCATTATCATCGTGCCTCAGCAACCTATAGGCCAACCAGGGCGTAATCATTAACGCCACCAGCAAGGAGAAAATCATGGCGATAGAAGCACCAATCGGCATCGGACTCATGTAGGGTCCCATCATACCGGATACAAACACCATCGGAATAACAGCTGCAATCACCGTGAAAGTAGCCAAAATGGTTGGATTACCCACCTCATCGATAGAGCGCAAAGCGGCCTGCCAAAAAGGCAACTGCCTCATTTTGAAGTGGCGGTGCATATTTTCAGCAATTATTATGGAATCGTCGACCACAATACCGGTTACAAACACCAAGGCAAATAAGGTAATACGGTTAAGCGTGTAATCCAGGAAATAATAACTAAACATGGTTAGGGCAAAGGTAATTGGCACTGAAATAAACACCACCAAACCACCACGCCATCCCATGGCTAGCATCACCACCAATGTAACAGCAATAATAGCACCTAACAAGTGCATCAGCAATTCTCCTACTTTATCCGAAGCCGTTTCTCCATAATTCCGTGTTACTTCAACCTGTATATCGGCCGGAAGCAGCTCTTCACGCAGAATCTCAATTTTATCGTTTATCTGATCAGCCAGACGCATGGCATCTGCACCTCTTCGTTTGGCAACAGAGATGGTTACCGCCGGATATTCGCCCTGAAACACGGACTTATTATCACTGGCCTGCCCATAACCAAAGGCCACGTACGAACTGGGCAAAGCAGGTCCATCTTCTACCTGTGCTACCTGATGCAGATAGACCGGTGAGTTTTGATAAACGCCTACAACCACATTGGCCACCTCTTCAGCATTGGTAAAGAACTGTCCTGTTCGAACGGCATACTCGGTATTATTATTATTGAAACTACCGGCCGATACTTGCTGATTAGCAGCCTGCAACTGCTGGGTAATAAGCAATGGATCGACTTTAAAGGCAGCCATCTTATCCCGATCGAGCACCACCTGTATTTCGCGGTTTCGTCCACCAATGACCTTTGTTTCCGACACATCCGTAATCTTCTCAATTTCGGATGTGAGCTCCTGCGCCACGCGCTTCAGCTGATAATCATCATAATTCTCACTCCAAAGCGTTAGGCCCATCACCGGCACGTCATCAATAGAGCGGGTTTTAACCAGCGGCATTGTAACGCCAGCCGGCATCTTATCCATATTTTTTATGATTTCGTTGTAGAGCTTCACCAGGCTTCGTTCTATATCTTCGCCCACATAAAACTGCACTATCAGCATGGCCTGTTCCGACATTGACTGGGAATACACATACTCTACGCCCTTTATATTAGAAACAAGTTTTTCAATAGGAGTAACTAGTTTAGACTCTATTTCTTTAGGGCTGGCTCCCGGATAGCCGATGAAAATATCGGCTATGGGAACATCAATCTGCGGTTCCTCTTCCCGAGGAGTAAGGTATGAACTGTACACTCCAATGATCAAAAATGCGACCATCAAAAGGGGTGTCAGTTTTGATTTTATAAACATCCGGGCTAATGTCCCGGCAAATCCTGTTTTCATAACTGTAAGAATTTAAAGGTTTGGAACATTAGTTTAATTGCAGGTGGGCGCCATCAAACAGACGGCCTTCTGAGGTAACAATAACCTGGTTACCATCGCTCAAGCCCGAAAGCACTTCGATATTATCACCATAGGTTTTACCTAAGCGTACCCAGCGTAATAGTGCCTGGTTAGCCTGACTAACCGTCCAGATACCTTTAAGCTGGCCGCGTTCAACGACCATTGATGCTGGTACCAATAACTTTTGCTCTTCTCCTTTAATATGGGATACATACGCAAACATCCCACTACGAACAACCTGCTCCTGCTCGGCTGTTGGCTGCAAACTAATGCGGGCATCAAACTGCGAACCCGAAAAACGACTGGATGGACTAATGTGAGCCACAACGCCTTCAATGGGTTCTTCACATGCATCCACACGCACTTGCACAGCATCGCCCTTTTCAACCTTATAAATTTCTGACTCTGGTACCCTGGCAATTACCTCGAATAACCCAGGAGATTCAATGGCTAGCAGCGGCATGCCCGGATTGGCCATGTCTCCACTATCTACAAACTTATCGGTAATAACGCCATTGTAAGGCGCCTTAATGTTGGCATAAGACAGCATTTCGGCTACCTCATCTTTAGCTTTCTGAGCAGCTACCAACTGAGCTCTGGTCATTTCGAGATGCACGGTAATATCATCCAACTCCTTTTCGGTAGCACTATTGCTGTTGTACAATGACTGGATGCGATTAAAATCGTCCTGGGCATGCTTAAAGGCCGCTTTGGCCTGCACAATATTTGCCTCCACCTGCATAGCTTTGGCCTGAATATCGTTACTGCGGATAGATACCAATAACTGACCTCTTTGAACCACATCGCCCTGGCGCACCAACACTTTGCTTATTTGCCCCATAATACGTGTACTCAGGGTCGATTGATTGACTGAAGCAACGGTGCCGGTATAATTAAATTGTTTGGGAACGGTACTTAGCTGAAGGGTTTCAACTTTTGCTTTAACAGCTAACTTGCCTGTATTACCTTCCTCGGAGCTACCGCCGCAAGCCTGCGTAAAAAAAGCGATAGCCGATGCTACTATTAATAATTTTAAAGATTTCATATGTTACTATTTTTTGTTTTTTTCGAATGATAACTTGAATTATTGCTGACCAGCTTCCGAAGCCAGCATTTGGTACCTGAATACCGCCACGTTATAGGTATAGATGGCATTCAGCTTTTTAAGCATACTCTCTTCTGCCTTTGTTTCAGCCATTAACAGATCCGAGGTGCTCTCCATGCCTTGGTTGTAGCGGTTCGTTCTGATACGCAGCGACTCATTGGCCTCTTCAGTTGCCAGATTGTAGGTCGCCAGCTGACTCTCTGCCACCGCGATGTCGCGTGCCGCTTTAGACAGTTCCATATTTTCTTTTTCAATGTATTCCTGATAGGCCACGTGTGCCTTGTTATAGTTGGCTTTTGTTTGGTTGTATTTCCCAATATTGCGGCCGCCGTTAAAAAGGCGCCATTGCAGCTTAATGCCCACCATGTAACTATCGGCACCAAAACCCCCGAAATCAGCGTCATAAAGGTTGTAGGCCCCAAAAGCATTCACCCGGGGAGCAAACTTCATCAGCTCACTCTTGCTCATTTGCTTCTGCGCATCCACACCATACTGCATGGCCACAACATCGGAACGGTTAAAAATAGAGGTAGCATTGTTGAATGAAAAAGTTACCTGGCTAATTGAATCGGACACCTGAACGGGCAAGTGAATATCCCGACCCATCAAAAAATTGAGCATCTCACTGATGTTCTTCACCTGGTTCTCAGCCTCCTGCACCATAGCCACCTGCTCATACTGACGCACTCTTATTGTCATCACATCAGCTTCTTTCATATAGCCTTGCTTCAGGTTATCTTCAGCCACCCTGAGGTATGACTCCGTTGTTGTCTGTGCTTTTTTCATCACAGCAACACGGTTTTGAGCCAACTGCAGGCCATAATAGGTTTGCTTAACCAAAAACTGCACATACTCGCGCGTGTAGGCCGTCTTCTGCTCTAGTGCCTTTACCTGCTTTCGGGCAGCACTTTTACCCAACCAGGCATCCACGTTGATTAATGGCTGCTCAACCATTATTTGCGTGGCAAACTGGTTGGTTTGACCAGGATTATTAATCACCGCCGGATCAAAATCGGCCATGGTTACCCCTTGTTGTTGCAGCTTAAAGCCAAAAGCATAAAGTGGATCATTGGAAGTTGTGTATCCACTTGACAGTTCCACAGAAGGCAGAAAAGCAGCATTTGCCTGCTGGCTTCCTCCCCTTGCCGCTTCAACATCTGCCAACGCTTTTAAAATCTCACGATTATTCTCAGAGGCCAGTTGTAATGCCTCCTCTAATGAAAACACCTTTAACTCATCTTCTTCCTGAGCATAAGATGTATAGCCCACCAGTGACAGGCAGACTAGTAATACTCCTGTAAAAAAATTCCTGTTCATATGTTTTGCTTGTTTTTTGCGCATTTGTTTTACTCTCGTAAAATTTCAGTGACAAACATATATCTATTTTTCTACATATGCAACTTTCTAGATGTTTATATATGATTGTCGCTTATATTGGACTGATTTACTGCTATTTAAATTAACACTTTTTTATCGTTTTTAAAAGATGCTATAAAACAGTCGCTAAAAAGCGTTAAAAAACACCCATGTAAGTGCTTAATTCCTCTGAATGAACACATATCCTATTCTTTTTATCTATATTTGCGCACCTAAAAAACGAACAGAATGATAGGTAAGTACAATACACTAAAGGTTGTTAAGGAAGTTGATTTTGGTGTTTATCTGGATGGAGGCGAATTTGGTGAGATTTTACTGCCGATACGATATGTTCCACCCGGACTGAAACCTGAAGATGAAATCGAAGTATTTATCTACCTGGATTCAGAAGACCGAGTAATCGCGACCACAGAAGAACCTTATGCCACCATAGGAGAATTTGCTTTTCTGGAAGTTGTATCTGTTAACAAAACAGGTGCCTTTTTAGATTGGGGATTAATGAAAGATCTGTTGGTTCCCTACCGCGAACAGGCAGAACGCATGAAAGAAGGCAAAAAGTATGTGGTATACGTCTACCTTGATGATGAAAGTAAACGAATTGTAGCCACGTCAAAGCTGAACACGGCCTTGGACAACCTGATTCCCGAATACGAAGAAGGAGAAGAAGTGGATCTGCTGGTGATTGATAAAACAGATTTGGGCTATAAAGTAGCGATTAATAATCTGCACTCAGGCATGCTCTACCACAACGAGCTGTTTAAACCCATTAAAATAGGCGATCGCTGCAAAGGCTTTATTAAAAAAGTGCGGGAAGATGACAAACTGGATGTCACACTCGAGAAACCTGGCTACGAAAAAATAGAAGGACTCGCCGGAGAAATTTTACAACAGCTGCAAGCCAAAGGCGGCCAATTACCAATTTCTGATAAAAGTCCCGCCGAAGTAATCTATAAGCTGTTTGGAACCAGCAAAAAAAACTTCAAAAAAGCTACCGGCACATTATACAAGCAACGCTTAATTGAAATTCATCAGGATAAAATAGTCCTTATCTAAAACAGCTGTTCCCCCTTATCCAACCCCATTACTAGAGAAATTAAATCTACACTATTGTTTAATTCTTAATTAATGGACACGAAGATGTCGAAAAGTAAAATGAAACGACAGCTTATAGTTTTTTCAGCTATTGTAACGCTATTATCTTTTTCTGCAAAAGGTGTGGAAAAAGAACCGTACAACCGGAACATTTCAAGCAACATACACGCATTAAGTGTACAACTGTTTAACACAGTAGGCTACTCAGATATGGAAGCCAGCTTTTGGCTGACTGCTCTTAAAGATGCCCGCCATAGCTTTAACCTCCGCCTTGCGCACGAACGGTTTGAGGGGCAGTTTTTTGGTATTGGATTGGGCTATGGCTACGAAATTAAGGTTAAGAACCATTCGCTTCAGCCCTACTTTACCTACAACCACGATGTAGAAACCTGGGACAATGGTGCTTTGGTAAATGGCCTGTATTATACCTATGGAGGCCGCTTTGACTTTGCCGTTGGAACAACAACTAATTTCAACCGACAGGGCTATAGCAATAATTCGCTTTGGGTGGATGGCTATTATAACATCAAAGCTTTTGGAGGTATTCAACTTGGCTTTGAATACTGCATTATGAGTGATAGCAGTGATAAATATTACGGCATCATTTTCCAGAAAACTTTATGGAGAAAGTAACACAACTTACTATAAACAAACGCCCCTTGCTAATTGTAACAAGGGGCGTTTGCTTTTATTGGCAACCTGCTAACCTCAGGCAAACGACCACCAGTCGGACTTAGCACGATAATCTTCAATAACTTTCGACTCATTGCTGGCAGTAAAAGCCGAAATAAGCTGTTTCATTTCGTGTCGAAGGTTTACAATAGCGCCATCGATGAGCTGCGAAGAAAACCCGGCATTACCAAGTTCCGTAACCCGATCAAGTGAAATAGCGCGGCTAAATATCTGTCCGAACTGAACCAGCTTACGCTGTGGTATGGAAAAGTTTAGGTTGAAGTTCAGTAAGTCATCAACCAACTTACCACTGTTCGCTGTGAGGCTAAACCCATTGATAAACTCCAAAACGTTTGTCTGCTTTAGCTTGCGCATTTGCTTAATAACACCTTCTGCAATTTGGGAGTACAGCATGTCGTTCGAGCCTTCAAAAATTTGGAATGGCCGGCTATCAACTGTTGAGCGACCAGCAATATGATTAAGGCGGTATCCTTTGGCTCCAACTAACTGCAGCAAACTTTGCGAAGCAGCCTGCATCATGTCTGTCGACAAGCTTTTAACTGCGTTGGCCTCAATACCAATCATTGATAAATCTTCATGTAACCCGGCGCTCTTACTGCTTTGCAGACAAAATGCCGAGATAGTTGTATAATAGGCTTGAAGTTGACTGATACGCTGCTGCACCTGATCATAGGCCAGTAAGCTCTTTCCACCAACAAAGCGCTGCTGACAATGCGCAATGGCTTCATCCATCATGCGCTTGACAAAACCAATGGCCATACCCGGAAACGACATTCGGCTGCGATGCAATAAATCAAGCATAAACTTAACGCCTGTGCTCTCCGGCTCCAATTTATGGGTTATGGGCACCTCTACATCAATTTTGTTGCGCCCGTAGGGAATCTGATACAATCCCAGGTTTTCAAAAAATTCCTCGACCTCTATTCCTTGTCTGGGCTGTGTAACGTCGCATACAAAAAAATCCAAATCGCGCTCCAGACGCTTATCTCCTGCATCTTTGCGAGCTGTTAAGAGCCAAAAATCAGCCCATCCGGTAAGACCGGCCCAATGCTTGGTTCCTTTTATACGGGCCATGTCATTAGCCATCGTATAGGCTGTCTGCATATTCAGTGCATCACTCCCAAAAGCTGGCTCGGTAATCATTAATCCACCCATATTTTGCTGCCCCACAAAGCGCGCTAACACCTCGCGTTTTGCAGCAGGCTGAGCTGCCTTGATAACAGGTTGCAGAAAAAGGGCCATATTTATTCCAAAGGTAAGCGATAGGGCTAAAGACTCGTAGGAGGCGGCTCCCATCAGAGCAATACTCTCCTTAACATCTCCCCCTAATCCTCCATGCTCTTTAGGTATGATGGCCGAGAAAGGGTTGACCGACATGATTTCGCGCATCACAAATGGCGGCATCCCTCTGTTGATTGCCAATTGGTTGGCATTAGTGCGTTCATGATAAACGCTTTTCATCTTTGCTTTTAAATTCTTTAACAGCTGCTCAAATTCAGTTTTCAGACCACCTTCAACACCTTGCTTATTTTCAACTAATTGCATTCAAATTCATTTGAGGATGATAAACTGCACAAGTACATGAAACGGGGAACAAAAATGCCCCAACTCCCACTCAAATAATCATTGACCATCCTGATTAATACTAAAACGTTACGAATGTATTGATAACTTTTTAATTTATATCGATTTTAGGATGTTTTTATCTCATTTAGGTGTTTTATGTGAATAATTCACTGATTAATGGATAGATAACGCCAAATATTTGACCTGTTAATTGCAAAAGTCGAAAGCCACAGCACAAAAAAACCTGCCGGAATCAAATCCAACAGGCCTTAGCTATATATGTGTGTGTTACTGTTTAAAAGTATAAATCACGCTCCCCTTCTTTAATGCGGTGAAGACGCTCGACTAACTTATCCTTAAACCGCTCGTCTTCATACTCTTTCAGGTTATCGTCAATCAACTGATAGCCTTTCTTTTTGGTCGCTGGCGGCGCATAATCTTCAAGATACTCGGCAAGAGTTAATAGGGCGTTTGGTTGGCAAAACCGTTTAATAAAACCAGGCACAGAAAACTCCATAAAATGCTCACCGGTGCGCTTCAAGCGATAGCAAGCTGTACAAAAAGAAGGGATGTATCCACTCTCTACCAATTCTTCCATCACCTCATTTAATGAACGGGCATCGCAAATTTCAAACTGTTCATGATCTAAATCCTGCTGCTCTTTATGACTGGTGTAACCTTTCATTTCAATATTGGTACCACCATCAATCTGGGAAACACCATATTGCAAAATTTCATCACGAATATGGCCTGGTTCGCGAGCTGTTAATATCAGACCCGTATAGGGCACTGCCAAACGCAAAACGGCTACTAACTTCGTAAAATCCGCATCGCTTACATCGTACTTCTTATCTACCTCAAAGCCTGACGCCGACTGAATACGAGGGAAAGAGATGGTGTGTGGCCCAACGTTGTATACCGCTTCAAAATGATTTACATGGCGAAGTAAACCCAGTACTTCAAAACGCCAGTCATACAAGCCAAACAAAGCTCCAATACCAACATCATCAATACCTGCTTCCTGGGCTCTGTCCAACCCGGCCAGTCGCCAGTCAAAATGTTTTTTAGTGCCTTTCAGATGCACGTTTTCATAGGTGGGTTTATGATAGGTTTCCTGAAAAATCTGGTAGGTTCCAATGCCAGCTTCCTTAACCGTTTTAAACCCTTCAATATCCAATGGTGCCGCATTGATATTGACACGTCGGATTTCACCATTCTCATGTTTAACACCATAAACTATCTTAACAGTATCGGCAATGAATTGGGCATCGTAACGGGGATGCTCGCCATACACCAAAATCAAACGCTTATGGCCAGTGTCTTCCAACGCCCTTACCTGCTCAATAATATCCTGCTTATCAAGTGTTAAACGCGCCTGCTTTTTATTGGTCGAACGGAATCCGCAATAGGCGCAATCGTTGATACACAAATTTCCGATATAAAGTGGGGCGAAGAGTACGATGCGCTTGCCATAGACCTGCTCTTTCAGTTGCCTGGCAGCACTTTTAATGGCCATGACCATTTCTGGTTCGTTGGCATTCAATAACGTTGCTGTATCCTGCAGGCTTAATCGTTGTTTATTAAGCGACTTATTTATTACCTCAGTAACCTGTTCCATTGACGGGTTCTGATGCGCTTCCAGTATCTCATGAATTTCGTCCGAATCAATAAAGTTTTCCATTGGCTTATCGGCCAACTTGTATTGTTGCGGATTATAAATTATTGACATTTGCCTTGCTTTTACATATTGTCCAAATCACGACTTGAATGATTCAAAATTAGGTGTTTTAAGCTTATTCAAGCAAGATATTACCAGAATTATTAACTGAGAGATGTCATAAGATAAATGCACCAATGACAAACCTAAATAATTGATGCGTTCTCGCTTACAATCTTATTATTTTCATAAACATTTTGCCTTGAAGCTAAAGTAAAAACAAGTGTATTTCTGAGAATCTAAATTAAAAGCCCACAGGAGGTCTAAAGTTGTTCTGCATCTGTTGCATTTGCATCTGTTGCATTTGCATTAATCCCGAATTATGATATCTGCCCGATGACAAATTATCAAATCTGTCTATAAAATTAATACACAACCAATACTCACCCATTACTTTTTCCTGCTTGTTTTTGGCAACACGCCATGAGGTATCTCCTATTATCCTCTTTAAGAAAACATCCATTTTTTGCGAAGTATCTTCATCTAAAATCCGTTCAATGGCGTAGTGTTTTATTAAACCATCCCCATCAATTACAAAGCGCACCAGACAGCAGCCTGCCATCTCATTTACCTTCCATTTGATGGGGTAACCAAATCCTTTTGAAAACTCTGCTCCCTTATTATTAAAATCTCTCAACTTTAAGGGAGATTCACAATATTGGTAGATTTTTTTATCACCTAACAGGTAATACGCTTCCATTAACTGATAATTTGAAATTACTCGATGATAGACCATTGAATTAGTAGAATCAACTTCCTGAATAAGACCGCTGCCAGTTTCATCAAGTAAGTTCGCACCAAACCTATCTTTCCACTCATAATACAACACCTCCGTTCCTTTCGACCACACATCGTGCTGCAGTGCTTTCACCTCATTTATAAAGCTTTTTAAACCATTGGTATCTTTTAATGCATTAAGGCTTTCCAACCTGTACCTATATGCTTTGGGATAATTGATAATTGTGACCTTGGGCTCACCAGTTTGATAATAAACAGCTTCTAAACACTGTATGCGACCATCTTTATACTCTACTTTCTTTCTTACATTTCCATTGGGGTAATAATACGTGCATTGGCCATGTTTAACTTTGGGGAAGAGAGTTGAATACGTCGCAGTCATTAGTTTTCGCCTATCCAAGCTGTAATATTCCAGTTCAGAAGCTTCATGACTGATGTGATTTACTTTCAAATAACAGCTAGCTTGCAAAGAATCCTCCACCGCATTTAATGAGCTATTAAGGAACATGACCGAATCAGCAACATAACACTTTTTGTATTTCAGATAGGTAAATATCTCTTCCATATCCTGAACCGTATAGCCAAACCCGCCAATTAAGCTCTTTAATTCAGGTGCAACATGATAAAAACATTCCAAGGCTCGTCTTAATTCCTCATCCTCGTTTGGTAAAGTAATTATGCGGTCTGCCTTCGTATCTTTTAATAAATAGGTAACCCATCTGGCATCTTTTGTTGTTCGGATATGTCTAAATAACTCGTGTCCATCTATCGAAGCTATGTATTTGACAAATTGTGGTTTATTAAGTTCTTTTGACTTGGTTACTTTGTTAAAAGTAACATTATTAAATACTGTAAAGGAATCATTTTCAATAACAAATCCTTTACATTCCTTGCCAGCAGATAAAACTTTTCCTTTAAGGTACTCCTCTGAACTTTTAACATACAGGTGATTTGCAGAGCCATTGTATTTTAAATAAGCCGGAACCTTTTTGCCCTCTGCATTATAATAATGACCATAGGTGGGGGAGCTTCCACCGGAATAGACATACCAGGCGTCATTTTCTACCATATCGATATCTATATAAGCACCTCCAATTTTACCGTTTGTAAAAACAAAAGGTTGGCTGACTTTAAAAAATGGTTCTTGTGAAAAACCAAAATGCACAAAAAGCAATAAGCTGAATACTAATCGAATTTTCATAATAGTTTGGGTAGAATCTATTCTAAAAGTATAAAAAAAACCGCCTTACTAATGTAAGACGGCTTCATTTTTAAACATTTAACTAATCGATATTTCTCTAAAATGTCCTTCCGAACAATTTGGTTACTCTCGGGTGCTTGTTAGTTTGCAGCAAGAAACTCTTTAAATATCTTATTTCTCTTTGCCAGATCTGTCAACTTGTATTCCACATAATTAGCATCACCCACATTCTTATCCAATGCACGGCCTTTTTCAAGAGCAGTTAAAGCGGCATCATAATCTTTAAGTAGTGCATAAGCTATAAAAACTTATCGTATAGGTTATTTAAAATAAATACATTTAAATCATTTTTGACTAAAAAAATTTTTTCATAGATAAATACAAATCATCATAAAGTCGAAATATGCTTGAGTTTTCTTCAACCAATGTGCTCTTTTCGCTTCTTCAAACCATAAAAAAACCGCCCCAACCGATGAGGCGGCTTTTATTTTGAGAAAAGGTATTTATTTATACTCTTCCAAGATGCCTTTGACATCCTCAGCCGACACGCGGCCATATACTTTTTCGCCAACCGTTACTACCGGTGCCAAACCACAGGCACCAACACAGCGCAGGCAGCTTATGGAGAACTTACCGTCTGGGGTTGTTTCACCAACTTTCACACTCAAATGACGTTTGAACTCATCCAACACTTTTTCTGCTCCTCGCACGTAGCAAGCTGTTCCCATACAAATAGAAATAGGATGCTCACCTTTGGGAATCATCGAAAAGAAAGAGTAGAACGTTACCACTCCATAAACATGTGCTACTGAAACATTTAATTCATTAGCTACCAGCTCCTGCACTTCGGCAGGCAAGTAACCAAACATCTCCTGAGCTGCATGAAGCACATTAATCAGTTCGCCTCCATCGTTGTCAAACCTTTTACATACTTCTTTTAATTCGTCCACTTTAGCAGCGGGTAATTTTATATTTGCCATTTTATTTCCTTTTAAGATAAAAGATACAAGCATCAAGTACCGGGATGTTAATTGCCCCCGATACTTTCACCTTGCTACTAACTAGATTTCAATCTTCTTTTTCTTATCGTAATAGTGCGTGTGAAGCAACTCATGCGATTTGTGCCCACATGGCTCACCTAAAAACTCTTCATACAACTTTGTAATGAATGGATTTTCGTGTGACTTGCGAAGCACTTTTCCTTTATCTTCTTCATAAATAGCGCGCTGACGTTTTTTCAACACTTCCACATCGCCGTGGTGATAGGGCTGACCGCCACCACCAATGCAACCACCCGGACAAGCCATGATTTCGATGGCATGGAACTGTGATTTACCAGCTTTAATCTCTTCCAATAATTTACGCGCATTACCTAATCCGTGTGCAATACCGATATTGATTGGTAACCCGTCAAAATCGATAGTGGCCGAACGAATACCTTCAAATCCTCGCAACTCTTCAAAATCCACTTTTGGCAAAGGCTTTTTAGTTTGCAGTTCGTAAGCCGTGCGTACAGCAGCTTCGATCACACCACCTGTTGTGCCGAAAATTACAGCTGCTCCAGTAGATTCTCCCATCGGCTGGTCAAAATCATCATCTTCAAGTGCGCCAAAATTGAGGTTAGCGTTGCGAATCATTTGTGCCAGTTCGCGTGTTGAAATCGACAAATTCACATCCGGATCGCCATTGACCTTAAACTCATCGCGCGAGCATTCATATTTCTTAGCCAAACAAGGCATCACAGAAACCACCACTACATCTTTGCGATCTTTCTTCAACTGATCGGCAAAATAGGTTTTGGCAATAGCACCAAACATTTGTTGCGGCGACTTAGCGGTTGAGGGAATATCAATCATATCAGGAAACTGATGCTCGAAGAAGTTCACCCATCCCGGACAGCAAGAGGTTAAAATAGGCAGCTTAACATCTTTATCGCCATTTAAATGTGCATTTAAACGCCCAAGCAGTTCAGTACCTTCTTCCATTATGGTTAAATCCGCAGCAAAGTCTGTATCAAACACATGGTCGAAACCAAGTTTACGTAATGCCGCCACCATTTTACCTGTTACAGAAGTACCCGGCTCCATGCCAAACTCTTCTCCTAAAGCAGCCCTTACAGCCGGTGCCGTCTGCACAATGACCGTCTTGGTTGGATCAACAATTGCATCCATCACTTTTGCTGAGCTATCCCGCTCGGTTAATGCACCTGTTGGACATACTGCCACACACTGACCACAAAATGTACAGGTTGAATGATCTAAATCCATCTCGAAGGCTGGTGCCACTACCGATTCAAAGCCGCGGTTAATTGCAGATAGGACGCCTACCGTTTGCACGTCGTTACAGGCCGTTTCGCAGCGGCGACACATGATACATTTCTCCATCTCGCGCACGATTGCCGGAGATTCATCGCTTTTATAGGTATTCTTTTCTCCCTGATAACGCACCTCGCGGATACCCAGCTTTTGAGCCAGCGATTGTAAATCGCAGTTCCCCGACTTTGTACATACCAGGCACTCAAAGGGGTGATCTGACAAAATCAGCTCCATAACTGTACGACGGGCATTTACCACGCGTACAGAGTGGGTATTGACTTCCATCCCTTCGGTACATTCAGTTTTACAAGCTGGTGCCAGGTTACGGCGACCCTCGACCTCAACCACACACACCCGACAGCCGCCCGGCTTGTTCTCAAAGTTCATATCATCCAGCTTCATGTAACAAAGCGTGGGAATATCCACCCCGATGTTTTTAGCTGCTTCTAAGATGGTAGTGCCTTTCTCAACAACTACCTTTTTATTATCTATGGTTAATTGAACGATTTCCATTCTTCTATCTTTTACTGTTCAAAAATACGCCTGGTCAATTACTGAATGCTGATTGCCCCAAACTTACATTTTTCATAACAAGCACCACATTTGATACACGTCTCCTGACTAATCACATGAGGTTCTTTCTTATCGCCGGTAATCGCATCAACCGGACAAACACGTGAACAAAGCGTACAACCGATACATTTTTCAGCATCAATCACATACTGCATCAATGCTTTACATTGTCCGGCCGGACACTGTCCCTGCTGTACGTGCGCTTCATACTCGTCCATGAAGTTTTCCATGGTTGAAAGCACCGGGTTGGGCGATGTTTGTCCCAATCCACAAAGCGAGGTATCCTTGATTACATTACTCAGGTTACGCAGCAATGTCAGATCCTCTTCAGTGCCTTTGCCTTCAGTAATTTTATTCAGCATTTCGTACAAACGCTTATTACCAATGCGGCAAGGTGCACATTTACCACAGGATTCTTCAACTGTAAAATCTAAATAGAATTTGGCTACCGAAACCATACAATCGTCCTCATCCATCACAATCATTCCGCCAGATCCCATCATTGAGCCATGAGCCAGCAGGTTATCGTAATCGATAGGAATATCTAAATGCTTATCAGTTAAGCAACCACCCGATGGGCCACCCGTTTGAACAGCTTTAAATTTCTTACCGTCTTTGATACCGCCACCAATATCGAAGATCACTTCGCGCAATGTGGTACCCATTGGTACTTCAATCAAGCCCACATTATTGACTTTACCGGCTAAAGCAAACACCTTGGTACCCTTACTCTTTTCAGTACCGATGCTGCTAAACCACTCGGCCCCTTCCAACAGAATTACCGGAATATTCGCATAGGTTTCAACGTTGTTAACATTGGTTGGCATGCCTTTGTACCCACTTTCGGATGGGAATGGTGGTTTAACGGTTGGTTCTCCACGCAACCCTTCCATTGAGTGAATCAATGATGTTTCCTCACCACAAACGAATGCACCAGCGCCATAACGCAGCTCCACATCAAAGCTAAAGCCTGTTCCAAAAATATTGAAGCCTAATAAGCCGTAGTCGCGCGCCTGAGCAATGGCAATTTTTAAGCGGGAAATAGCCAACGGATATTCGGCACGGATGTAAATCAACCCTTTTGTGGCACCAGTACAGTAACCGTTGATGGCCATTGCTTCCAACACCGCGTGCGGATCGCCTTCGAGAATTGAGCGGTCCATAAATGCACCTGGATCGCCTTCATCGGCGTTACAAACCACATATTTTTGAGCCGCTTCTACTTTGCGGGTAATGTCCCATTTCAAACCGGTAGGGAAACCACCTCCTCCGCGTCCGCGCAAACCTGAATCGATAATTACTTTAATGGCTTCTTCAGGGGTCATTTCGGTGAGTACCTTCCCCAAAGCAGCATATCCATCACGGGCAATATATTCGTCGATGTTTTCAGGGTTAATAAAGCCACAATTTCGCAAAGCGATGCGGATTTGCTTTTTGTAGAAACCCATATCTTTTGATTCCAACACACGCTCCTGCGTTTCAGGGTCGGTATATAACAGGCGTTCCACTTTACGCCCTTTCACCAAGTGTTCGGCAACTATTTCATTGGCATCTTCCGGAGTCACATGGACATAGAATGTATTGTCGGGAACCATTTTAACAACAGGCCCTTTTTCGCAAAAACCAAAGCACCCGGTTCTTACGACCTGCACCTCATTCTCCAGACTGTTTTCCTCCAGAACTTTACCAAGATTCTGTACAATTTCTTCTCCCCGTGATGCGCGACAACCAGTTCCGCCGCACACAAGGATATGATTCTTATATTTAGCCATAGCGTGAAAAACTATTCGTTTTTGTTCTCTTTTACTGTTTCGTAATTTACCGGGATGATACCATCCACCAGTTCACCTCTGATAATGTACTTTTCAATGATTTCATTGGCCTTTTTATTATCCACATGCCCAAAAACCACCGGTGTACTATTGGGCAGCGTAACTTCGATAGTTGGTTCTGCATAGCAATAGCCCATGCAGCCGGTTTGAGTAACTACAGCATCAATAGCCTGACGATCCATTTCATCAATCATATGATTCATCACTTCCTTGGCACCTGAAGCAATTCCACAGGTAGCCATCGACACTTTTACCTGAACCAGTTTTTCAGGATGGTCGCTTTTCTCACGCAAACTAACTTTTGTTTGCAGCTCATCGCGCATTTTGCGCAAATCGGCGAGAGATTTAACTTTTGACATAGAAATTGGTTATTATTAATTACACATTCTTTATTTAGCTAATGAGCCATCGGGTTGAACGCTTACAACGAAAACCGGATTGCTCGTTAATCGAACTCTATTTTTAATTCCTTTAGATTTTCTTCAATCATTTCCTTTAAAAACCTTGTTACCCGTGGTAAACGGATATCAACATCTCCCAGTACTTCCTTAACTTCATTGGTAGTAACTGCAAATTGCTGCTCCCCATGCTGCACAATTAATTGCAAATTCACCCCTTCATTCCCTGTCATCATCATGGCAGCTGTGGAGGCAAAATCTCCCATTGGTGGGCGATCGATGTGCTTCAGTCCAAACTTGGCGGTTAAGGTGGTGCCGCTGCCCAATTCAGACTCAATTTGCAAATGCCCGCCGGTCATCTCTGCATTTTGCAGAATTAAGGGAATACCCATGCCTACCTTTCTGGTTCTGCGGGAGGTATAAAAAGGATCTTTTACTTTTTTCAGTGTTGGCTTATCCATGCCCGTTCCATCGTCTTGCACACGAATGACTAACCAAGGTTCATCAATAATAATTGACAAGCCTATATTTTTGGCCTGAGCCCTTACCGAGTTTTGGACAATATCCATGATATGCATTGACAAATCCTTCATTATCTCAACTCCACCACTTTTCGTCCCCCTTGCTGATGCAAAGCCATTCGTAACTCACTAAAAGAAGCCTCCTCCATAGCCATCAATGAGTAATGCAAGCCTATTTGCTCTGGAAAATGAGCATCTGATGAGCGCAGAATGGTAAACTGTTTCAGTTCGAGGTGCTTTTTTAATTGTTCCTCCACATCGAACCGGGCACTAATCCCGACCGCGTCTGGTTGTATTTCGAAAGGCATAAATCCTAACTGACTGTATACACTATAACTTGGCCGAAAAATATGTGCCGGAATAAACAAGCCTTTCAGTTCTCTCACCTTTTGCTCCACCTCATCAATAGACTGATTGATGGCACTAATGAGCAAACGTTCCTCCTGTCCGATGATTTCTTCATTTTCATCTACCCATACCTGATGACCAAAACGCTCAGGATCATTAGGGATATGAGGCAGATGTTCATCCAGGTAGGACTGAAAGGCATCAAGTTTTTCAAAGTTTTCAAAGAACGTTAAACAGTGCACCTCCTCTTTAGTCGTTACTTCGGCGCCACACACTACCACCAATCCTTTTTTGCCAGCCACTCTCGAAACTTCGGCACACTGCCGGGTTGAGTTATGGTCGGTTATTCCTATCATATGTAAGCCCTGGTCTAAAGCTTTATCAACAATTCGTACCGGACTCATCTCTAAACTTCCACAGGGAGATAAGACAGTATGGATATGCAGATCGGCTTTAAAGCGCTTCATCAGGTCAGTTTCAAGTATCAAAACGTTTTATACAGGATACAACACATCGCGTTGTGTTTTGTACCTGGTGTCGTTTATTCGTTTAACAATTGATATAGCTTGCCAGACAGCTCAAATGTTTCCATCTCTGAGCTGAGCAATGGAATCCCTTCATCATTACTCTGAGTAATTGTATTTTCATCGGCTTCGAGACCTTTCACAATAATGACTGCCGCCACTTCTTTTAGAGAAGCTACTGCCATAACGTTACGATGCGTTTGGAGGGTAATCCACACATAGCCTTCATCGGCATTCCCCATTACATCGCTCAGCAGATCCGAGGTGTAACCTCCGGTTATCTCATTTTGGAGACCTTCTGCCCCGGCAATAACTTTCAGATCCAATTTTTCAATTATGTCACAAACTTTCATGTGTAAATAAATTATTATCAATGAACCAATAAGATACTTCCAAAGCCATCCGCTTGAGGATATCTTTTATCTGTTACCTTCGTTGTTAGCCCCTTTTTTCTTACAATCTTTATCGAGGCGATCTTTGCCCCATGTTTTTTCAATAATGCGAATGGAGTGCTGTGGATCGAGCTTTTTAGTTTTCTCCATCATCCTTTGCAAAAAAACACAGTTGGATAAATGTGCTTCCTTTCGAACAATATCTTTAGCCAGACTTTCGCAGTTGGGAGCTCCACAGGCCCCACAATCTATACCAGGCAAATAGCACATCATTCGACGCACCCGCTCCATCTTCTTTAATGCAATGCCCATATCTTCATCCAGCACCATCATAGAACGTGGCTCTATCTTGCCTACTGTTGTATTCTGCTTGATTAGCCGCTTGTGTTCAGCCGAAATATTAAGCACATACTTGCCTGAGGCATTGATCCGTTCGGCCCGACTTTTAATTCTTTCGACAGTTAGAAAGCGATTTTCGGTTAATAAAACGCCACCTGCACAGCTTTGGTCGCAGGCTCTTAACTCGAGAAAGTCGACATTAATGATTTCATCATTTTCAACTTTTTCCAGAAAAGAAATCACATTGTGAATTTCATCAATGGCCAGGCACCGGCCGGTCATATGGCTGGCCTCCCCATCGGTAAGACTCCAGTTAAGCCCTTGCGGAGACAGGTAGGGCACGGTATCCTGACAAACATGCTGAGCTTCGGGACGCGTTTTTAACACATGGTACACTTTATTATAAAGAAAATCCATGTTAATGACCCCATCCACATTGGATACTTCATCACCTACCGGACTTTTGACGGTTGCTATTTTGGAGGCACACGGCGTTACATAAAACACCCCTATTTCATCGGCACTTTTACCTTCTTCCTGCAGCAAGTCGCGATAATACATAGCCGTGGTATCGATGGGTGGTTTAATGGGAATTATGTTGTTGACCAAACCGGGGAAACGCACCTGTATCAGGCGCACTATAGACGGACAAAAGGCACTGATCATTGGCTTATCTCTATCTGAGTTAAGCTCTTCCAACATCGCTTGCTTTATCACATCAACAGTTGCCTCAGCCGGCACTACATGGGTAAAGCCAAGCCCTTTGAGTATTTCAATAATTTCGCACTCTTTGATATGCTTAGAAAACTGGCCAATAAAAACTGATGGCAGAATGGCTACCCGGTATTTAAAATTGAAAATTTTCGCGAAGTCATCCTGTTCCACATAAAAAGCGTCTACCGGACAGGCCTTCATACATTCTCCACAGTCTACACACCAGTTCTTTCGTATCGACGCAATTCCATCGCGGATACGAATGGCATCAGTTGGGCAAACATTCATGCAATGGGTACAGCCGAAACATAAATCTTTATCCACTTTTAATGCATGATAAAACTGTTGATCGCTCATAGCTACTCCCTGTTAACTTGTCAAATTAGTTGTTAGCTCTACAACCGTTCCTTTTCCTACCGTGCTTTTAATATCAATCGCATCGGCATTTCGTTTCATATTGGGTAATCCCATGCCAGCGCCAAAGCCCATTTCTCTCACCATTGCTGATGCTGTTGAGTACCCCACCTGCATTGCCAGGTTGATATCCGGTATACCCGGCCCTTCATCCTCAATACGAATATGTATCCGACTGGGATTAATATCAACCAATACTTGTCCTTTATAGGCATGTGCCACTACATTGACTTCGCCTTCGTACAGCGCCACTACAATGCGCTTTATTATCTTGGGATCCACATTTAGCTGTTTGAGAATCTTTTTCACATTGCTGGCGGCATTACCTGCTTTGGCAAAGTTTCCTCCTTCAACATCGTAGCTAAATTTCATATCCTCTATCTAATCAATATACAGGACACAAGCCTGCTTCGTGCAACATACTAATCGTTTTAAACATCGAATACTTACACTCGATTAAAACCGTGTTATTTTCGCTGGCCACATCAATCATCTCCGGAGTTACCTTTTTTCCCCTGACAAACACGATGCAATTTATATCGGCCATTTCGGCTGTGCGCACCGTTTGCATATTTGTTAAGCCGGTAATGAGCACCAACTGCTCAGACTCTAAGGTTAATACATCGCTCATTAAGTCACTGGCAAAGGCACACACCACTTCATTATCAATAAATTTTTCGCCACAAACGACCTGAGCATCCAGTACTTCCGCAATCTTTTTAATTTTCATTGATGACGCCATAATTTGTTCATCTTAGCTAGGTTAATGATGCAAACTATTAAAGAAATAATTCCTGAATAATTAACAAACTAATACTAATATACCGAGAAAAAAAAGGCCAGATGTCTGCTTTTTTTAATACAGAACAAATCTAAATAAAGTGCATCAAATCAGTGGATAAGCGGCAAAATTAGCTTTCGAATCAAAAGTAGATTTAACACTTGTGTATCAAATTATAACAAATGTTAAATGTATGATTTAAATCATAATTACTAAAGGTATTCGATGGTTACATCTTTAAGAAACCGTTCCTCCAATAATCGGACAATGCGCTTAACCACAGTTCTTCTGATTTCCAGTTCAACCGGCAGGTTAGGATCCTGATGTGCCACGTTGATACGCGTTCCATTGAGAATGTGGATGCGATCGCTTTCGAACAGCATTTTAATTATCTGATCGGCAGCGCCTTTGGACAAACGGGTATTAACCGTGTAAGTTTCAAGCAAACGAGCTACTTTGCCAAGCGTCAGGATGCCTTCGGTGACCAGATTAATCCCTTCCATATAGGAAATGGGTGGCAATTCACTATCATCCGATTCAAAGCCGGCATCGAATTTCAAGGCCAGCTCACGGGCCACAATTTCGGCCGTGGTTCCACCAGCAATTATCTTTTTACCTTTAAATTGCTTGACTTTAAGCGAAAAAGAAAAGTCGTTTCGCTCCTCAAACGGGGGACCTGTAATTAGCAGTAATTTACGCGGTTCACGATAATAAATTACCCCGCAGGAAGAATCATCTTTGGGCTGGTCGCCATCATGTAATAAGGCCATATTAATCACCTTTTGTGCCAGCTTCCCGGAAGAGGCAAAAGGAGTGTATTTTACAATCTTCTTCACGTATTCACCCAGCTCATCGCGTCCCCAGCCAAAAGGAAAAGCACGGGTGCCCATACCCGACTGCACCACCCCATCGGACCAAAAAAAGATGCGGTCTTCAAGTTGTGCTTTAAACCGGCACAACTTTAGTTTCTTGCCCTTATTCTGTTCACTTTCCAGCTCCAAATCTTTCCAGCCTGGGTCCAGCTCCTCAGCGCCACGCATGATCATACACCGAGGATTATCGTATTCAACGATGGTGGTTGTTCCATCATCTTCAATATCGATAATGGTAAAGGTGCTGTAGCTCACTTTCCGCACGCTGCAAACTGGCAAAGTATTCATTATAATTTCTGCAGAACGTGCCACTTCCCTGTGCTCCACGGTGAAATTCATTGCCATGGAAGCCGTCAGCGTGGCCAGTACATTGGCTTTTACACCACTGCCTAAACCATCGGAAAGAACGGCAATAATGCGCCCTTCTTCCTTCATCCGCTGAGAAAGAAAAACATCGCCACAAATAATTTCACCTGCATGGATATTTTGGCGACATTCAACATCGATGAAATATTTAGTTGCCGGATCCATCTTTTTCTCCTAACTGCTGAGCTTCAATAATACTATTCAGCGTCTTTTCTGTTTTAGAAGCACTTTCGCCTAACAGAAAAGCAATTTGTTGCACCGTTTCAAGGTTCTCTTTAATTACATCACGGGCGCGCTTAATAACTTCTTCTTTTCTAACCTCCGGTGTTATTAAGTCTCTGATAATTCCCCCAACCACTTGATTACGCTTAATGGTGAATACCGATACATTAAAGATTGAACCGCCATAATCCAGGTCACGCTCCACCACATCTTGCCCCGACTGCAAAACAGCGGCAAACACTTTATGGAAGCTAACCAGGCTTTTCAACTCAGCTCCTCTCAGTCCGGGCACTACCTCTGCTATTTCCCGGGCATCGTCTCCCAGCATCTCCACAAACCGTTGGTTGGCCTCCATCACATTAAGGTTATGGTCGACAATAACCACTCCCGCGCGCAGCTTATTAAGCATGGCGGTTGTCGTTTCTGCAGCTTCACGTGCCAGACTCTCTTCCTGCCTTGCCTTTTCTTCACTTTTAACTAGGGCCTCTTGAGTTTTGCGATACTTTTCATTGGATGCATTAACCTTATTAACATAGGAACGTAATTTTCTGACTGAAAAAGAGTAACACTGTTCATAATCGGTTAATCCTTGCAAGTGAGCAATGGCAAACTCCCGGCAGGAAGGATAGCCGCAAGCGCCGCAGCCCAGCTGATCTTCGGCTTTGGATTTACCCATATCGGCCAGTACGTTGTCCACCTCTTCTTTGGTTGGAACCGGTAACCGAATGTCTTTTGACTTAAAAGATCGGCTGAGATCTAGACTCTTAAACTCTTCAATATCAAGGCGCCACTGATAGGCATCTATGGCCTTCATCCGCTTATTCACATACTTGATAACCTGCGAACGTCTGGTAAATTTTTTTCCACCTACTGAAGTACCCGGCCCTTGTATGCAGCCTTTGCAGTAGAATAAATCAAGGTGCTGGTTGAGCTCACTTTCGTACTTAAACTCTTTAATTGATTGCAGAAAATTAGTCCGCCCTTCGGTGATGATGATATCGCCTTCGAGCAGCCCCTGGTTAATATCAACTGCCTGAAACAAGCCATGTGAAATGGGGAAGAGTCCGCCTTTTCGGCCTAATGGTGGATCAAACTCACTAAATTCTACCGTTTTCTCGGTAATGCTCCTCTGAGCAAATAGTTGCCTCAGCTCTTTAAAGGTGAGTGCTCCATCTATATGTCCATCCGTGTGATAAAATTGCCGCTTTTCATCTTTAGCCGCAGTACAGGCCGTTATGTACACGATTTTTACATCATCGCCATAACGCTTGTGTATTATCTTTGCCATGGCAATATAAGGCGGCACAATGGGCGCCAGGTTCTCGACCAACTCAGGCTCCTGCTTCTCAATGTAACTGACTACCGGAGGGCACTTGGTGGTGATGTAGTGTTTTCCCTGAAAGCTCTCTACGAGATCTTTATACTTATAGGCGACCAAATCGACCGCAAACGACATTTCGGTTACAATATCAAAGCCTATCTCTCGAATCATGGCCACAAATTTCCGATAATCGGCCACATCTGTAAACTCACCAGATATGGCCGGATCGCAAATGGCCGCTACTCTGGCACTGTTATTAATCAGCTCAGTTACCACTTCAATATCACTCCTGTAGGCTATGGCTTCCTGGGCACACATGGTTACACAGTGCCCACAACCAATACATCTGTCAGGTAAAATCTGTGCGTATTTATCAGCAATTTTAATGGCCTTGGCCGGACACACCCGAACACAGGTATAACTTAAATTACATTTTTCTTTATCGGTTAGAATTAGCTGCCCCATTGTTAGTTCTCTTTTTCTACATCAAAATAGCTGGTTAATATTTCATATACATTATCCACTGTAACCTGTGAAAATAAGCTATCATTAATTTTCAGCACAGGGCCTTCTTCACATTTACCTCCACATAAATCACCATGGAAAAACACTTCGCCTGTGAGTTGATGCTCTCTAAGGAATTCTTTGACCACTTCCAAAACTTCCTTATTACCTCTTGAGAAACAAGAACTTCCCAGGCAAATTATTATTTCATGCTTCGTTTCCATAATTATTATGACTTGAATTTCAAGTTTAAAATAACAAAAAGAAACCGACCAATGCCGGTTTCAATCCATTTAATATCGATTTCTTTCAGTATAATGTGTGTGCAACAGCTTATGGGATACACGTCCGAGTGGCTTTTTAAGAAACGCCTCATAGAGATACTGCACTTCAGGATTCTCATGCGATTTACGAATAGGCTTGTGTTTGTCCTCCTCATAAATAGCCTCACTTCGTTTTTGACGAATGGCTGGTGAAGTTGGAATAGGCTGCCCACCTCCTCCCAAGCATCCTCCGGGACAAGCCATAATTTCTATAAAATGGTATTCAGCTTTACCGTCTCTTACCGCCTCCATTACTTTTTTTGCATTTGATAAGCCATGTGCCACACATGTTTTGAGTTCTACACCTTCAAGAAAGTCCCATTCGGGCAATACATTTTCGATTTTAATATTCGCTTCTCTGATGCTCTCCATGCCTCGAACAGGCAGAATATCCAGATTATCGAAAGGCACTTCCCGCCCGGTAACCACCTCATAGGCTGTTCGAAGGGCCGCTTCCATCACCCCTCCTGTAGCTCCAAATATCACTGCTGCGCCACTTGATTCGCCCATTATACTATCGTACTCATCATCGGGTAAAGAAGCGAAATCAATTCCTGCCTGCTTAATCATCAACGCCAGCTCCCGTGTGGTCAACACAAAATCCACATCCTTATAACCGCTACTGCTCATTTCAGGTCTGTCGGCCTCGTACTTCTTGGCCGTACAAGGCATAATCGACACACTGACAATATTTTCAGGCTCAACCTTAATTTTGTTGGCGTAAAATGTTTTGGCTAAAGCTCCAAACATTTGCTGAGGAGATTTGGCTGTCGAAACATTTGCCAAATATTCCGGAAAAGCATGCTCAATAAACTTGACCCATCCCGGCGAACAAGACGTGGTCATTGGCAGTTTAACACTTTCATCTTTATCCTTGACTACACTTTTTAAGCGCTGCAAAAGCTCATTTCCCTCTTCAATAATGGTAAGGTCAGCTGTGAAATCGGTGTCCAAAACAGAGCTAAAGCCCAGGCGGCGCAAGGCCGTTACCATCTTTCCGGTTACAATTTCTCCGGCGGGCATCCCCAAGGCTTCACCCAAGGCTATTCTTACGGCTGGAGCCGTTTGCACCACCACGTGTTTATCTTCAGAGTTTAATGCAGTCCATACTTCATCAATGTATGTTTTTTCGGTTAGTGCTCCCGTTGGACAGCGGTTTACACACTGACCACAATTGGTGCACACCACTTCAAACATCGGCTTTTCGAAAAATGACGATATTTTCATGTATTCCCCTTTATGGGCAACGGTAAGCGCACCTATACTTTGCAGCTGATCGCAGGTTCTGACGCAACGCTGACAACGAATGCATTTACTGTCATCTTTAATAATTGATGGCGAAAAATTATCAATTGTAAAGCCTTTATGCACAACCAGGTCGATAAACCCATTTTCACCAACAATATACTCTGATGCTAACTCCTGTAATTCGCATTTCCCATTCTTATAGCAACGGGTGCACTCGGCTCTATGCTCACTCACCAAAAGCTCTACAATTTGTTTACGGGCACTTCGCACCTTCATGCTGTTGGTATGAATTTCCATTCCTTCAGCAACAGGCATTGCACAAGCCGGTAACAGGCGATCACTGCCAGTTTGTTCGACCACACAAACACGGCAGTTACCGGCTACACACAAATCTTCGTGATAACACAAAGTAGGAATTCGAATGTTCACTTTTTTAGCCGCTTCGAGTATTGTAGATCCGTTGGTAATGCTAACGGCAATATTGTCTATTTTGAGATTAATCTTATCTGACATAACAATGGCATAAAGGGTTAATAAATCATTTCTTCTCTGAAGTTCTCCACAATGGATGAAAATGAATTAGCGACCGATTGCCCTAATCCACACTTGGCTGTGACCCGCATAGCTTCGGCCAGGCCTAACAGTTTATCAAGGTATGAAGAGGGCTGCTCACCTTTTTTAACAGCTTGTATTCCCAACAGCAACTGCTGAGTACCAACCCGGCAAGGGGTGCATTGGCCACACGACTCTTCCACAAAGAAATCGAGGTAGTTATGCAGTACATTGTACATGGAGCGAGAAGAATTAAAAATCATCATTGAGCCGCCGGTTGGCAATGAAGTACCCCTTAGCTTGCCCTGATAGCCTATAATGGTTTTCTCAAACCTTTTACGTGGCACGCAAAAGCCTGAAGCACCTCCTACTTGAACTGCTTTGGAATCTCCATCACCGAAATCATCGACAAACTTTTGTAAAGACATGCCAAACTCCAGTTCATAAATACCGGGTATTGGCGTATCACCTGAAACAGAAAATACTTTTGATCCTCTGGAATCCTGTACGCCCAAATCTTTGAATTTATCCGGACCATATTTAAGAATAGAATAGGTATGCGCCAATGTCTCCACATTATTGATTACCGTTGGTCGGTTACGATACCCACAATCAGTTGGGAAAGGTGGCTTATTTCGAGGTTCTCCACGTTTACCTTCCATACTTTCAAACAGCGCACTCTCTTCGCCACAAATATAAGCCCCACTGCCCATGAAGATGCTAACCCGGAAATCTACAGCACAATCGGCAAGCAGTGTATGAAAATCATCAATCACAGCCATCAAGGGTTTCTTAAGGAAACTATACTCGCTTCGCAGGTAAATAAATCCCATTTTTGCACCAATGATGTGCCCACATACGGCCATGCCTGTTAATACTTTATGAGGCACGCTGGAAAGAATTTCGCGGTCCTTAAACGTTCCAGGCTCCCCTTCATCGGCGTTACAGATTACATACTTTTCATCCGCTTGTGCTTCGGCTGCCAGCTTCCACTTTAAACCAGTTGGAAAACCGGCACCTCCTCGCCCTTTTAGTCCTGAACTTATTAAATCATTAATCACCTCGTCGTTACTGCGGGCCAGTGTTTTTTTAAGTATCGCCTCTGTATCATGTTCATTCTTGAAAATGAGATCGAGCCTTTGTAAATTTTTTTTCATCTGAGTACGGTTATTATGTTCATATAAAACTACCAGATAAGCTCTTTTCAGGAGCCCATCAGCATGCTGAACTTATGTATCCGGTAATTTCACTCATCAGGTATTATTAAATGGCGTATCGCTTCATGCAACGAATAAACAGCACTATTACACCCCTTACTTATCGATTAATGAAGCGAAGACGAAACAACAGAAAATTAATTCGCACTTATGGCTTTCTTTCTGTAGCTCATGATAATATCGCGCACCTTTTCAGGTGTTAGGTCGGTATATGGGACATCGTTAATGAGCATGGCAGGCCCTTTATGGCACTGTCCCAAACAGTTCGTTTCAAGCAAAGTAAACTTGCCATCATGGCTTGTTTCGCCCAGCTTAATCTTAAGCACCCCTTCAAGCTCACTGATGATCTGATTTTTACCATGCATCATGCAGGTAATTGTTTTACAAACCCGGATAACATACTTCCCCAAAGGCTTAGTGTGCAGAAAAGAGTAGAATGTTGCTGTGCCATAAACTTGCGCTGCCGAAATGTTTAACTCTTTGGCAACTTCAACCATTGCATCTTCCGAGATGTGCTGTTCCTGGTAAACAATTCCTTGAAGAATAGGTAAAAGGCTTTCCATGGTGCGGCCATGTTGGTCAGCCAATCCTTTTACCAATTGCTTAACTTCAGTCATAATCTTTGATTTAAGGGTTTAAAATCTTGGTATAAAGAATTATATCTTTAAAAGTTAAGTTTTTTTAACAGCTAATTCCATGAGATTTTAAGCAATTACAGAAAATATTCATTATAAATAATGATTCTTAATAACTGGCAATCAACATATTATTTCCTATTTAAGTAAGCAGTATACCTTTATATACTTTTCGATAATTGCACCCCTTAACTTTTAATAATATGGGCTTTTTTTCGATCTTTGTACAAAATTGAATTATAGTGGATCAGAAAGAACTTCAGCAAATGATCCTGGAAGGTGAACATCAGACCCAGGATTTTAAATTTGCAATTACAGATACAAAAAAAATTGCTCGTTCAATCGCGGCATTTGCCAATACCGATGGTGGCCGACTATTAATCGGAGTTAAAGACAATGGTAAAATAGCCGGAGTTGAATCGGACGAAGAGTATTATATGATTGAATCGGCGGCTAAAAGGCACTGTCGCCCATCTGTCAGTTTTGAAACCCGTAAATGGGAGATTGAGGGAAAAACGGTTTTAGAAATTATAATAGAAAAAAGTGCTAAAAAACCCCACTCGGCACCTGACAAGGATGGGAAACCAACGTACTATGTTCGGGTGAAGGATCAGAATTTAGTCGCTAATCGGATATTGACTGAGGTTTGGAAACGCGAAAAGCAGCCAGGCGGTTCTTTACTGAAAATTAAATACGCCGAAAGTAAGCTACTCACCTATTTGGGAATACATGGCTATATAACGTTTTCAAAGTTTTGTGGCATGGCTAATATCAGCCCACGTAAAGCAGAGAAAATTCTGATCAACCTGATTCATATGAAGGTGATAGAAATGGATATTACAGAAGGCCAAATCTTTTACAAGATGAATAGTAAGCCTGAATATCCAGAACCTAATCAAGGCTTACCAGAAGACTGGTAAGCCTCAGTTTCGTTTAGGGCATCGTAAAAAATCTGCTGAATACGCGGCCTCACATTCATTTGGTAGATGAGTGGATTATTACGGGTGGGGTACACGCGGTTGGATAAAAAGATATAAACTAATTCATAGTCAGGATCGATCCAAACAAATGTACCTGTAAATCCGCTATGCCCATAACTGGAAGCACTAACACCCGGGGCCGGATAACTAGCTGCAATAGAAAGGGTATCATTACCAAATAATGGCTTATCAAAGCCAGCACCTCTCCTGTTGTCATTGTCAGGAAACTGCACTTTGGTAAACTCATTCACCACATCTTCGGAAAGGTATTGCCGGCCAGCATAACTGCCTTTCTGAAGGTATAACTGCATTAACTTCATCAGGTCACCAGCACTGCCAAACAAACCTGCATTGCCCGAAACCCCTCCCATCACAGCCGCCGCTTCATCATGCACCAGTCCTTTTATCTGCTGCTTTCTGAAATGCCCATCGTACTCGGTTGGTACAATACGAGCTTCATCTATTTTACCTAATGGATTGTAGCACAATGAGGATGCCCCCAAGGGCTTAAAAAAATGCGCATAAAGCAGTGACTCGTAGTCTAGGCCATATAAGTTGGCTAATAATTCAGGGTAGATCATGTAGGATAATCCACTGTATTTGTACTTGGCTTCGGGTAACAATGGTGATTTCCGAATGGTCTTATAAATTTCCTTTTTAAAGGCGTTTGACAGAAATAGATGGCGATCGATAGGCAATGTATATTTATCCGTTTTGTTAATGGAGAAATAGCGCTTATCGTACTTTCCATCGTCCATCAGCTTTTGATAATAGTTAATGTAAGGAGTTAGACGTGCCTGATGTGCCAGCACCTCCCGCAAGGACATCCCTTCTTTATTGGAGCGGTGAAACAAACGCTTGTTCCAATCAGGCCAATAGTGATAAAAGGGAGCATCCAGCTGCATCAATCCCTCACCGCACGCTTTCATAATTAACGGCAAGGGACCTGTTATTTTAGTGACTGAAGCTAAATCGTATACATCATGTTCGTCCACCATTATTCGGTTATTATAAGTATGAAAGCCATAAGATTCGTTAAAAATTACCGTTCCTCTGACAGCAACTATAACCCGACACCCCGGGAATGCACCGGCTGCAATTGCACCATTCACAACCGAATCGACCCGCTCTTTAATGAGCCCTTGGTTAAGGCCCATAAGTGCGGGAGGTAAATACTTCATCCGCTGTTGCGTATTGTCTAAGTCAATTGCTATACGCCCACCTTCCTCAATTGTCAGGGCATTAAATACAACCTGTACCGCCAAATTACGGCTCAACGAAGTGTTGGATGAGCAGACAAGCACATTATCGAACGGCTGCAACAAGGGATCATCTATACATAAAGAGTCACCAAAAAATAATAAAGTCAGCTTTAAATTCCTTGGACCAATATCCGTTGGAAGCATTTCTAAGTGTTCATTTGCAGCAATAATTAGGTGCTCAACTGAGTCGACATCTATTTGCTTTGAGATTGAACCGATAGCTGATTCATAAACAGGCACAGTCATATAGCGCAACACCAATGACTGCCATTCATCCGCTTTGTTAGGTACGTAAAAGCCAATCTTCTCACTCAGTAAGTCCGCAACCGGAAAGTTATCGTCGGAATGCTTTACTAACTTAAAGCTTGCTAATGACTCGTAAAGCGCTTCAAGCTCTCCCAAGGAATCCGTTTTTTGCGTCTGTGCTTCTCCAAACTGTGCAATGCCTACAATAAGCATTAGGCACGCAATCGCTGCATTCAACTTCATGATTAAGGATATAGTAAATAGTTATTTCTGAGTTGAGAATAGGCCGCCAACTCGCTTTGCCAGCTATCCCTTATTTGCTCTTCGGTCCAGCCTTTCTCAATTTTTTCAATCAGGGTATCGTTACCTGCCAACAAATTAAACCATCTCCGCCGGCTGATAAAGTCTTCAGAACGGCCCATATTATTATAAAAGTCAATCACGTATTTCAGCGAAAAAGTATGCGTAAGGGCCTCCTGTCGCAAGTCAACACCATAGCACAGCTTATCTTGCTGAGGCGGTTGCTTCGACATTCCCTCGATGGCTACAGGCGTAAAGGTGAAGTCCCCCAAGGTCGAATCGGGATAACCAATCACCTGAAAAGGCATATAAGTTCCACGGCCGATGCTCACTTCGGTAGCTTCAAAAAAGCACAAAGAAGGATACAGCCTAACAGATAAATCATTTGGCAGATTGGGCGATGGCTTTACTGGCAACGAATAAGCCATACTGTGCTCATAGTTATCCATTTTTATAACAGACAAATCACAGCGCAATGAATCATTCAACCAACCTTCTTTATTAATCATCAAAGCCAGTTCCCCAACTGTAAGTCCGTGAACAACAGGAATGGGATGCATGCCCACAAAAGAAGTGAAGCCTTTCTGTAAAACGGGTCCGTCGAAGTAGTCGCCATTTGGATTAGGACGATCCAGCACCAGCATTTTTACATTATTTTCGGCACAAGCCTCCATCATGTAGTGCATGGAAGAAATATAGGTATAAAACCTTACCCCGACATCCTGAATATCGAAGATCACCACATCCAAACCCCTCAAATCATCACTTGTTGGCTTTTTATGTTTACCATACAGTGAAGTAATTGGCAAACCTGTTTTTGCATCTACATTATTATCTATGAGCTCACCGGCATCGGCCTTCCCTCTAAAACCATGCTCGGGAGCAAAAATTGTTTTAACAGCAATCCCTCTGGCCAGCAAAGTATCAACCAAGTGAGTGCTTTCAACCATTGATGTATGGTTAACCAACAATCCAACCTGTTTATCGGCAAGCAAAGGCAGGTATTCTTCAAATTTTTGACACCCTAATTGCAAAACCGACGCATTTGCCACTGTCTTGGGCCTGCATGAAAGGATTGAACAACTTATGAAGACTAGAAAAATAATAAGATTTAGACGCATGATTTTTTTTGTAAAAATAAAAAAACGAAGCAGTACCTACTTCGTTTTTTAAGCTTATTTGTTCGAATAGTTTAAGCTTGACCGGCCGGACCAAAATTCATTGGCATTACAGGTCCCTGTCCATTATTGTCGGTATTCTTAATTGGTCCGTGCAATGACTCATAACGGGCAATATTTTCTTTGAGGGCATTCATTAAGCGCTTCGCGTGCTCTGGTGTCACTATCACACGTGACTTTACCTGTGCTTTTGGTACACCTGGCATAATGCGCACAAAATCGATGACAAATTCGGCCGGTGAATGAGTAATAATAGCCAGGTTAGAATAAGTTCCTTGCGAGACTTCTTCATTTAACTCGATATTCAGCTGATTCGGGTTTTTCTTTTCTTCCATAATACATCTATTTTCTAAAAAAGGGGAAGTCACAACTGTGCTTCCCCTCTTCCTCTTATCTCATTAAATTTGCTTACTCAACTTCCTCACTGGCAGCTTTCTTACTTACGAGGCTGTCGTATTCTTCTTTCGAACCTACAACCACCTTGTTAAAGGTGCGCACACCAGTACCTGCAGGAATTAAGTGACCACAAATCACATTTTCCTTTAAGCCGTCCAGCTGATCAACCTTACCTTGAATAGCTGCTTCATTAAGCACCTTGGTGGTTTCCTGGAAGGACGCGGCAGACATAAAGCTTTGTGTTTGAAGGGCCGCTCTCGTAATACCTTGCAACACCTGACTCGATGTGGCAGGAATCGCTTCGCGAGCAGTTACCAACTTAAGGTCGCGACGTTTTAATTGTGAATTTTCATCACGTAAACGACGGGCAGTAATGATCATACCAGGCTTCAACGTTTGTGAATCACCGGCATCCTCAACTACTTTCTTACCCCAGATATTGTCGTTTTCTTCCATGAAATCAACCTTATCTACAACCTGTTTTTCCAGGAACTTAGTATCACCCGGATCCGCGATATCTACTTTACGCATCATCTGACGTACGATGATTTCGAAGTGCTTATCGTTGATTTTCACACCCTGTAAACGGTATACATCCTGTACCTCATTTACAATGTATTCCTGAACAGCTGTTGGCCCTTTGATACTTAAGATATCATTTGGCGTAGTAGCACCATCAGAAAGAGGTGTTCCGGCACGAACATAGTCGTTCTCCTGAACCAGAATCTGTTTCGAAAGTGAAACCAGATACTTTTTAACATCACCAGCTTTAGTGGTTACGATGATTTCACGGTTACCACGCTTAATCTTACCAAAAGTTACCTCACCATCTACCTCAGAAACCACAGCCGGGTTACTTGGGTTACGGGCTTCGAATAACTCGGTTACACGTGGCAGACCACCGGTGATATCACCCGCTTTACCAACTGCACGAGGAATCTTAGCTAAAATTTGTCCTTGCTCTACAGCCTCTCCTTCATCAACCGCCATGTGGGCGCCTACAGGTAAGTTGTAGTTCTTCAGGATTTCACCGTCGCTGCTTACCAGACGTAAGCCAGGATTCTTCGTTTTATCCCTTGTTTCAGTAATTACTTTCTCACGGAAACCAGTTTGCTCATCCGACTCTTCTTTAAAGGTAATACCATCAATCATGTTATCGAAGGCCACTTTACCTTTCTTTTCAGAAATAATCAGAGCGTTATATGGATCCCATTCACAAATCACATCATCCTTCTTAATCTCTGCGCCATTTTTAATAAATAGTTTGGCACCATAAGGAATCGGGTGAGTTGTTAACGAAATATTTGTATTCTTATCGACGATACGTAATTCTGCCAAACGACCGATTACCACATCAACATCTTCTCCTTCATCAGTTTTGGATGGTACAGTTCTCAATTCATCAATTTCGACAATACCATCGTACTTAGCCAGAATCTTATTTTCAGAAGTGATGTTACCTGCTGTACCCCCTACGTGGAAAGTACGCAGTGTTAACTGTGTTCCCGGCTCACCAATTGACTGAGCGGCAATTACACCAACAGACTCACCTAACTGAACCATACGGCCAGTAGCCAGGTTACGTCCATAACACTTGGCACATACTCCTTTTTTCGACTCACAAGTTAATACCGAACGGATCTCAACGCGTTCGATTGGTGATTCATTAACTATCTTAGCTTCACGCTCACCAAACTCCTGGCCCGACTTAATAATTAAGTCACCAGTATTTGGGTGATAAATGTCGTGTACAGAAACACGTCCAAGAATACGCTCGTATAATGAAGCAACGATTTCTTCGTTATTCTTGATATCGGTAGCAGTCAGACCACGTAATGTACCACAATCCTCCTCAAGGATAACCACATCTTGGGATACATCCACCAAACGACGAGTCAGATATCCCGCATCGGCAGTTTTAAGAGCCGTATCCGCAAGACCTTTACGAGCACCGTGAGTAGAGATAAAGTACTCCAATACTGACAGACCTTCTTTAAAGTTCGAAAGAATCGGGTTCTCAATAATCTGTCCACCTTCAGCACCCGCCTTTTGTGGCTTGGCCATCAGACCCCTCATACCTGATAACTGGCGAATCTGCTCTTTAGAACCCCTCGCTCCTGAATCAAGCATCATATAAACAGAGTTGAAGCCCTGGTTATCGGTACTGATCTGATTCATCAAAGTCTGTGTCAGACGCGCGTTAACATGCGTCCAGATATCGATAATCTGGTTGTAACGTTCGTTGTTGGTAATGAAACCCATGTTATAGTTATTCATTACTTCTGCCGCTTCGTCGTAACCTTCCTGAACAAGAATTTCTTTTTCAGCAGGGATAATAACGTCACCCAGGTTGAATGACAGACCACCTTCGAATGCCATTCGGTATCCAAGGTTTTTAATGTCATCAAGGAAGGCAGCAGTACGTGGAGTTCCACACACCTTATGAACGTCACCAATAATATCACGCAAGGCTTTTTTCGTTAATACCGTGTTGATAAAACCTGCTTCATTTGGAACAAACTCATTGAAAAGAATTCGTCCAACAGTGGTTTCAATCATTTTGGTAACGATTTCGCCTGTGTCGTCTGTATCTAATGTTTTAACCTTAACAATGGCATGTAAGTCAACACGCTTCTCGTTAAAAGCAATCTTAGTTTCTTCTGGTGAATAGAATACTAATCCTTCACCTTTAGCACCCTCACGTGGTTTGGTCATGTAGTACAGACCCAAAACCATATCCTGCGATGGTACGGTAATAGGTGCACCGTTGGCAGGGTTCAGGATGTTCTGAGAAGCCAACATTAACATTTGTGCTTCCAAAATTGCCGCGTTACCTAAAGGCAAGTGAACTGCCATCTGGTCACCATCAAAGTCGGCATTAAATGCCGCACAAGCCAGTGGGTGTAACTGAATCGCTTTACCTTCGATCAGTTTAGGCTGGAAAGCCTGAATACCCAAACGGTGAAGTGTAGGAGCACGGTTTAATAGTACAGGGTGTCCTTTCAATACATTCTCGAGGATATCCCAGACTACCGGATCCTTACGGTCCACAATTTTCTTAGCCGATTTAACCGTCTTCACCACCCCACGCTCAATAAGCTTGCGAATGATGAACGGCTTATATAGTTCAGCCGCCATATCTTTTGGCAGACCGCACTCATGCATATTTAATTCAGGACCCACAACAATTACCGAACGTGCTGAGTAGTCAACACGCTTACCAAGTAAGTTCTGACGGAAACGTCCCTGCTTACCCTTTAAGCTATCACTTAAAGACTTAAGCGGACGGTTAGAATCCGTTTTAACAGCATTTGATTTACGTGAGTTATCAAACAGCGAATCAACAGATTCCTGAAGCATACGCTTTTCATTACGCAGGATAACTTCAGGAGCTTTGATTTCGATTAGACGCTTCAAACGGTTATTACGGATAATAACACGGCGATATAAATCGTTCAAATCTGAAGTTGCAAAACGACCACCATCAAGCGGTACAAGCGGACGCAATTCAGGTGGAATTACAGGCACCACTTTAACCACCATCCACTCCGGACGGTTAATACCTTGTGAATCACGGAATGACTCAACCACGTTTAAGCGCTTAAGAGCTTCGTTTTTACGCTGCTGAGAAGTTTCTGTATTGGCCTTATGACGTAAATCGTATGATAAAGAATCCAAATCAATACGGCTCAATAGCATATGAAGTGCATCAGCACCCATTTTTGCAATGAACTTATTTGGATCATCATCATCCAGATGTTGGTTTTCCTTTGGCAGGGTTTCCAGAATATCCAGATACTCTTCTTCCGTAAGGAAATCCATCTTATTAATACCATCTTCAGCTTTGATACCTGCATTAATTACGACATAACGCTCGTAATAAATAATGGTATCGAGCTTTTTGGTTGGTAAACCAAGCAGGTAACCAATTTTGTTTGGCAACGATTTAAAGTACCAGATGTGGGCTACAGGTACCACCAATGAAATATGGCCCATGCGCTCACGACGTACTTTCTTTTCTGTTACCTCCACACCACATCGGTCACACACAATACCACGGTAACGAATACGTTTATATTTACCACAATGACATTCATAATCCTTAACGGGACCAAAAATTCTTTCACAGAAAAGGCCATCACGTTCAGGCTTGTATGTACGGTAGTTAATTGTTTCAGGCTTCAATACTTCACCACTTGACATCTCCAGAATTTCTTCAGGAGAAGCTAGTCCAATAGTGATTTTATTGAAGTTACTCTTTTGTTTCTGATCTCTTCTAAATGCCATATAGCGTAGAGTATTATTGTAAATTATATAATATGGTTATCAAGAGAGCAGCACAAGGCTACTCTCTTCGATCAGACTATTATTCAAGGTTCACACTTAGTCCAAGACCTCTCATCTCATGAAGCAATACATTCAATGATTCCGGAATACCAGGTTGTGGCATTCCATCTCCTTTAACAATCGCTTCGTAAGCTTTAGCTCGACCAATTACATCATCCGACTTAACGGTTAAGATTTCCTGCAGGATATTGGCAGCACCAAAGGCCTCCAATGCCCATACCTCCATCTCTCCGAAACGCTGACCACCAAACTGTGCTTTACCACCTAATGGCTGCTGCGTAATTAATGAGTAAGGTCCAATTGAACGGGCGTGCATCTTATCCTCTACCATGTGGCCCAGTTTCAGCATGTAGATTACCCCTACGGTAGCAGGCTGGTGGAAACGTTCTCCAGTACCGCCATCATAAAGATAAGTACGGCCATATCTTGGTACGCCAGCATCATCGGTCCACTTGTTCAGGTCATCCATTTTGGCACCGTCGAAAATAGGTGTGGCAAATTTCACGCCTAACTTCAATCCGGCCCAACCCAGCACAGTCTCATAGATCTGTCCAAGGTTCATCCTCGATGGTACACCCAGTGGGTTCAACACAATGTCAACAGGTGTGCCGTCCTCAAGGAATGGCATGTCTTCCTGGCGAACAATTCGTGATACAATACCCTTGTTACCGTGACGTCCAGCCATCTTATCACCAACAGTAATTTTACGCTTTTTGGCAATATAAACTTTAGCAAGCTGCACGATACCAGCTGGAAGTTCATCACCAATCGTCACATTGTACTTTTGGCGCTTTTCACGAGCTTCCAACTCTTTATATTTCATCCTGTAGTTATGAATCACCTTGGCGATAAGTTCATTCTTATCATTATCGGTGGTCCACTTGTTCGGATTTACATTGATATAGTCAATATCATTCAGAATTTTCTGAGTAAACTTCGTCCCTTTGGATACCACATCCACATCGTAATAATCTTTTACGCCTTGTGATGTTTTTCCATTAACCTGGGTGAAAAGTTTGTCTACCAGACGGCCCTTCAACTCTTCTGTTGCTCTAACAAAATCTTCGTCAATCTTGGCAATCTGACTTTTTTCTGAAGTTCTTGACTTACGATCTTTAACTATGCGAGAGAATAGTTTCTTATCGATTACCACACCTTTTAGTGATGGAGATGCTTTCAATGAGGCATCTTTTACATCCCCTGCTTTTTCACCGAAAATGGCACGAAGCAGTTTTTCTTCAGGTGTTGGATCACTCTCTCCTTTTGGTGTAATTTTACCTATCAGAATATCACCCGGCTTCACGTGCGCACCAATACGAATCAGACCATTTTCGTCCAAATCCTTGGTGGCTTCTTCACTCACGTTAGGAATATCAGAGGTTAACTCTTCCAATCCACGTTTTGTGTCGCGTACTTCCAGTGAATATTCATCGATATGAACAGATGTAAAGACATCATCACGCACCACTTTCTCCGAAATCACGATCGCATCCTCAAAGTTGTAACCTTTCCAAGGCATAAATGCCACCTTCAGGTTACGACCTAGCCCCAGCTCACCTTTTTCTGTGGAGTATCCTTCTGTCATAATCATTCCTTCGTAAACGCGTTGTCCTTTGCTTACTAAAGGTTTGATGTCGATACAAGTATTCTGGTTCGTTTTCTGATACTTAACGATTGGATAACGTTTAGTTTCGCCTTCAAAACTTACGAAACGATCATCATCGGTAAGGTCATAACGAATAACGATTTCATCGGCATCCACATATTCAACCACACCATCGCCTTCGGCTACAATGTGCGTACGTGAATCCTGAATCAATCTACCTTCCAAACCGGTTCCGACAATTGGCGATTCAGGGCGCAACAACGGCACTGCCTGACGCATCATGTTAGAACCCATCAGAGCACGGTTGGCATCATCATGCTCTAAGAAAGGAATTAGCGATGCAGCCACAGACGCAATCTGGTTAGGGGCCACATCCATCATGTGAACCTCATTTGGTTCTACCACCGGGAAGTCACCTTCCTCACGAGCTTTCACACGATCATTCACAAACTTTCCTTGTTGATCCAAAGGAGCGTTTGCCTGTGCAATGATTTTCGATTCTTCCTCTTCTGCTGTAAGGTAAGAAACGCCTTCATTGGTTAAGTCAACCTGGCCGTCATCTACTTTACGGTAAGGTGTTTCAATAAAGCCAAGATCATTAATTTTTGCATAAACACAAAGGGAAGAAATCAAACCAATGTTTGGTCCTTCCGGTGTTTCAATCGGACAAAGACGTCCGTAGTGCGTATAGTGAACATCTCGCACCTCGAAACCAGCTCTCTCACGTGAAAGACCACCTGGTCCAAGGGCTGACATACGTCTCTTGTGAGTTATCTCAGCCAATGGGTTGGTTTGATCCATAAACTGAGACAGTGCATTTGTACCAAAGAAACTGTTAATAACAGAAGACAATGTTTTGCTATTAATCAGGTCGATTGGCGTAAACACCTCGTTGTCGCGCACATTCATTCGCTCACGAATGGTACGAGCCATACGAGCTAAACCAACCCCGAATTGATTGGCCATTTGTTCACCAACTGTTCTCACACGACGGTTACTTAAGTGGTCAATATCATCGACATCAGTTTTTGAATTGATCAACTGAATTAAGTGTTTAATGATGGCGATAATGTCATCACGAGTTAACACTTTTGTTTCCCAATCCGTACTCAGGTTCAGCTTCTTATTCAATCGGTAGCGTCCTACTTCTCCTAAATCATAACGTTTATCAGAGAAGAACAGCTTATCGATTACATCACGTGCTGTGGCCTCATCAGGTGGCTCAGCATTTCGTAATTGACGATAGATGTGAACAACCGCTTCTTTTTCGGAGTTACAAGGGTCCTTTTGAAGCGTATTGTAAATAATTGCAAAATCAGAAAGGTTTTGATTCTCTTTATGGAGTAGAATAGTTTTTGCTCCAGAGTCAATAATTTCGTCTACATGTTCTTCAGTAATGATGGTTTCACGATCTATGATCACCTCATTACGCTCTATCGATACTACTTCACCAGTATCTTCATCCACAAAGTCTTCAATCCAGCTCTTCAGAACACGGGCTGCTAACTTACGTCCAACAACTTTTTTAAGACTCGCTTTATTAACTTTGATTTCGTCAGCCAGGTCGAATATTTCAAGGATGTCTTTATCTCCTTCGTATCCGATGGCTCTTAACAGTGTAGTTACAGGAAGTTTTTTCTTCCGGTCGATGTAGGCATACATCACACTGTTGATATCGGTTGCAAACTCGATCCATGATCCTTTGAAAGGGATTATACGTGCAGAGTATAATTTGGTACCGTTGGCGTGCACGCTTTGGCCAAAGAAAACACCAGGCGAACGGTGCAACTGGCTAACAACCACACGCTCAGCTCCATTTATAATAAAGCTCCCCTTATCTGTCATATAAGGGATGGTTCCCAAGTAAACATCTTGTACTACCGTATCGAAGTCTTCGTGTTCAGGGTCGGTACAGTACAATTTTAACTTGGCTTTAAGAGGTACACTGTAGGTTAAACCTCTTTCAATGCACTCAGGGATGGTGTAACGAGCAGGGTCAATCGAGAAATCAAGAAACTCGAGCACAAAGTTATTTCTTGTGTCGGTAATTGGAAAATTCTCGTTGAATACCTGATACAACCCCTCCTTTGTCCGCTCTTCAGGGGTAGTACCCATCTGAAAAAATTCGCGGAAAGATTTTAATTGAACCTCCAGTAAATCAGGATAATTTAACCTGTTCTGGATGGAAGCAAAACTAATCCTTTCTGTAGTATTTGGAGTCATCTATCAACTAATTTATTGAACCTAAAATATAAAAGCACAAAAAGGTTTAGGAGCCAGAGTACACTGATTCCTAAACCGGATATCCTTATATAGGACTAAAATTACTTAAGTTCAACTTCTGCTCCCGCTTCTTCTAATTGAGATTTTAATGCTTCAGCCTCTTCCTTAGTAATCTTCTCCTTCAATGGAGCTGGTGCTTTGTCAACTAATTCTTTAGCTTCTTTAAGACCAACGCCAGTCATTTCTTTTACTAATTTAACGATAGCTAATTTAGAACCACCAGCAGACTTTAAGATTACGTCAAACTCAGTTTGCTCAGCAGCAGCATCACCGTCACCACCAGCAGCAGGACCAGCAACAGCTACAGCAGCAGCAGCAGGTTCGATACCGTACTCTTCTTTTAATACTTCAGCAAGTTCGTTAACTTCTTTAACAGTTAAATTTACTAACTCTTCAGCAAGCTTCTTGATATCAGCCATTTTTCTATTTATTAAATATTGTTTGTACTTTTATTATTCTTTTTCTGCTAAGGTTTGCAATAAACCATGTATAGTTGATCCTCCAGATTGAAGCGCAGAAACAACATTCTTCATTGGAGATTGTAGTAATCCGATAACATCGCCAAGGAGTTCGTCCTTAGACTTAATGCTACATAGTGCTTCCAGTTGATCTGCTCCTACGTAGAATGATTCTTCTACATATGCCCCTTTTAGGGTAGGTTTCTCATTAGCTTTAGAGAATTCCTTAATCAACTTAGCTGGAACATTGCCCACGTTCGAAAACATGACTGCAGTTGTTCCGGTTAATGTAGTATATAGTTCATCGTACTCGCCTTCATGTTGCTCCAAAGCTTTCTTGAAGATGGTATTTTTTACCATCACCATTTTCACTTCTTTGTTGTAACACTCGCGACGTAGCTTACTACTTTTTTCTGCATTCAAACCTCCTGCCTCAGTCACATAAAAGTGGCTGTACTCACTCAGGCTTGTCAGCAATTCGTTGACTAATGTACTTTTATCTTCTTTTCTCATGATTCCTTTGTTCTTTAAAAGTTAAACATTAAGCATCAACCGACTTAGGTTCGATGCGAATACCAGGACTCATGGTACTAGAAAGACTAATACTCTTTACGTAAGTTCCTTTTGCAGCAGAAGGCTTAAGCTTCATAATTGTGCTTATAAATTCCTTTACGTTGTCAACAATCTTATCTTCAGTAAATGATACTTTACCGATTGAGGTATGAACGATACCATAGCGATCAACTTTAAAGTCAATCTTACCAGCTTTAACTTCGTTAACAGCTTTAGCGATGTCCATTGTTACGGTACCACTCTTAGGGTTTGGCATCAGGCCACGAGGACCTAAAATACGCCCTAAAGCACCTACTTTAGCCATCACGCTAGGCATTGTTATGATCACGTCTACATCAGTCCAACCGCCTTTGATTTTCTCAATGTATTCGTCTAATCCAACATAATCCGCACCTGCAGCTTTTGCTTCTTCTTCCTTGTCAGGAGTACACATTACAAGAACGCGTGTTTCCTTACCAGTTCCATGAGGCAAAGTTACAACCCCTCTAACCATTTGATTTGCTTTACGAGGGTCAACTCCTAAACGCACATCAACGTCAACAGAGGCATCAAATTTGGTAGTGGTGATTTCCTTTACCAATTTTGCTGCCTCCTCAAGGCCGTACTGCTTTGAGGTATCGAATTTTTCTAACGCTAACTTTTTATTTTTTGTTAGTTTTGTCATTTTCGCAAAAAGGTCTTAATTAGTTACTACCAGGGAATTCACCATTTACGGTTACTCCCATACTTCGGGCGGTACCGGCGATCATCCTCATTGCAGATTCTACAGTAAAACAATTCAAGTCAGCCATCTTGTCTTCAGCAATCGTTCTTACCTGTTCCCAGGTTACAGAACCAACTTTCTTACGGTTAGGTTCTGCCGAACCGCCTTTAAGTTTAGCTGCTTCCATAATTTGAACGGCTGCCGGAGGTGTTTTAATAACAAAGTCAAATGATTTGTCTTTGTACACCGAGATTACCACAGGTAACACTTTACCAGCCTTATCCTGTGTTCTGGCATTGAATTGCTTACAGAATTCCATGATGTTCACTCCTTTAGCACCTAAAGCTGGTCCTACGGGAGGTGAAGGATTTGCTGCACCACCTTTGATCTGAAGTTTGATAAAGGTTTCTACTTCTTTAGCCATTGTAGCAATTCGTATTTATTAGTAAATATAGTTTTCAGGTATTAAAAAGAACTGTCACTTGTAAATGCAAACCGAAGTTTACATGGAAGCCATTCTTACTAAGCTATTACTCTTTTTCAACCTGCATAAAACTCAACTCCAATGGTGTTTTTCGTCCGAAAATTTTCACCATCACTTTTAATTTCTTCTTCTCTTCGTTGACTTCCTCAATCAAGCCATTGAATCCATTAAACGGACCATCAATAACTTTAACTGTTTCCCCAACAAAATAAGGTACGTTGATTTCCTCATCTGTCTCATTCAACTCATCTACCTTACCTAAAATCCGGTTCACTTCGGAAGGACGCAGAGGTACGGGTGTTTCATCATTATCATTGAGGAACCCGATAACATTTGGTATATTTCTCAAGATGTGTGGTATCTCACCAACCATGGCTGCTTCAACCAAAACATATCCGGGTAAATAAGGGCGTTCTTTGCTTACTTTTTTCCCATTACGAATCTGGTAAACCTTTTCGGTTGGTATCAGCACCTGACTAACGTAATCGGTCAGTTTTAAACCGGCGATTTCGCTCTCAACATACTCTTTTACCTTCTTCTCTTTTCCTCCAATTGCGCGGAGAACATACCATTTCTTACTGACTTCTGCCATTACTTGAGAGTCCTTATTTATTAGTAAAGGTGATTATATACCCATTCAAGAATTGTATCAAACGAATAATCCATTGCAAAGATAACTCCTGCAATAATAACAGAAGCTACCATCACCACAATAGCGCTGTTAGTCAATTCTGGCCAACTCGGCCATGATGTCTTATGAACTAATTCATTTTGCACATCCTTGAAGTATGTTGTTATCTTACTCATAGTACTTTTCATTAGTTTGCCGGTCCTAAATTTCTTCAATCTAAAACCGGCGCTTTCAGCACGGGAGGAGCGACTCGAACGCCCGACACCTGGTTTTGGAGACCAGTGCTCTACCAACTGAGCTACACCCGTAAAATAACCGGAAGCGTACTTCCGGTTATCAATATTCTAATAGTGATTAGTCAAGAATTTCAGTAACCTGACCAGCACCTACTGTACGTCCACCTTCGCGGATTGCGAAACGAAGACCTTGGTTCAATGCTACAGGGTAGATCAAATCTACAGTAATTGTAACGTTATCACCAGGCATTACCATTTCAGTTCCTTCTGGAAGAGTAATCTCACCAGTTACGTCAAGTGTACGCAAGTAGAACTGAGGACGGTATTTGTTGTGGAAAGGAGTGTGACGACCACCTTCTTCTTTCTTCAATACATAAATCTCACCTTTAAACTTAGAGTGAGGAGTGATTGAACCTGGCTTAGCCAATACCATACCACGCTTAATCTCTTTCTTGTCAATACCACGTAATAACAGACCTACGTTATCACCAGCTTCACCGCGATCCAAAATCTTACGGAACATTTCAACACCAGTACAAACAGTCTTCTTACCTTCAGCACCAAGACCGATGATCTGCATTTCTTCACCTGAGTTGATAACACCAGTTTCGATACGACCTGTTGCTACAGTACCACGACCTGTAATTGAGAATACATCCTCAACAGGCATCAAGAATGGCTTTTCAACATCACGTGGAGGAAGTGGAATCCACTCATCTACAGCGTTCATCAATTCCATTACTTTTGCAACCCACTCTGGCTCACCATTCAATGCACCAAGAGCAGAACCCATAATTACTGGAGAATCATCACCTTCGAACTCATAGAAGCTTAATAGATCACGAACTTCCATTTCAACAAGCTCAAGAAGCTCTTCGTCATCTACCATATCAACTTTGTTCAAGAAAACAACGATTTTAGGAACGTTTACCTGACGACAAAGTAGGATGTGCTCACGAGTTTGAGGCATAGGACCATCAGTAGCAGCACACACCAAAATAGCACCGTCCATCTGAGCAGCACCAGTTACCATGTTCTTCACGTAGTCGGCGTGACCTGGACAGTCAACGTGCGCGTAGTGACGGTTTTCTGTTTGGTACTCAACGTGAGCAGTATTAATTGTAATACCCCTTTCTTTTTCTTCAGGAGCGTTATCAATCTGATCGAAGTCTCTAGCTTCACTAAGACCTGCATCTGCCAATACTTTAGTGATTGCAGCAGTCAGAGTAGTTTTACCGTGGTCAACGTGACCAATGGTTCCGATATTAACGTGAGGCTTCGTTCTTACAAATGTTTCTTTAGCCATAACTCGAAATATTAGACAATTAGATATAAATTAAATCTTAATTTAAAATTACTTTTAAGGAATCATCATCATAGCTCCAAAAGAGAGCGGGAGACGGGGCTCAAACCCGCGACCCTCAGCTTGGAAGGCTGATGCTCTATCAACTGAGCTACTCCCGCATTTTCTTTGCAGGACGTTAAAGGTAAGTAAATTAAACCTTAATGTCAGCAAAAAAAAGACTTTGTTCCTAAAAAAGTGGGGAGAGCAGGATTCGAACCTACGAAGACATAAGTCAGCGGAGTTACAGTCCGCCCCAGTTGGCCACTTTGGTATCTCCCCCAATTTTTTTCAATATTTTAAAGACCTTTACAGCTAGTAATCACTAACTATTTTTCAGTTTAATAGGCCGATAACCAAGGTCAATCAGCCTATTTATAGCGCTTTAGGGTATAAATACGACCCTAAAATCGGTGTGCAAATGTATAATTATTTTTCAAGAACACAAAAAAATGATTCTTTTTTTTACCTATTTAGCTCTCACCTTTTCCTTCCATTTAATCAGCTGCTTACGCAGGGCATCAACGGACAAATCCACCCCTTCTTCAAAAGTCTTACATTGCTTTTTTGCAAACAGCTCACCTCCCGGAATATTAAGACTGATTTCGGTCACTTTATTTTCCGTCGAATCGGACTTATCCAATCTGAGTATCACCTCAGCTGAAACAATTCCATCAAAGAATTGCACCATCTTCCCTACTTTGTGCTGAACAAACTCCTCTAACTGTGCTGACGCAGTAAAGCGTACGGATTGAATTGTAATATTCATAAATAATCCTCCATCTTTTCGGCTCTGGGATGAGCCTGTTTATAAATAGAATTTAATTGCGCATAAGTATTGTGCGTATAAACCTCTGTTGCAGCTAAATTAGCATGCCCCATCAACTCTTTAATTGCGTTCAATTCGGCCCCTCTATTAAGTAAGGCCGTAGCAAAAGAGTGTCGTATCACATGAGGACTCTTTTTTGTTACAGTAGACACCAGCCCCAGATACTTGTTTACCACCCTATAAACCAACTTATGGTATACCGGCAAGCCTTTGCCTGTAAGGAATACATAAGTATTTGTCCGCTCAGGAAATTCACTATTGCGCCTGTTTAAATAACGAACAAGAGATACTTTTAGTTCTTTAATTACAGGAATAATGCGCTCTTTATTGCGCTTCCCTCTGACCTTCAGTATGCCATTTGCCAAATCGATTTGTTCATCCGTCAAACCAGCCAGTTCAGCAAGGCGCATTCCTGTGTGATAGAACATCTCAATAATCAGTCGATCGCGTACTCCGGCATAATCATCGCCAAACGGCACTTCATCGAGCAACAAATCCATTTCCTGCTCCTTTACAAAGACTGGTAGCCGCTTGGGCAACTTGGGGGTGATAACTTGTTCCGCAGCATTGGATTCAACAACCTTTTGTTGCATCAAGTATCGAAACAATACCTTTAAGGTGGAAATTTTTCGGGTAACGGAGCGTGCTGTCACACCATCGTTAACCATTGTAACCATCCAGGAACGGATGATTTTTGAAGTAACCTGTTCCCAAAGTTCGATTCCTTCACCACTTAAGAACTCACAAAATTGCTGTACATCGCTTTTGTAAGCAGTGATTGTGTGCGGAGAATTTCGCCGCTCAAACTCCAGGTATTTATAGAAAGATTCTAAGTTTTGCATTAACAGAGGGTGTCACTTTATGCTTTTAACGAATATACAAAAAAAGCAGTAAACCGACGCCCTCCGCAAGCAATTTATTCAGACTCGCGCTGCAATTGCTCGATGTATATCGCTTTTTTTACTTGTTCTCTTCTAATTACAGAAGGTTTAGTAAATGCCTGACGAGATCTTAGCTCACGCATAGCACCTGTCTTCTCAAATTTTCTTTTGAATTTCTTTAGGGCTCTTTCAATATTTTCGCCCTCTTTAATAGGAATTACTATCATAACGCTTACTTTTTATTTGGACCGCAAAATTAATCATTAAACTACAAAAATTCAATAGCTTGAATTTATTTTAACACACACCTCAAATTTTTGCAGCTGCAAAGAAAATGAAGTTTACTGATTACAACAAATTTTCACCGCTGTTTTTGATTAATTATTTGCACTAATTTTTTCTGTTACTATAAAATACTTCTGCAACTTCACCATATCGGCCTTTATGAATGCGGCTGAATCTTTAAACTGTTCAATTGATTCAAGCTGTCCCCGCTTTCGGCATTCGTAAATATCTTTTGCCATGTAAAAGTCAAGGTAAGGATGATTCTTCATCTGTCTTATGCTGGCCTTACTAATATCAACAGGTTCAATAAGGCCTTCATCCACAGTCAACATCATCCGGTTATCATCCACAACCTCCCCTTTTAAGCCATACACCTCTTTAAGCTGATCAACGGAATAATAGCCCCCTATTTTTTCTCTGTATGCTACAATTCGTCGCGATAACACTGGACCAATGCCATTAATTAGTGTCAGGATAGCCGTGTCGGCCGAATTAATTTCGATCTGATATGGTTTATCCGGCACATACGACTGCGCCGCCATCATCTTAGAGTTTTGCTTCTTATTCGATCGACTATGCGAATAGCCTTGTTCAGCATCCTGAAAAGAGCGACCCACATTATCATCGATAAGCACATATGCCTCCAATTTATCAAACAAAACCGAATCCACACCATAAATTGTTTTCAGTTTCGCTGCCGATTTAATTTCACCACCAGCTTCCCGATATTTGAGCAGGTTAATGATAGCATGATTATTAAATCCTAATAATTGCAGGCGCTGAATGCTTTCAATGTTGGGATTGAAAAAGAAAACGGTGTCTAGCTTACTTTTTCGTTCCGTAACGGACTCTTTAATGCCAACCTCAGCAAGCCAGTTCTGAAGTTCATCACTAACCACTTCTTCTTTACTAAAGTCACGGACAAAAAACAATCCAATAACGCCCAAAAGAATAATGGTCAGCATCAAAAACCCAACCTGCTCTCTTCTCGTCAGCATTAACAAGTCACGCCACATAGCAATTTGCTTTATAACAAGCCCAAGCCTCTAAGAAATACAAAGCCTATGGCCAAAGGTGCAAATACTTTTAGAATGATATTCAGAAATCCTACAAGTATTACTTTTCCGCCATGCGCTTCAAGTTCTTCTCTCATCTTCTGTTTACCAAGAACCCACCCAACAAAAATTGCAATCAGGATTCCTCCCAGCGGCAGCAGAATATTGGATGAAGTCCAATCAAAGAATTCAAATACTCCATCGGAGATCACACAAAAAACAGCCAGAACAGCAATACTTCCTCCTGCCAGCCAGGTAGCAGACTTGCGCTTCATCTTGAGCTCCTCTGTAAAATAGGCCACTACCACTTCGAGCAATGAAACAGAAGAGGTAAGAGCTGCAATTACCAACAGTAAAAAGAAGGCAATAGAAAACACATAGCCACCTCTCATTTGATTAAATACATTTGGCAGGGTTTCGAACACCAGACCCGGACCAGAGCTGGGATCAATACCAAAGGCAAAAACCGCCGGAAAAATAGCAACCCCTGCCAGCACTGCAATCAAGGTATCCGCAAATGATACCGACAAGGCGGTGAACATCAGGTTTTCTTTTTTCTGAATATAAGATCCGTACGTAGCAATTACTCCCATACCAATACTCAGGGAGAAGAAAGCCTGCCCAAGAGCCTCCAGGATAACCCCTCCGGTTACTTTTGAAAAGTCGGGCTTAAAAAGAAAGGCCACACCAGCTTCAGCCCCATCAAGACTCAGGGCATTAATGCACAAAATAATGATTATAACCAACAATAGGGGCATCAGCACCTTTGTGTATTTTTCAATTCCATTTTTGACTCCTCCTATAACAATACCAGCAGTTAACACCATAAAAACTGCCATCCAAATCAGAGGCCCTGTGGTCGATGATGAAAAGTCGTTAAAAAAAGTGGATAACTCAGCAGCATCCATCCCTTTCAGTTGATTACCTACAGCCAGGTAGGCATACTCAAGAGTCCATCCTGCAACTACTGCATAAAATGCCAATATCATAAAGGCTGCACCTACCCCCATGATACCAACTGATATGAAAATTGGCTTATCGGGCGCCAGTGTTCTGAAAGCACCAAACACATTTTTTTGAGCCTTGCGTCCGATTAACAGCTCCGACAGCATTACCGGCAAACCAATTATCAAAATAAACAGCAGATACACTAACAAAAAAGCACCCCCTCCATTTTCCCCAGCTACATAGGGGAAACGCCAAATATTACCTAAGCCCACAGCCGACCCTGCAGCTGCTGCTATCACTCCAAACTTATTTGTAAAACCGTCTCTTGATGTAGAACTCATAGTTTTAGTAAATTAATAAAAGACCAATTTAAAAAAAAAGAGGCACAATGCATATACATGTGCCCCCTTTGATTGCATATAATCAATATATTACAAACGATCGATACAGTTAAGATCCTCAAAAGCCACTTTCAAGCGCTCTACTAGGGTCTCCTGACCTTTGCGTAACCATACGCGTGGATCGTAATATTTCTTATTTGGCTTATCGTCCCCTTCTGGGTTACCGATTTGTGCCTGCAAATAGTCGCGATTAGCCGCTTCAAACTTGCGGATACCATCCCATGTTGCCCACTGAGTATCGGTATCGATATTCATTTTAATAACGCCATAACCGATAGCTTCGCGAATTTCTTCTAAAGAAGAACCAGAACCTCCGTGGAATACAAAGTTTACTGGCTTATCAGCTGTGTTATGCTTTTCCTGAATGTATTTCTGAGAAGCATCCAAAATAGATGGCTTCAACACTACGTTACCTGGCTTATAAACACCGTGTACGTTACCAAATGAAGCTGCAATAGTGAAGTTTGGTGACACTTCCAACAACTGCTCATAAGCGTAACAAACTTCCTCAGGCTGAGTGTAAAGCAATGAGTTATCAACATCTGAATTATCAACTCCGTCTTCTTCACCACCTGTAATACCTAATTCAATCTCCAAAGTCATACCCATTTTACTCATGCGAGTCAGGTATTCTTTACAGATAGCAATATTTTCTTCCAATGGCTCTTCAGACAAGTCAAGCATGTGTGAACTGAAAAGTGGCTTACCTGTTTCAGCAAAATGCTTTTCGCTCGCATCTAACAAGCCGTCAATCCAAGGCAATAATTTCTTAGCAGCATGGTCTGTATGCAATACCACAGGCACACCATAAGCTTCAGCCAAAGTATGAACGTGTTTAGCAGCAGAAATAGCACCTAAGATTTGTGCTTGTTGACCTTCTAATTTTAAGCCTTTTCCGGCATAAAAAGCAGCTCCACCATTTGAAAGCTGAATCATTACAGGAGAGTTCACTGCTTTTGCAGCTTCCAGAATACCGTTAATAGAATCTGTACCAACAACATTTACAGCAGGCATTGCAAAACCTTCTTCTTTTGCTACTGCTAAAAGTTTACCTAAGTCATCACCAGTAACAACACCAGGTTTTACAACATCTAATACTCGCTTCATAGCTTTTAATTTATAGTTCGAAATAATAGTTTTCTAAAAATCTGTACGAAATTAGTGAAAATCATCGAGAAAAAATTACATTTCTTCAGCGCTCAAGCTTCAATCACTTACACTTACGGTGTTAATTGGATTACAATCTATAAGTCAATTATATGATATATATCACTTATTATTTTGTTTGTCAATGCTTTTCGTAAATATTACCCTTTTACGAATGGGCAAAAAGAAACGTGAATGACAATATTTATTGAAAAGTTACGGAATTTTATTTTTGAGTTCTTAAAAGAAGTTTAACTATTGTTGACATCTCTTTTAGAAGGGATATCCGATTGCAAAATTAAACGCCATATCGTCCCAGGTTATGGCTCTTTTACCCAGCACCCATCGCTGACCTTCAGGCAGTATGGGGTCGCGGGCCTTGATTCCCATATCCAGGCGAAATACAAAGTAATTGAAATCGAGTCGGGCGCCGGCTCCCACGCCAACAGCTATCTGTTTGCAGAAATTATCGAATTTAAACAGCCCCTTGGTATCGATCTCTTCATCGCCTGTAGTGCGGATGGTCCAGATATTACCTGCATCAACAAAAAAAGCACCTTCAAGCAACCAAAACAGTTTAAACCGGTATTCAGCATTGAGTTCAAGCTTTATGTCGGCCGTTTGGTTGTAATAATTGAGCTGTGTTTCCTCGTATGAGCCAGGGCCTAAACCTCTTACCGGCCATGCTCGAATACTGTTAGCACCTCCTGAAAAATACCGTTTTTCGAACGGCAGTACAGTAAGGTTCCCATACGGATAGCCGGCTCCAATAAACATGCGATAAGCGAAGGAATTCACCTTGTTGACATAAATGTGATAGCGCCAGTCAACATCGGCCTTTATGTATTGTGCATATCTGATACCCAGCACTTCGTTATACCCTTCTTCTGTACTTTTTGAAATAAGGGAAGACAGGCCGTCAATTATATTACCGGCCGACTGGATGTTGCCCTGAAAAAAGTGATAATTTCTATTGCCCGCTATGGATTGCTCGTTATAAGTGAACGAATAAGTACTGCTGCTAATAAGGTGATCTTCGTAGCTATATTTCAAAAAACTATCTTCAATTCCTTTCTTAAAATCAGGATTCAGATAGGGCACGTTAATAACACTAAAATCGATTGGTGCCAGAAAATGACTAACCAAGGGCGATGATTTCCAGGAGTAACCAACACGCCCGTTGGCAATCGTCCGCGTATAATCAGGACGCTTCTGGTAGTTGTAGGCCAGCGAAAAATTGGTGCGGGGATTAAACCGCCTCCTGAAGTTTTCAACCTTAAAAGGAATCAAAAACTTAGGAATGGTCAGCACAGCATCACCTCCCACTTCCATGGTGCGAAAAGAGCTCTTATCTTTTGCCACCTGGTTTTCTCCGGCAAGCCTGAAACGCATATCAAAAACTTCACCTCCGCGTAAAAAGTTCTTATGCTTGTACTTAAAACTACCGGCTGCACCCAGGTTACCAGATGAGTTGGTTCCTTCAACATCAACTGTATAGCTCTGCAATTTCGATGACGACAACTGAATCATACATTGCAACAGCCCATTTCCTTGCTCATCCGTCTGCCCCTCCAGTTCTCTGAACCGTATGTTCACAAATCGAAACAACTGCAGCTCCGATAACAGCAACTGTGTTTTATTGACCAGCTCCTGACTGTAGAAATCTCCCGGGAAAATATAATTGGAATTCACCAGAACATCAGCCCGAAACTTGAGGTTTTCGCCATACAAAATTTTACAGCCTTCGTATTCTAGACTATCGAACTGCTTAAGATAATCAGCACCTCCCTGAAGGCCCTTTTGCGGATCGTAACCAACCAAAAAATACACATCTTTTATTCGGTATTTTCGGTGATTTACGATGGAATCGCCTGCTCCCTGCTTCTGAATCCTATCTTTTACTATAATTAAGGAATCGTTGACCTGGTGGTTGCCAATTGTGCTGTCTGCCAGGAAATACATGTGCTCCTTCCGAAAGCCAAAGTAACCTTCATTCCGCATATTTTCAGTGATGCGTGTGCGTTCCTTATCATGCAAATCAGCATCGAAAGGCGCCCCTTTTTTTAAGACTGTTCTGCTGGTATCGGCATAGACATACTTCCTGATGGAGTCATCTTCTATTCGGTAGGATAGATTATTGATACTATAGCGCTTACCGGCTTTGATGGTATATTTAACTTTGGCCTTTTTGTTTTTATGAAAGTAGGCCGTATCAGTAACCTGCGCGTTGTAGTAACCTTTATTTTTTAGAAATAGCGTTATTTGCTCTTTCGACTTCTCCCTCAATAACTCATCGTACAATACCGGCTCCTCCCCAATACGCCTCAACCACTTGTTAAATCCCTTGCTATTATCGCGCCCCGATAGGTTATAAATCCCTAGATGAAAGCGCCAGAAACCAAGTATTTTTACATTGTCTTTCTGCCGTATGTAATATTTAATTTCTTCCTTGGATATATCTCTGGCCTGGTTATCAACCTCTACTTTATTCAGCAAATATTCACCATCCGGAACGTACTTGGTTGAACGACAACCAACCAGCCCGAACAAAATCATCACTCCAACGACTACTAAGCTATTATACCCCTTCATTTTATCAAACACTGCTCCCTGGTGATAGGTTTGGCTATTATTTGCGTTAATTTGCCATAAAGATATTTAATTCGGTCGATTAGATATAACTTTGTGCCACATAAACACTATTCTAATTCAAAACAACTTTGTAATATGCTAAGTAAAAATAAGCAAAAGTTCATTTTGTCGTTAAACAGAAAAAAAATAAGAGACCAAAATGGAGTGTTTGTAGCGGAAGGCCATAAGCTGGTCACGGATTTACTTAGTTCGAACTGCCCCGTTGAATCGCTTATTGCCACGGATTCCTGGCTTCAATCTCACGCTTCCATCGTTCGTGACTTACCAGAAATTATTAGCGCCACTCCCGAGACACTAAAAAAGATATCAACACTCAAAAGCCCGCCACAAGTCATTGGTATTTTCAAGCAACAGGCATCTGTATTTTCGTTCGATGCACTTAAAGATGAGCTTTGTTTACTACTGGATGAAGTTCAGGATCCGGGCAACCTGGGTACAATTATCAGGCTGGCTGACTGGTTTGGCATTACCAATGTTTTTTGCTCAGAAAACTGTGCTGATGTGTACAACTCCAAAACCATCCAATCAACTATGGGAGCCATCAGTCGCGTTGCTATCCATTATGTTGATGCATCGGCTTTTTTGAAAGAATATACAAGTCTGAACATACCTGTCTACGGTACCTTTTTAGATGGAAACAACATCTATCAGCAAGCTTTAAAAAACCAGGGTTTGATCGTGATGGGCAACGAAGGCAAAGGCATCAGTCAGGAAGTGGAGCACTACGTTACTCATCGCCTGTTTATTCCCTCTTTCCCATCCGATATCCCTACCTCTGAATCTTTGAACGTATCAGTAGCAACAGCTATCACTTGTGCTGAATTCAGACGACAAGCCAAATAGTGCCTATGCTTCCAGGGTGCTTCCGGTTAAAAACTCCCACACCTTTTCGGCGCACTTTTCACCATCAATGGCAGAAGACGCAATACCTCCGGCATAACCAGCTCCTTCGCCGCACGGGTATAGCCCTTCGACCTGAACATGCTGAAATGTGACTCTATCTCGCGGTATGCGAACAGGTGAAGATGTCCGGCTCTCAACTCCAACCACCAGTGCCTCATTGGTAACAAACCCTTTGGCTCTCCGATCGAAATACTCAAAACCTTTACGCAGACGCTGCCCTACATTTTCGGGTAACCAAAAATGCAATGGGGAAGCCACCAAACCAGGTATATATGAACAATCGGGTAACTCAAACGACAGCTTTCCATCTACAAAGTCGGCCAAAGCCTGAGCTGGCGCCACCACCCCTCGACCTCCGTTAACAAAAGCCAGACGCTCCAATTCCTTTTGATACTCCAGACCACCCAATACGCCTTTATTCTGAAACTCACCAATGTCATCGGGTTGTACCTCAACCACCATGCCTGAATTGGCCCAGGGCGAATTACGACGCGAAGGTGACATTCCGTTTACCACCATCTCATCAGCACTGGTCATGGCCGGTACTATAAAACCTCCGGGACACATACAGAAGGAGTACACGCCTCTTTCTTCAATCTGACAAGATAAACTATAGCTGGCCGCCGGCAAATAATCTCCTCGCCCCTTTGGTGAATGGTACTGAATTTGGTCGATTAGCTCTTGCGGATGCTCCACCCGCACGCCCATGGCCCAGGTTTTGGCTTCTAATACCACCCCTTCAGCATCCAGCATATAATAAATATCCCGTGCCGAATGCCCTGTTGCCAAAATCACCGCTTCACCCAAAATCTTATCACCTCCTTGCGTTTCAACACCTTTAATCTTTCGGTCACTCATAATTAGGCTGGTCACCTTTGTATTAAAGTATACTTCACCACCTGCATTTATAATTGATTGACGCATGGCCTTGATCACTTCTGGCAGCTTATCGGTTCCAATATGCGGATGGGCATCAATTAAAATATCTTCGCTGGCACCATGAAAATTAAACACCTCCAACACTTTTTTGAAATCCCCTCGTTTGGTACTGCGCGTGTAGAGTTTACCATCAGAGAAAGTACCTGCTCCACCCTCTCCAAACGCATAATTCGATTCGGTATTGACCGATTCATTTCGGTTAAGAAGGGCCAAATCCTTTTTCCGCTCATTGACACCTTTACCACGCTCCAAAACTACGGGGCGCAGACCCAATTCGATCAGTCTCAGGGCGGCGAAGTATCCTCCCGGACCCGCTCCCACCACCACCACAGTAGGCTTATGACTCACATCTTGATAGGAAAATTCAACGGGCTTTTCTTTCGGTGGCATGACATTGGCATAGGCATCAATGTGTAACTGCACCAGCACAATGCGCTGCCGTGCATCAATGGAGCGCTTTACAACTCTAATGGAGGTCACTTTACTCTCAGCCACCTTCATTTTCTTAGCCACCAATGACTTAATTAACTTACTATCAGCAGCCTCCTTGGGAGATAGTCGTAATACAATTTCGCGTTTCATTCTATGCAGTTATTTAAATTTTACTCCGAGAGGAATAAAACAAATCAAAACGCAAAAGTAATTGAATTTATTCAAAATAGAAGGTCAGGCAAAATATTCGGGAATTGAGCTCGTTTAATGCCTGCGTATAGGCCATATCACCCGGTTCCCCGGTACCATCTGGATTTAAGATATTTGCCAGTCCAATAGATGCTTTTGCTTCCACAGACAAACGAAAGTAGGTCAAGTAAAAGTCGAAGCCCGCACCAAACTCAAAATAACCATCCAGAGAAGTGAGCAGTAACCTGTCCTGCTTATTTTTTGCCAGATCGTATCGTGCATTGAACCCACCAATAAGGTAAGGCTTTGCATTATGCATTCTGAAAGCATTGTATTTTAGCAAGAGAGGAAACTCAAGAAACGTCGACTTAATTTTTATGGGCTCCTCCCGCTCAAGAAAATTACCATCTTTATCGTAATGGATATAGCTTAAGTTACGCTGACCAAAACTGATACCTGGCAAAAACCGCAGATTCAGATTATTCGCCAGTTTATAACTTGAAACAATCCCAATATTAAGCCCCGGAGTGAGGGTTAATACATCTCCATACATCACATCTCCCTGTTCGTTGATGGCTTTACCGGTATTGTATACCCTAAAATCCATCGTGTTAATGCCTATCAGAAAACCAAAATGCAACGGGCGCTCATCAAAAGAACGCAGGTTGGCAATTCGGCTATTCTTACCCTGGCCGGATAACAAAGCCACCTGCAGCACGAACAGTATAAAGAGAACGGTTTTTTTCAAGAGATATTTATTGAATTTACTTTATAAACTGATAAATATGCATTTTATTGCGCCCTCTTTTCAGATAAATAAATGGTTGCAATGCCCAATGTTTGCTTATAGCGCTTGATGGGCGTCATGCCGGCTTTAACCAGTTCCGCATCAAACTTTTGGCCATCGGGAAAACTCAACACCGACTCAGGCAGATAGGTATAAGCCGCTTTATCTTTTGAAATAATTCCTCCCAACCATGGCAGTATATAGCGAAAATAAAAGAGGTACAATTGCTTAAATGGAAAATAAGCTGGTTTCGAAAATTCTAATACAACCATCTTCCCCCCCGGTTTTAAGGTGCGTGCCATATCCGTCAGCCCCTTATTCAGGTTCTCGAAGTTACGCACCCCGAACGCCACCATCACTGCATCAAACGAATTATCTTCAAAAGGCAGATTTTCCGAATCACCTTCTTCAACGCTTATCACCTCCTCAAGCCGGCGCTTGGCAATTTTTTCGCGGGCCACTTTGAGCATCTCGGTTGAAATATCGACCCCCACAACCTTGCACCCCAAACGGCGGTGCGCCTCCAGAGCCAGGTCGCCGGTTCCAGTGGCCACATCCAGAATTAACGGTTGCTTTATCTCCTTCAGTAAGTTAATGGCTCTCTTTCGCCAAATCTTATCAATACCCAATGATAAAAAGTGGTTTAGAAAATCATATTTGGGAGCAATATTATTGAACATGCCCGCTACCTGTGTCTTCTTTGACCCTTCGGGTGTATATGGCTTTACAGTCATTTGTGTAATTGATTTTCGTCAAAAGTATAAAAAAGGGAGGATTTATGTGCATTAACAAAAAGGATGCTGCTTATAAAACAACATCCTCTTTATATCTTTTTTTATATTACTTAAAACTGTGTCTGCAACACTTCAAGCATGTGATTAAACTCCTCTGTACTGTACCCTTTGGAAGCATAAACAACTTTACCTTCTTTATTAAGAATGTAATTACGGGGAATTGATTGTGTGGCAAAGAGACTAAACACTTCCCTGTCCTCATCAGGACAAAAAGGCAAATCGAACCCCTTTTTTGCGGCAAACTCCTGAAGCTCCTTCCGTGAGTGTTCCCGGCCAACCACTAACAAAACAAAGTCCTCGCGATTTTTATAGTTTTCCCAAACCTGCTGCTGCAAAACCGGTAACTCTTTGAGGCATGGCGGACACCAGGTGGCAAAAAAATTAATCAAAACAACTTTCCCCTTTAAATCTTCATTCGTCAATTCACCCGTGGGTGACTGTATGGTAAATGCCGGGGCCTGCTCTCCAACTTTGACCTTATCAGCTTCATCGGCACCCACCCATGCAACCAGCATACTTGCCGTTAAAATCAGGCAAACACCTGAAAGTAATCTTAATTTCAACTTCATATTGTTCTACGCTATATTAATACATCCACCACCTGCCAGAACCCACTAGTACTCTCTTTCACTGCATATTCGACAGGCTTCTTCTAAATCACTCTCCTTCAACCCAGGTTTCCAGCTTTTGTTCAAAGGCCTCCTTCAGCTCACTAATGTAACCAAATGATTCATCATCAATCCTTACTTCACCTTTGGTTACGTGCCCAAGAATAGAAAATGGCACATCGGTTTCCATCATAAAATCAACAAAATCATCCTGTTTGGCGGGTGCAACAGAAACAACCACCCGACTTTGAGACTCACCAAATAAAAAGGCCTCTTTGCGCACCTCTGCATCTGATGTTATATCAAACCCAAACTCCAGTGGAATGCCTGATTCCAGCAGGGTGAAAAACAGTCCCCCATTCGATACGTCATGTACCGATCGCACCAGTCCTTTCTGTATCATCAAGGCAACTACCTGCTGCAGTTCTATTTCCTCTTCCGCATTGTAGTAAGGGGCTGCCGATTTTTTAATATTCAAAATACTACTGGCATATTCGGAGGAATTCACATCGTTTCGCGATTGCCCCGCCAAAAAGATCATATCGCCTTTATGCTTGAATGAAAGGGTACTATGATGCTTTTTATCGGCCACCACTCCAATCATTCCAATAACGGGAGTTGGTGTTATCGGCTTTAGCTGTCCATCTTCGGAGCGCTGATTATAGAAGCTAACGTTCCCGCTCACAACCGGCACGTCAAAATCTTTACATGCTTTGGTAATCCCTTTAACCGAATCGACAAACGTTCCGTATACTTTCGGGTCGTGCGGATTCCCAAAATTCAAACAGTCGGACAAAGCGAGCGGCTGCCCCCCGGCACAAACAATATTTCGTGCTGCTTCGGCCACTGCAATTTGCGCCCCTATGAAGGCGTCTGACTTCATGTACCTCGAATTACAATCCATGGTTGCTGTCAAGGCTTTATCCGAACCTTGTATATCAATAAAAGCTGCATCAGAAGGGTATTCATCCCCATCATCAGCATCTCCATTTTGCTTATGAAACTTACTGGTTAACCAACTCTTAGAAGTAACATTAAGATTAGAAAGCATTTTCTTAACCACATCCGGATAGTGATCGGGCTCATCGTAGATATCAAGATTAATGCCTGGGGCTTTTTCTTTATTCTCGACATACTCGCGCTCATACTCGGGCGCTTCGTCTCCTAACATGGCTATTCCCACCGGCAGTTCAGCCACCACACTACCACTATATGAGCAAACCACTTTATTAGAGTCGGTAACTGTTCCAATCACCGCCATTGCCACCTCAAGCGACTCGATAAGCTCCTTCAGTTTTGGCAGCTCTTCGGGCTTGATACAGACAAGCACTCTTCCCCATGTTTGGGATAATAAAATATCTTTTACTTCCAGTCCTTTTTGGCGTTGCGGCACTTTTTCCACATCAATGTGAACACCCGATTTACCACGGGCCGCCATTTCCACGGCTGCACCAGCCACACCTTGCGTACCGATAGGTTGCACACCAATCAATTTCACATGTTTGTTCAGGTACTGTATCGCTTCAAACAACTCTTTTTCTACCGAGGCATCCATCATCTGGTCGATAGATACAGGTGGTGTATCAATCTCGGCCAGGATATCTGTTTCAAACACGCCTCTTTCAACGCCATCCTTACCCGTTCGGGCTCCCACAATCAGAAGGATGTTTCCATCCCCTTGGGCTTTGGCGGAGATAATGCTATCACGAGGCACAATACCAATGGCCATGTTATTAACAACTGGCGTTGTGTTGTACCCTCTGGAGAAAAATGTTTCGCCACCCACGATGGGCACCTTAAAACCTCTTTCAAATTCACAGATACCTTCGGCCACCTCTTCAAACAACCACCTGGCCGTATCGCGCTTTCCGTCGCCAAACCTTAAGGAGCTTAGAAAAGCTGCTGGCTTAGCCCCCATCGACACAATATCGCGCATCACGACCCGCAAACCTGTAAAAGCTCCCAAACGCGGCTGTATAGCACACGGGCTATTGTGTGATTCCACTTTAAAAACACAGGCATTTCCATCTCCTAAATCGACGGCTCCCGCACTCTCATCGCCAGCTTCAACTAACACCTGCCCTCCTTTTACTGGTAGGGTTCGTAACCATTTAATTGAATTTTTATAACTGGCATGCTCAGACCAAAACCTGGAGAATAATTCCAGTTCCAAGGCATTGGGATGGCGATCCAACAGGCTCTTAATCTTCTCAAATTCCTCTGAAGTTAACTCTAACTTCTCCGCTTCTTCTAATGATGGTAAATTCGCGCTCATGGTTCAGCATTTTTGAATTGTTCTTTTAAGCAGAAACAATTTAATATACATTTGTAAAGGGTTTTCGGTTAATGTGTTTTTCATGTTGAAAGTATAAAAAATAACACAAATACCAAACGGAAGAGCGCAATTAAAAAAAGCCATCAAACAACATTTATCAAAAATTTTTATATCCCTTTCTTACTGAAGGAGACTAACTAAAGTAAGTTCTATGAAAAAAATAGCAATGATAACCGGTGCAACATCCGGTATTGGCAAGGCCACCGCAAAAAAACTGGCACAACAAGGCTATAACCTTATTCTTACCGGTAGAAGAGCATCCCGACTAGAAGAACTTAAAACCGAACTACAAAACCTTCCCATCCAAACGGTCACGCTGTGTTTCGATATACAAGTAACATCAGAAATAGAAGCGGCACTTAAGAAGCTACCTGCCGAGTGGTTAAACATTGATGTATTGGTTAATAATGCAGGGCTTGCTGCCGGGGCCGACCCCATCTACAATGGCTTATGGAGCGACTGGGAACAAATGATTGACACCAATGTGAAAGGGCTGCTTTACCTTTCTAAACTTATTATTCCCGGAATGATGGAGCGCCAACAAGGGCACATCATCAATGTGTCGTCCATTGCCGGCAAAGAAACCTATGCCAATGGCAATGTATATTGCGCCACCAAGCACGCTGTAGAGGCCATCACCAAAGGCATGCGCATAGACCTATTGCCTTACAATATCAAAGTTTCTTCAGTATCACCGGGCATGGTTGAAACTGAATTCTCCATTGTACGCTACCATGGCGACAAAGACAAAGCCGATAATGTGTACAAAGGCATCACGCCTTTATATGCGGAGGACATTGCTGATGCCATTGAATTTATGGTTACCCGTCCGGCGCATGTTAATATTAACGACATGCTGATTATGCCAAGTGCGCAAGCCAGTGCTGTTTACAACCACAGAGAGGAGTAAATGCGATACACAGCTAAACAGCTTAAAAGTTTTATTAAAGCCACTTTCTTAGCTTCGGGTGCCAGTGCAGAACATGCAGCACTGGCCTCTGAGGCACTAGTGGCTGCGGACTTAAGAGGAGTTGATTCGCACGGAGTGGCCAGGCTATCCGGCTATATTCGCTTATGGCAACAACAGCGCCTAAATATGCAACCCGACATCCAAATTACCCACGAAACACCAAGTACAGCTGTTGTAGATGGCGATTTGGGAGCCGGATTAGTGGTTGCACAAAAAGCCATGAACATTGCGATTAATAAAGCACGAAACGCCGGAACCGGCTGGGTAGCTGTCAAAAACAGCAACCATTTTGGCATTGCCGGCTACCACGCGATGCAAGCCCTTCAGCACGACATGATTGGCATTTGCATGACCAACGCCAGCCCTCTGGTGGCGCCAACATTTTCAAAAGATCGCCTGTTAGGCACCAACCCCATAGCGGTAGCCATACCAGCCAGTCAGCAACCTCCATTTGTGATGGATATGGCAACTACACCAGCTGCCAATGGCAAACTAGAAGTCTGCGAACGCCAGAATACCCCCATACCTGCAGGATGGGCACAAACCAAGGAGGGCCAAGCCACTACCAGCAATCAGGCATTGAAAAACGGAGGTGCAATGCTTCCCTTAGGTTCCGATCGCCAACGTGGCTCCCACAAAGGTTATTGCTTAGGTGCCTGGGTAGATATTTTCTCAGCTGTTTTATCCGGAGCTAACTACGGCCCCTGGGTACCGCCTTTTGTTGCGTTTCTCCCGCCTCTGCCCCAGCAGGTTGGCGAGGGCATTGGACATTTTGTTGGTGCGATGCGCATTGACGCCTTTAGGCCGGCTGAAGACTTTAAAGCACACATGGATAATTGGATCAAGACGTTTCGAAATGCACATAGCGTCAACGGAGAAAAAGTGCAGATACCCGGCGACCAGGAACGAACAATTGAAGCCGAACGCCTGCAGTTAGGCATCCCCATTCACCCACAAGTACTGCAAGATCTAAAAGCTCTGAGTAAGGAATTAGGAATTAAAGCTTTGTAAAAAAAAAGAAGTGCACCGCATGATGCACTTCTCCAATTATCCTTTTTATCAGCCAATTACAAGAATCCCTGACTTTTAAGCACCTCTAACAGCATCTTACTAAAATGCTCATTATCCGCTTTTTTGTAGCGAACATCAGTGAAAACCTGTGCTAATGTCTCTTTGTTATTTTCGGCAACAAAGGCCTTATTCACTTCCAGGCTCTCTTTGTCAGCGTACAAACGATTGATATCATCCGGACTGTAATCACTGTAAGTTTCGTAATGCACCACTGCTTCCAGCGGCAAACGCTCCACTTGATTGGGCTGCTCATCCGGATAGCCGAGAGTTACTGTGGTAATAGGCACCACTCCTTTAGGCAGTTCCAAAACTTCAATTATTTGGTTGGCCAGATAGGTGGTCGTTCCCAAATAACAAATGCCCAACCCTTTAGCTTCGGCTGCCACACACACATTCTGTGCCACTAACAGGGCATCAATAGCTGCCGTTACAAATGAAATAAAATTATCATACCCGGGCTCGGCATTCCTTTGCTGGCACCATAAATTAAAGCGATTAAAATCTGCACAAAAAGTAAGCGTAACGGGCGCCTGCTTCACCATGGGCTGGTTAAAATGACAGGGCGATAATTTCTCCTTCATAGCCTCGTCGCGAGTTACCACCACACTATACACCTGCATATTACCGGTAGTAGAAGCTCGAACACCTGCCTCCAGCACCTCGTTCAACAGCTCTTGCTCAATCTTCTGATTGGTATATTTACGAATAGTTCTGCGATTTTTAAGAATATCAATCATTACAATTGTCTTTTGAGTTTGTGCTTCAAATGTAAAAAATATATACACATGATACCATGACGTCTGCCAATACAAAAAAAGAGTACTCCCGTTGAAGCACTCTTTTTTATCCAATCCAACAACAACTTAAATATTTAAATAATACTTAGTTTTTTAAGTTCATCCAGAAGCTGACTCTTATTCTCTGCATCCATGGAGCACATAGGCGAACGAAATACCTCATTCACTCTTCCCATGGCGGCTAAAGCCGTTTTGACAGGCATGGGATTCGACTCAACAAACATCAAATCCATCAGCTGGCGATATTTATAGAATAATTCGTTCATTACCTCTACCTTTCCATTCAACGAAGCCTCCATTAGCTGTGCAAAATCGTTAGGAATGACGTTGGCAATTACTGAGATACAACCATCTGCTCCCAAAATATTGGCCGGTGCAGCCAAAAAATCATCGCCACTATATATCACAAATCCATCGGGGCGCTTGGCAACAAGTTCGGCAAACAATGCTAAATCGCCCGATGCTTCTTTAATTCCAACTATATTGGGAAACTCATTAGCCAATTTTATGGCCGTATCAACTGAAATACTGGAACCTGTGCGTCCTGGTACATTGTATAAAATGATAGGTATATCCACAGCTTGTGCAACCGATGAAAAATGGATATACATGCCTTTATCGGTTGGTTTATTGTAGTAGGGTCCAACCACCAATACAGCATCAACCCCCATTGCTTTAGCATTGCGCGTGTATTTAATACATTCTTCGGTGGAGTTACTGCCTGTACCAGCAATTACAGGTATACGACCAGCTACTTGTTTCACGGCCCGCTCAATTAAAAAAGCATCCTCATCGCCAGTTAAGGCAGGCGTTTCACCCGTTGTTCCACACACCACAATTCCGTTCGTCCCGTTTTCCAGATGCCAGTCGATCAATTTATCAAAGGCTTCCACATCAATCTCACCATTTTCTTTAAATGGAGTTACTATAGCTACCACTGAGCCTTTTAAATCAAATTTCTTCATCCCTATATCGTTTCGACCAATAATACAATTCTTCTTATCAAGTGTCAAAAATATCAAATGCTTTGGGCTTACAAAAGTTTTTCAACAAAAAAAACTTCTTTATAACACTTTGTTAATATCTTAACATTTTATATCTTTGTCACAAAATCAGAAACCATGAAAACAGTTAGTCAGGCTGTTGAATCAGTCATTAAAGTCAAACCATTTGTTATAGAAGCGCTCTGCGAAGGGCTCCTAAACATATCGTCGCTAGCGCGGCAGATACAACCAATGGTGGAAAAACTTACTGAAAAACCTGTGAAACAGGGCGCTATTGTAATGGCACTGAACCGACTGACCCCACAGCTAGACTATTCGCTGAACCGAAATCTTCAGAAACTTCTCGAATCATTAGGTGATATCATTGTCCGTTCAAACCTAACGGATTACACCTTTCGCAACAGCACTACCATTTTTAACAGCCACACAAAGGTGATGCATGACATCAGCAATCAGCAGGATGTCTTCTACACACTTGTGAGAGGGGTTTTTGAATCGAATCTGGTGGTCAGTTCGACATACGAAGAACTGGTTGAAAAATACTTTGCAGAAGAAGAGTGTTTACTTAAGCAAGGAGAGCTTTCGGCTATTACCCTTAAGCTGCCAGCCGCTAACGTGCAGATAACAGGCTTTTACTACCACATTCTAAAAGCCATTGCCTGGGAAGGAGTAAATATTAAAGAAGTAATTTCCACTACAAATGAATTCACCATCATAGTAAACGATGAAGATGTGGATAGAGGTTTTACCATTCTGAAGAACTTAAAAACAGCTTATAAACAGAAATAATTGTCTAAAAAAAAAATAGCCCTTCTGCTTTCATAAACTTAAGGGCTATTCTTTATCAACTTCTTACTATCAGTCAAACTCCACTGGCATCACAATCTTTGTGGCCACTGCTTTACCACGCTGCTTGCCCGGCTTCCAGTCATTCAATTCCGAAATAATTTTAACAGCATACTTTGCCTCTATTTCATTTACACGGTTAATAGCCTTAATATCTTTTAATTGGCCATCTTCAGTTACAATAAACTGAACTTTGACTTTTCCATTTAATTCTTCTTTTTGCTTAACAGCATCTACCTTTTTTTGAAGCTTGTTAGCAAATGTTTCCTCTCCTTCATTGTAAGAAGGCATCTCCTCCACAATAAAAAAGACAGGCTTCCCATCCTTCGTATTTGGTTCAATTATCGGCTCACCCTTGGGCCTTGCCTTTATTTCTGATGGCTCCAGTTCATAGACTGAAGGAACCATGGTAATAAGCTTAGGAATAACCTTATCAGCTTTAACCTCCTGTGTATTATAGCCGACAAAAGACAGGACCAGTATATCATCTTCAGCAACTTCCAATTCAAATTCTCCCTTCATATCGGCCACACACCCCCGTGTTGTGCCTTTAATAATAATACTAGTACCTGGCAATGGCTTTTGAACAACCGTCATTTTTCCATCATCCTGAACAAATGATTTATCAAATACAACCGCTTTTCCTTTCATCATAAAAGTCGATTTCTTCTCCTGAGGTTGCGTGTCGTTTATTGTTTCAGAATTAGAACGATACTCATAAACAGGCTCACTAAAAGCCCAAAGCAAACTACCAACAAGTGGCAGCACCAGCAGCAACTTCAAGAGTCGCCATTTGGAATTTTTGTCATTTTTCATCATTTTTAGTCGTCGTTTATTTTGGGAGAACCGGAAGTGATTGGCTAGCACTGACGCTTCCGCTCCCATTGTTTCACAAATAATATGTTGTATGTATTTATTCAATTGAAAGCCCTTTTTCAACACGCCCCGATCTGCTAAAAATTCTAAATTTTGTTTGACCAGTCGGGCATAGTACCATGCAAACGGATTGTACCACTGAACGGCAATTACCAGCTCACTGACAAATACATCAATCCAATGGTGCTGCATTAAATGCTCGCGCTCATGAACCAGTATTTCAGCATTCTGTGGTGTCAGGTAATGCTTGCTTTTCAGAAAAATACGTTTCCCAAAAACAAATGGTTCATCCACTTTTTCGTTAATGCAAACTAAAACGCCATCAATCAGCAGCTGCTCCGAAGCATTTGCCAGGCGCTGCATACGAATAACCATTACCACCAAACGCAATACAAAAACTCCTGCAATCAAACCGTAAGCCGCCAAAAGCAGTTGCGGCCAACTAACCATGCTCTTTTCAACCGCAGGCATAGCATCAATAGCAGTGTCTGCAATACTAACCAACGCCCTTCCATCAGCTCCATCAACGACATCAATAACCACCGAATAATTTAACTCCGCAAATGGTAACATCAGCGATGCCCACAGCCCTCCTAGCAGAAAAAAGCGATTAGCAACATAATGCGCATCCCTGCTTAAGAATAACTGATAAACAATTAAGAAAAGGAACGATACAAGAATTGATCTTGCAAAAAAGGTAAGTAGTTCCATAAGGTCTATTTCTTTTGTTCTGCCTCTTTTAACATCGCCTCCAAATCCTCAATTGTCATGTTATTGTCTTTCGCAAAAAACGCAGCTAAGCGGGTAAAGCTACCTCCAAAATAGTTCTTCAAAAGGTGCTTCATCTGAAACGAAGAATAGTCTGCCTTTGAAATTAATGGATAATAAACATAGACGTTTCCAACCTTCCTAAAGTCTACCACCTTTTTTCCCTTCAAAACTTTTAATACCGTTGCAACCGTATTGTAGGCGGGTTGTTTATCTGTAAATCCTGACAGAATATCCTTTACAACCCCCTCTCCGATTGTCCACAGAATTTGCATTACCTCCTCTTCCGCTTTAGTCAACTGTTTCATGATTATTTATTTATATAATATATAGTTATCGATAAAACCAATATGAACATCACTTCATTCTGGAAAAAGTGACCATAAAAAATACACTACTACAATTATAGTACTATTTTTTTAGTATTTCAACTATTCCTTTAGATAAAAAAATCTTCGGTCGAAGTTAAAATAAATGTAACCATTGTATGAATGAGACGTAAGCGCTGTTTGTTGGGAAAAACTATATTATGGATTCGAAAATAATAGCCCTCTGTGGCTACCTGCTCGTGCATTGTCTCATTGGCAATGCCCAAACGACAGTAATTAATAAGGATGTTTTAATTTTTGATGATACCTGCTCCGTTGAAACTGACACAGCCAAACCGCTCACTCCAATCGTCAAAGGGCATTGGGCCGGTAATCCTTCTTCGTCAAAAGATAGCAGTGCACACCGCACAAACACGCCTGCCATTTCCGATTCGACACTCACTGTAGTAAAAGGATACAGCCCTTTTACCAATTATGCAGATACCTTTAAAGTCAAGCCTGCTGCCATCAACAAGGTGCCATCCGCTTATAAACACCCAAACATCAATACCCAAAAAATAATTCGGTCAAAAAGCAGCCCAAACAGCCTGTTTATTCATGAGTACGATATCACTTACACCAAAACATCATTAGCACAAGCCTGGTATCAGTACATGCATAAACCATTGAACCAGACCGACTATAAGTATGAACAACCCAGCAGCAATGACTATGCCCAGCAAACAGCTTCTGATAAACAAAAACCAGACACAGGTGCCGAGCTGATAGCCTCTAATACGAGCCCGTCAGGCACACAAATTACTGAACAGAAGTATAATAATCACACCAGTGAGCCATCAGAGTACACGGACAGCAACACAACTATTGAATACTATATTCAGTTGGCAGCCAGCCGGGAAGCTTTAAGTCCCTACGAAATTAAAAAGTTGAAGGTCGACCCGGAACAGGTGCGTATCATTGAAGAAGACCAATGGTATAAATACCAAATTGCAGCGGGCGAAAATTACCAACAGGCCCGCACCACCATTAGTACCTATGGGTATAGAAATGCATTCCTGGTGGCCTACAAAGGAGAAGAGCGCCTCGATCTGTGGAATACCGTAAAGCATATTTATCAGCAAACGCCTAAAACGCAAGAGCTCATTTTTGTACTTCAATTGGCGGCCAGCCGAACTCCGCTGACAAGCCAAGAAATAGCTCAGTTACATAACGGACACGACCGGGTACGTGAAATTAAAGAAGAAGGCTGGTATAAATACCAGATTACGATTGGCTCATCCTATAGGTTGACCATTGAAAAATGGAAGATGATTGGAGCGACCAGATCCTTTCCGGTTGCCTATTTAAATGGTCAAAAGATTGAAATGAGTGATGCACTAAAGTTAACAAGGTTAAACAAATAATACTATGAAACGTGATCAATTACTGAACAAACTAGCCATCACCGTGGCGGTTTGTTTTACTCTTATCTCAAGCTCATGTATAAGCCTAAAAAAAACAGAGCTTATACAGCCGTTAACAATTGCCGACTATAGTCAGGAGTTTGTTAACTCACAAAGAGACGCCTATAAAATTAATTACGGCGACAATCTGTATTTGAAAGTATATAGCTCTGATGTTAAAACATCGAAATTTTTCCGTTCTGATTTCCCTGAGCTGATGAACGACTCATACATTTATCTGAACTCCTACAAAGTGGATGAAGAAGGCTATGTGCAATATTCATTTATTGATAAGGTAATGGTAAAAGGGCTGACTATAGAAGAGGCACAAAATGCCATACAGGGAGCTGTAGAAGAGTATTTTGAAGACGTAACCGTACAAATAAAATTAGTTAATTTCCGCATTTCCATTTTAGGTGAAGTGCAAAGTCCAGGCAGCTATTCGATTGACCGGGAGCAGATTACAATCCTTCAGGCGGTGAGCATGGCGGGTGGTTTAAAAGATTTTGCCATGGCTGACGACGTAACACTCGTGAGAAAAAGTGCCAACGGCAGCATCGTGAAAAAGCTTGACTTAACAGATAGCAAAATTCTGGAGTCGGAATACCTATTTCTTCTACCCGATGACGTTATTTACATTAAACCAAGGCCTTCGAAAACCTACGCCTTTGAAAAGTTCCCATACGGACTTGTGGCTGGCGTTATCTCGATAGCCTTATCAATTTATGCAATCACAAAATAATATGGAAGCAGGTACAAATACTCAGGTCAATTTTGAGCATTATATAAAGCTTGCATTAAGAGGCTTAAAATACTGGCCCTTAATGGCAATTGCGCTGGCAACAGCAGCTTGCATTGCTTTTTATATTAATGCCACTTCATTGCCTGAGTATCTTGTAACGACCAAACTGCTGGTTCAGGATGAAAAAGAAATGGATCCCAACAACATTTTGGGCCTGCCGCAGTTAAACAAAGCAACCACTAAAATCAACAATCAGAAAGGAGTTTTAAAGTCCTACGAATTTATTAAACAAACGATTAACGGCCTGGGCTTTGAAATCAGAGTGTTTCAGGAAGATGCTTACGGCAATCAACTTCTTGTATACCCAACACCGGGCTTCAAGGTGGATTACCTGCAAACGCACCTTCAGCCTTTGCATACCACTTTTGCTGTTGAATTTTTGAACGACAGCAGCATCCATCTGACCACACATAAAGAGCAAGCTTCTTTATATAGTTATCAAACAGAAAAAATTGAAAAAAATGTGGCGAATTTAGCAGTAGACACCATACTGCCTGTTAATACATATTTTATTACAGACTATTGTGCATTTGCTATCAATACCACACAAAAACCAGTTAAAAAGGCGCAATACAAGTTCGAATTTAAAACCCAACACGAGTGCGTTGAACACTTTCAAAATTTCAACATTGATGAAGTTGATAATTCGTCCATTTTAAACATCTCTTTTAAAACACAAAATATTGCACTCGGCACCACCTTTCTGAATAAGCTGACATCGGCTTTTTTATGGAAAGAAGTGCAGATGAAAAATAAAATCAAAGAACGAACCATTGACTTTATCAACAGTCAGCTTTTACAGGTGCACGACTCACTGAGCCTGACCGAATCATCCATACAACAGGTGATTAAAAAAAACGGTGGCATTGAGCTCGATGTGCGAAAAAACGCCATTTATGGCAAACTCAGCGATTTTCAGTCGCAACAATCAGAGCTTAATTTGCAGCTCCGATACTACAGCTATTTAAAAAGTTATTTACTTGAGAATGAGGCAGTTGACGAAATCGTTCCCCCAACAGCCATTAAGCTGGATAATCCGCAGCTGATGACACTGATGAACCAACTGTTTGCCACCTACCTGGAAATAGAAGACATTGAGAACCGAACGAAAAAGGATATCCCTCAACTGGCACACAATAAAGCTGAGGTCAAACAACTTAAAGGCACAATTCTTAACGTTCTCAACAGCTCAATTGCAACCATCCAGAATGAAATAAAAAACAATGAAAAAAAGATTCTACAGACACAAGAGAATCTGGGTAAGCTGCCCCACCACGAGCAACAGCTGGTATCCATTCAACGGCGCCACGAAATAAACGAAGAGTTATATACGCTTTTATTAACCAGACGCTCGGAAATGCAAATTGCTAAAGCATCCAATTTACCCAGCCACGAGGTATTGGACCTGGCGAGAGGCGAACAGGCCAAAAACATAAGTATACCAGCCTCTAAAATATACAGCCAATCGATAGGTATAGCACTGCTGATATCGATGGGGCTAATCTGGTTAATTTTGTTGTTTAATGACCGTATTCAAAGCAATGAAGATATTAGCAGCCTGACACAATATCCGATTATTGGGCACATTATTCACAATAAGCACGAGGCTCCTTTTGTGGTGCAATCCAAGCCTGGTTCGCTGGTAGCCGAATCGTTCCGCTCGCTCAGAGCCAACATCAATCACCAGCTAAATAATTACAAAGACCAGAAGGTATTCCTGACAACTTCGGGCAATATGGGCGAAGGAAAAACATTTACCACCATTAACCTGGCTGCTTCGTATGCGCAAATGGGGAAAAAAGTGGTAGTGATTAATTTTGATTTGCGCCAGCCCAAAATGGAGAACTACCTGAACACGAGCAATCACGCGCAAGGAGTTACCGAATATTTAACCAATCAGGTTCAACAAATCGGTGATATAATACAACAAAGTGAACAGCCAAATCTGAGTTTCATAGCGGCAGGTGCAAAACCGTTAAACGCATCTGAACTATTAAGCAGAGACCAACAAATAAGTGAGCTACTCGCCTGTTTACGACAAGAGTTTGACTGCATTTTTATGGACACGCCCCCCATCGGACGGGTGGCTGATGCCCTTTCACTGCTGCCACATGCCGATCAGCACCTGTTCATTGTCCGCCACGACCGCTCGCACCGTCACCTTTTGAAACATTTATTTAACGACCTTCGGTTGAAGAATGTTGATTCATTTAAAGTCATTATCAATGATATTAAAGTGAAAAACAACCGTTTTGGGTATGGGCAAGGCTACGGATATGGCTATGGGTACGGCTATGGATATGGCAGTTAAGCCACATGCCCCTTCCGTAAACTCTTAAAAAAGGATTGGATAAAGTCCGAATATAATTTGGAACTATCACCTCCATTCCTATTTAACCAACTTTGGCAATCATCTAAGTCAAATACATGTATACTTAAACAAAGTCAATTGGCTGCTGAAAATTCACAACTTCAATTTAGAGAAAATAATAACTTCTACTAAGCCTTGATAGTTAGAGTTATAGATTAACAATCTCAATATTCAATCTACAACCTATAAAATAACCAAATAGCTATCTCCCAAGGTGAACAACTTAACTTTTTTAGTAATTTGATTGACAATATGAATCTTTTGTCGGTTATTGGTTGGATTAATATACACCAAAAATCGTCAAAACATGAAAAGAAGTTTGTTTTACACATTGGCTATCGCCTTATCGGCCATGTTGTTTTTCAGTTGTGAAAAAGAGAACACAATTCTGCAAGAACAGGTAACACCAGAAAGTACTCTTAAAAGTGCTAAAACAGATCTTAACAATTACATTGTTGTACTCAAAACAGAAGCAACCTTTGATGTGGCAGGCGAATCATTTTCTGCCAAAAAAGAAAAGGTTTATAAACATGCCAACAAACTTTTGGCAAAAAACAAAATCAAGAGCAAACAGCTGAAACACATCTATGGTAAAGCCATTAAAGGCTTCTCGCTGGAACTCTCTGAGGGCGAAGCTGAATTATTAAAAAATGAGGCGAGTGTTCAAAGGGTTGAACGTGATAAAATCATCACATTAGCTCCCCCATCTGGCAAGGGAAAACCGGTTGGTGGCGAAGACCCCACTCAAATAACGCCTTGGGGCATAACACGAGTTGGTGCTCCGCAAAGTGGTGCAGGCAAAACTGCCTGGATCATTGACTCGGGCATTGATTTGGATCACCCCGACCTAAACGTTGATGTACAGCGCGCGGCGGTCTTCTTAGGACCTAAAGATACGCCCGATGATCAAAACGGACACGGCACCCATGTAGCTGGAACGGTAGCTGCATTAGATAATAGCATTGGCGTTGTTGGTGTGGCACCAGGCGCATTAGTTGTTCCGGTTAGGGTACTTGATCGCCGGGGTAACGGAACAACCTCCGGAGTTATTGCCGGTGTTGACTACGTTGCAGCCAATGCAGCTTCTACTGATGTTGCCAACATGAGCCTAGGAGGAGGTATCTCCACTACATTGGATGAAGCCGTATTAAACGCTTCCTCTCAACTCAAATTTGTTCTGGCCGCCGGTAACGAATCAGATGATGCCAACAATCATTCACCCGCCCGGGTTAATGGACCCAACATTTATACCATCTCAGCCATGGACATCAATGATAACTGGGCCTATTTCTCTAACTACGGTTCTAGTGTTGACTTCTGCGCCCCAGGCTACAGCATTGAATCAACTTACAAAAGCGGTGGGTACGCCACATTGAGTGGAACATCAATGGCAGCCCCGCACGTTTGCGGACTATTGCTACTCACAAATAATCTTTCAACAGACGGATATGTAAATAACGACCCGGATGGGGATCCGGATCCAATAGCACATTTATAAAGGTTTAAAGAGGGTCGCCCAACAGCGGCCCTTCTTTCTAACTTACGCTAAATGGGTAGTATTTTGAATCAAACGCCCTGGGTTAGATTTAATTTCAACTAACGACATTTGGAGCTTAAAACAAATCACTAATAAATAGTCTGTTCCTTCAGAAACAGCAGATTTTTCATATCTTCGATTTCATCAAATTAATATTCAACTCCAAAATAATCTATGATGATCAATCGAAAGTTAGGAAAACTCTGCTCGCTCCTATTGGCGGGTACATTACTTTTTTGTGGTGGACCAACAATTGCACAAAAAAAGAAGAATAAAGACTCCAATACTGAAAAGCATCCCATCAACAGTGAGCTGGTTGACGGACTAAAATTCCGGAACATTGGCCCGGCTTTTACATCAGGCCGCATTGCCGATTTTGCAGTTAACCCAACTAACCACTCTGAATTTTATGTGGCCGTTGCCAGCGGTAACATCTGGAAAACAACCAACAAAGGCATCACTTTCGAACCGGTTTTTGACCAATACGGCGCCTACTCTATTGGCTGCCTGGCCATGGATCCCAATAACAGCAATGTCGTATGGGCCGGCACAGGTGAAAACAATCACCAACGGGCGCTAGGCTATGGCGATGGTGTTTATAAAACAGTTGATGGCGGTAAATCGTGGAAGAATATGGGCTTGAAAGAGTCGCGCCAGATAGGTATGATCCTAATTGACCCGCGCAATTCAGATGTGGTGTATGTAGCAGCAGAAGGATCGGCCTGGGGCAGTGGTGGCGACCGTGGCTTATATAAAACAACTGATGGTGGCGAAAACTGGACAAAAGTACTTAACATTAGTGAGCACACAGGAGTTAACAATATTATTTGCGATCCGCGCAACCCCGATATTCTTTATGCCACAACTGAACAACGCCGACGCCATGTGCACACAAAGGTAGGCGGAGGGCCCGAATCAGCAGTTTATAAATCGACCGATGCTGGTCAAAACTGGCGAAAAATCATGAGTGGTCTGCCAACCGAACATATTGGAGGCATGGGCATTGCCATTTCACCTCAAAACCCCGATGTGCTCTACCTCATTGTTGAAGCAGCCAATAAATCAGGCGGTTTTTTCCGAACCTCAGATCGGGGAGAGTCGTGGAACAAGATGAGTGACCACCACTCCAGCGGCCAGTATTACAATGAGATTTACTGCGACCCGGTTGAGTTTGATAAAGTCTACTCGGTTGAAACCTTCTCGCACCTTACTAAGGATGGCGGCAAAACCTGGACAAAACTGAGCACCAAAGACCGCCATGTGGACGATCATGCCCTATGGATTGATCCCAGCGATAACAAACACTTTATGATCGGTGGCGATGGAGGGGTGTACATCACCTACGACGAAGGAAAAGCCTGGCGTCAGATAAGCAACTTACCAGTCACCCAATTTTATCGTGTCACCGTTGATAATGCCGCCCCATTCTACAATGTATATGGCGGCACGCAGGATAACGCCACTTTGGGAGGCCCGGTTCGCAATACATCAGAGTTTGGTGTTACATCGGGCGAATGGATCGTAACGGTATTTGGGGATGGTTTCTGGTCACGTGTTGACCCCACCAATCCAGATATCGTATACAGTGAATGGCAATATGGAAACGTGGTGCGCTACGACAAAAAAAGCGGCGAAAAAATCAGCATCAAACCACAGCCACGTAAAGATGAACTCACCTATCGCTGGAACTGGAATGCCCCTCTAATTTTGAGCAAGCATAACCCAACCACCATTTACATGGCAGCCAATAAAGTGTTTAAAAGCACCGACCGCGGCAATACCTGGGAAGTCATTTCCGAGGATCTGACGGCACAAATAGATCGCAATACCTGGCCTGTAATGGATAAATACTGGAGCATTGATGCGGTGGCTAAAGACGTTTCAACCTCGCAATACAACACCATTGTATCGTTGGATGAATCGCCCTTAAAGGCTGGCCTGATCTATGCGGGTAGTGACGATGGCGTCATCCAGGTGACAGAAGACGACGGAAGAACCTGGCGCAAAATTTCCTCTTTCCCAGGTGTACCAGCCCACACCTATGTGAGCGATATTTACGCATCGCGCTTCGACGAAAATGTGGTGTATGCCTCTTTTGACGGCATGAAAAGTGATGACTTCACACCTTATGTTCTTAAAAGTACCGACAAAGGGAAAACTTGGACCAGCATTTCGTCTGACCTGCCAGGTAACGGAACTGTTCATACTCTGGAACAGGATACCGAACGTAAAGACCTCTTGTTTGCAGGTACCGAGTTTGGTATTTTCTTTAGCATTAATGATGGTCAGAACTGGACACAGCTAAAGGCTGGAATCCCCACCATAGCAGTGCGCGATTTAGCTATTCAGGAGCGCGAAAACGATTTGGTTTTGGCCACCTTTGGCCGCGGATTCTATGTATTGGACAATTATGCGCCTCTTCGTGAACTATCCAATGAGCTTACCGAGAAAGAGGCCCACCTGTTTCCCATTAAGCCTGGCCTGCTTTTTATGCAAGTGGATAAGATATACGGACAAGGGGCAACTTATTACGGAGCACCCAACCCTGATTTTGGCGCCACCTTTACTTTTTACCAGAAAGACACCCCAAAAACTCAACGTGAACTGCGGCGAGAAAAAGAGAAAAGACTGTTTGAAAAAGGAGAACGCATCCCTCAACCCAGCTGGGCCCAACTGGAAGCTGAAGAAAGCGAAATACCAGCTTATTTGCTTGTCACCATAAAAGATGACGCGGGCAGTGTAGTGCGTACGTTTACTAAAAAGCCATCCAAAGGCATCAGTCGCTTTAACTGGGATTTACGCTATAATAGCACCGAAATCATCAAGTCGAAAAAGTTCGACCCTTTCAAAAAAAGAGAAGGCGGAATATTTGTGCTTCCGGGCCAATACACAGTGGAAATTAGTCAGGTGAAAAACGGACAAGCCAAACTGCTAGCCGGGCCATCCGCTTTTGAAGTTAAAGCGCTTAATAATGTCACCCTTCCGGCCAACGACCGCCCAGCCATGGTTGTATTCCAAAGAGAAGTTAGTGAGCTCTCGAAAGCCATGAATGGAACCCTCGCCCTGGTAAATGAAATCAAAGAGGAAGTAGCCAGCATGAAACAAACGGCGCTGCCCCTAACAGGCGCTCATGAGCAGGTGCTGCCTTCACTCAATGAACTTGAGAAAGAGCTTTATAACATCACCTTTGCCTTTAACGGACCAAAAGCCAAAGCCAGCTGGGAAGAGGTTCCACCCGCCGAAATGCCTTTAATGAAACGCCTAAACAGCATTATATGGGCGCAAATAAATAGTACTTCGGATATAACAAACACCTCCAAAACCAGTTTTGCCCTGCTGAAAGAGCAGTTTCCACCTGTATTGAAGCAGGTTGAAGAACTGCTTGAAACTAAACTTCCTGCTCTAAGGAAACAAATGGATAATTTAAATGCACCCTATACGAAGGGCCGAGTACCTCAATGGAATTAACTGTATAACTGATATTTAACCATTCTGCTGATGTATAATACATTTACGTCAGCAGACTTTTTTTAACCTGACAACTTACTCTTAGCAAAAACAGTAGATTATGTCAAAGGGGTTTTCTATATTTACCCCGTAAACTTTTTAATTTTATTTAATACAAAATGACACCAAAAGCCATTTTGCCGCACATAGGATTCGGCAACATCAAATTCGGGATGGAAGAACATGAAGTATCAAACTACTTAGGCGATCCCGATGAAACGGAAGTACAAGACTACGGAGAAGGCGCCGAAGCGAATGTACTTTATTACGATGAATTTGGTATTTCCATGTCGTTTGACAAGGAAGAGGATTACAAATTAGTTGAAATTTCCTTTGAATCAGACAACTTCATCCTTCATAACGCCATTAAGGTAGGTATGTCTAAAGAGGATTTTCTGGCTTCATTAGAAACTCTTAAACTGGGAGATTATGAGGTAGAAGACATGAAAGAAGATGGCTTTGATGATAAGGAGCTATATGTATTTGAGAAAGAAAATATCAATATTTGGCTGGATGATGAGGCAATCACCTCTATTCAGATTGGTCCCGAATGGATAGATGATGAAACCATTCGTTGGCCACAGCGCAAAAATAATGAAGATGAAGATTAAAGGAAAAGAGGCTGCATGATGCAGCCTCTTTTTTTAATTCATGTAAAAAAATCAACCATTCATAAATAAAAGCGGCCTGTTGCGCAAGATGCAGCCATATAAATGTAACCCAATTAAACTTTTATCGTTTATAGCCTTGTAAGTTTAATATTTTGGAGATTTGCCATATTCTCCTATTTTTACAGACAAGTAAAGGATAAAAAAGATGAAAAAGATTTCGTTGATTGCCGCTGTTCTATTTTTGTTGGTGTTGGGGATGAGCTCTTGCAAAAGCACCGAAGACTGTCCCGCCTACGGACAAGCAGAAGTAATGGTTGACAATAATACTGCCAGAGCCTAAATACTGCAGCTAAAAGCATCAAAGCGTAACATAAAAGAAGGAAAACCATTCTTTTATGTTACTTTTTTGTGTCGTATACCCAAGCATCCACCTTATTATTTAGAGCCAATTTGCTAAAAGCCGCGTTGCTTTTTTTATTTTTTCACAAAACAGACAGACTATTCTGTTTTTTGCTTTATATTTGCACTATGAAAACAAACAAACCTCAGGAAAGAATACTGGATACTGCAAAAGAGCTATTTCATAAGCAAGGCTATAACTCTACGGGAATCAACCAGATAATTAGAGACTCAAAGGTTGCCAAAGCTAGTTTTTACGACCATTACAAATCAAAAGAAGAGCTGGCCATCGCCTATTTAAACCACAGGCATAACACCTGGCTAGAAGGTTTACAACATGAACTAAGCCAAGTGGAAAATACGCATGGCAAAATTTTAAAAGCGTTTGATTACCTCAAGACAATGAATATTAAAGAAGACTTTAGCGGGTGTGTTTTTCTCAACATGCTTGCCGAGCTAAAGACTTCCAATCTAAGGATTCATCAGATTATTCAGGAACACAAAACAGAAGTACAAAATCTGTTTTCTGAACTGATAGAAAATGAAACAACAGCATTTCATGTATTTATGCTATTCGAGTCCTGTCTGATTGAAAGCCAGGTGTACCGCAGTCAACAACCCATTGAAAAAACCATCCTCCTTCTTAAAAACATGATTTTATGAATCCCTATTTTTCAAAATTTAAAACCAACGACCCTAGTCCACAGCATTTGGGCCTCCATTTTTCTGCAACATCAGCCATAGGCGGGTTTCTTGCCATTGCTGCTATTTCATTATTGACCCATCATACGGGATCTGCATTTCTAATGGCGCCCTTTGGAGCAACATGTGTCCTGGCTTTCGGTGTTCCTGACAGTCCGTTAGCACAACCCAGAAACATCATTGGCGGACACCTCATTTCCACCCTGATCGGCCTTGTTTGCCTCTATTTACTTGGGAATACCTGGTATTCATTGGCAATTGGGGTTGGTCTGTCCATTGGAATCATGCAACTCACACGCACTACACATCCACCAGCGGGTGCCAATCCTTTAGTTGTTATCCTTGGCGCCAAATCATTTCTGTTTATCTTGAACCCTGTTTTATCCGGTGCCTTTATCATCACTGCCATTGCTTTAATATTCAACAACCTAAGCAGCAACAGAAAATACCCTAAATACTGGAAGTAGCTGGCCAATTATGAGCTACAATAACCAGGTATGGATGAAATGTTGAAGCCTTATTTTGTGCTTCATTTACAAATATTTGATGAATAAGCGATTACTCCTCTACCCTATTTTCAAAAATCAAAAAAACGCTTATCTCCCTAGATGTCAGATGCAATTTCAGGGTCTAAAAATTAAATTTTATTAAGAAAATCATTTTCTTATTCCTTGATGATTTAATTATGATTTGCTACTTTTGCGTTGCATTTTCGAAGACCTTATTAAAACAATTCTTAAAAAAGCAATAAAATGTCAAAAATCAAGATTGGGATTAACGGGTTTGGCCGTATCGGACGTTTCGTTTTCCGTCAGGCTGTAGCTAAAGGAACAGTTCAAGTAGTTGCTATTAACGACTTGATCGATGTAGATTACATGGCTTACATGTTGAAGTACGATTCAACACACGGTCGCTTTGACGGTACTGTTGAAGTAAAAGACGGTAAGTTAATTGTTAACGGTGACGAAATCCGTGTTACTGCTGAAAGAAACCCTGCTGACATTGCATGGGGTGCTGTAGGTGCTGACTATGTAGTTGAGTCAACTGGTCTTTTCCTAACAAAAGAATCAGCTCAGGGTCATATCGACGCTGGTGCTAAAAAAGTGGTTATGTCTGCTCCTTCTAAGGACGACACACCAATGTTCGTAATGGGTGTTAACAACACTAAGTACACTAACGACATGACTTTCGTGTCAAACGCTTCTTGTACAACTAACTGTTTAGCGCCTATCGCTAAAGTATTGAACGACAAGTTCGGTATTGTTGACGGTTTAATGACTACTGTTCACGCAACTACTGCTACTCAGAAAACTGTTGACGGTCCTTCAGCTAAAGACTGGAGAGGTGGACGCGGTGCTGGTCAAAACATCATCCCATCATCAACAGGTGCTGCTAAAGCTGTTGGTAAAGTAATTCCTGAGTTGAATGGTAAGTTGACTGGTATGGCTTTCCGTGTACCAACTCCTGATGTTTCAGTTGTTGACTTAACTGTAAACTTAGCAAAAGGTGCTTCTTACGAAGAGATTTGTGCTGCAATGAAAGAAGCTTCAGAAGGCGAATTGAAAGGTATCTTAGGATATACTGAAGATGCTGTTGTTTCTAACGATTTCATCGGTGAGACTCAAACTTCAGTATTCGACGCTAAAGCAGGTATCGCTTTAACTGACACTTTCGTAAAAGTTGTATCATGGTACGACAACGAAATGGGTTACTCAGCTAAAGTATGTGAATTGATCGAGTACATGGATTCAGTAAAATAATTGAATCTTTCAATCATATTAAAGGCTTCCTCACAAGGGAAGCCTTTTTTGTGTTTATTGCTTTACAAAAAGTAGGTTTTCAGTTTCAAACCCTCTCTCTTGAGCCAGTTCAACAAGGTAATTTATTCTATCTTGAGGCAATTGTTTTTCCCGAGCCAAAATCCACAGGTACTTGCGCGACGGTGTTCCTACCAAAGCATAGTTGTATGCCTCATCGAGTTCAATAATGTAATAATCACCTGCAAAAGGCCAGAAAAACTGCACCTTTAGGCGTCCCGGCTTACCTTCATCAGGCAAATAGGCTTTCCCCGTGCTGGCTTTCACATTACCCGATTCATCATAGCCTTGATTAAGAACCTCGATATCACCATCGCTTTTTAATGTATAAGTGGCTGAAACCCGATCCAACCCCTCCTCGAACCGATTAGGCAACCGGGCTATTTCGTACCACGTTCCTGCATAACGCTCAAAATTAACCGATGCAACCGTTGATAATTCCCGGGGTGCCTGACAGCTGTAGGAAACCATTAAAACAAGGGCTAAAAAAAGAAATCTACTCATAAGTACAGACCTATTTTAAGTGTATATAATCAATTTCCAGACGAAACGGCTCTGCCTTTTTATTGCCAATTAGAAAAGCCACCTCTTCCATAACATTACCAGGATAATTGGGCATTTTAAGTGCTTGCCCACGAAAGCTCGGACGCATTTCACCCAACTCAATTTCCACCTCTTGCCATTCGCCATTTGTTTGAAAAAACTGAACGTAGGAGTGCCGATCGTTTCTACTGCTTTTAACTCTGAACTGATAGCGCTTGCCATCCCCCTTAATTCTTAAAAGTGCCACGGTAGCTGTTTTAACTTCAACCGGGTTAAATTGGAACCTAACCATGGAGAAACCTCCATTATTAGCTGTCGAAACAAATCCATGAAACACGCCATGGCCTTCTTTATTGACAAACAAATCGCCTTCGGATACTCCACCCATCACTCCGTCATTAATTACTTGCCAACCAATTAAATCACTCTCCTTAGTAAAGTCGATAATGACCTGCTTTCCTGATAAACCCATACTCAACATTATTATTAGCATCCACTTCATGATAACCCGCAGTTAATAACAATCGGATGATTAAAACAATTTGAAACACCTCTTTATTGACCCGAAAGTCTTTTACCCGACCTGTTGATGCACTCTAAACACCAAAAGTTCGCATCAGTTTTCGGCAGGTGCGCTTTAGTTTGTTAAACCACTAAAACACCAGAATGTTTATATTTTATAACAGATTACTAAACAGATGTATTGGCAGAAACAGGGTGGTGACTTTAATAACTGCTCCTGTTAATTACTGCGAATGATTATCATACACCATTATTATACCTTAAAAGGAACAGGCAGCATTCATTGCATCAGGTAAAAGTGCTATCCGTTTAAGCATCCACCACCCAAATGTGAGAATTTAAAAATTGTCCTACTTATTAATAAACCTCCACCTACAACAGCTTGCCCGTACCCACGATTTCTTACTGACAATTAATCGCAATTTGGTAGTATTCAATTGCATATTAAAAGAAAAAAGCAGCACTGTCAATACTGCTTTGCACTTTTTTGATAGGACTATCAACTTCATTGAAAAGGCAATCGACCATGTAAGCGCTAAAATTTATTGTGCCGATTTACTGCAATATCGGCCTAACCACCATCCTATTGTTATACAAATAGCAGCACTTAATTTTTAGAAGGCCTCACCACTGCCCCTTTCAATATTCAGTGGCGACGGCCACTGCTCCCTAATGGCTTTTTCACGAAAGTTAAAAATATCCTGTAAACGCCCTTTGATAAGCACTGCATTTGCCAGTTGGCCTATCCACCCTAATGGCGGTTGGTAGCTGATAATATCAGTCATTAAAGCGCCTTGCTCGTGTTCTGTCACCCAATGTTGATGATGCCACATTCGATAGGGCCCCATTCGCTGCTCATCAACAAAATAATGCCCGGGTTGTATATGGGTAATTTCAGTGACCCACCTGGTGGCATAAAATTTCATGGGCTTGACCTGGTAGTGAATAATCATCCCTTCATACATTTTATCTGGCAAATCGGGATTTAAAATATCAAAACCCATCGAAGGAGGCGTAATCTTTTTAAGGTTGACCGGTGAGGCTATAAAATCCCATACATCCTGCCTGGATGCCGGAATAATTTGTTGCCGTTTGAATTGATAAAAAGCCATTTTATTGGTTTTACAGGTTTATAAGAACGGATAGGGTTCGACTCCAAAAGACCTGCAGCTAATGTGTGCAAGCCTATCTCAATCTTCTGATAATTAAAACAGTTGATTTATGTTTATTGTTTAATGAATAACAATAGACAAATCCATCGTGAAAACCTGCAGATACCAGCAGCAACTAACGAATAACTTCAAAAAACAAGGAAATTAATAGCTAAGAAACTTATAGTTATGGCGCTTATTTCGTCGTTCGATCGAACATGGAATAGCACTCTTACTCCTGTCGCGACACACCCGGTAATTTATTACCAACTGATAGCTGTTACCATAAGCTGAGCGTGCCTTTGTTAAACCAAACTGATACTCCAAACCGACGCTGAAATTCTTATAAACGATGCCTCCGGTTAACGCCATACCCAATGATTTACCCAGCTTATTTTCAGTGGTATGGCGGTAGGCCACTAACCCCCAGGTAGCCCAATCAGGATCGGGCGTTGGCATATACAACTTTAAGTTGGCATCGAGGCGGCTGTCAACATACATATTGCGACGATACAAGAGTGTGGGTTCTACGTAAAAGTCGCGATCTGGAACTTTATAGCTTCCTCCTGCATGAATATGGATATCGGTAGTTAGCGGAGGCTCATCGGCATGCCCGTATAACGAATTATTTTGAGGTAACAAATTCGTGATGCCCATCCCAATATGGTAGTCGTTATACTTTAGCAATACGCCAGTACTCGCATTAAAGCCCCATCCACTCTGGTTTCCACCATTGAGCAATGGATCGAAATAATCAGGATCCATCAATTCATCTACTTGCAAAGAACTCTGCTCAAGCGTAAAAGCCAGCCCAAAAGATAAGGTGATGGCTCGCCGCTTCGACTTTTTTAACTGCAGCTCATATGAGAAAGCCTGGTGCAAGCCCATTTCTTTGTAGTAGCCATTTTGATCGTTGTAGATATAGGTACCCGAGCCCATTTGCTGCAAAACAGGCATTTGAAAACTAAACACCTGATAGCCTGGTGATAAATCCGTTCCAAACCACTGCTTTTGAAAAATGCCGGTGGCTGTAAAACAGTTCTTGTGAAAAGCTGCGGCAGCCGGATTCATCTGAAACAAATCATAGACATACTGATTAGTCAGGTAATACTTTTGAGCATTTCCTGCCTGCATAGTAAGAAGAATGACTAATATGATCCCCAGCTTCCGCACAGCACATTATTATAGTTAATTATCGTTTAATCGTCACATGTCCCTTCATAATCTTGTCAATTGGCATCAAATGAATGACATACCAATAGGCATCGGAAGGAAGAGGTTTCCCAAGGTATTTACCATCCCAAGGTGGATCTGAAGCATAAAACTCTACCAGTAATTTGCCATAGCGATCGAACACACGAATGATCGAATCAGGCAATTTATCCAGACCACTCACGTGCCATCTGTCGTTATAACCATCCCCGTTAGGTGTCAGTATAGGAGGCACCTTAATCTCCAATATATTATCCAGCAGCAAAGTATCGGTTGCAAAACAACCATTGGCATCTTCTACCAAAAACACATGCTCTCCATTACTTAAATTACTGAATACATTGTTTTCCTGCAGCTGCTCATCATTTATGGCATACCAGTAAGGTGTTGTTCCACCCTCGGCCATCACAACGGCCTGAGCATAAATAGAAGTGTCTAAATAGGCAATGACAGGTGTTGGATTTACCACCAGCTGCATGGTATCAGTAGCCCACACACAGCCGTCAAAAGCTCGCAACCAATAGGTACCAGCCGTATCTAATTCTACGGAAGGCATCACCTCTCCGGTACTCCACAGGTACTGGTCGAAACCAGCTTCTGCATCAACCCAAAGGCTCTCGAATGCACAAACAGAGGTATCGGAAAGTAAGCCTAGCGGTTCGGCTACTTTGTGCTTTAAGGTTTGAGAATCGAACCCTGAACAACCAAACTCATCGGTTACAATCACAGTATTGACCGTATCCATTAGGTTGGCTGTGATGGATGGTGAGGTTTCACCGTTGTGCCATAAATAGGAGGCAAAACCATCACCGGCATCTAACACCCAGGTATCCACCGGACATATTATTTTATCAGGACCCAAATCGACAGCCGGAACTGGTCGCCACACTACAGACGCATGCCCGGTACCTATACATCCATTGGTATCCATTACCTTAAGTGCATAATTACCGTACCCAACTGTAATTGTTTGGTTCACTGATCCGTTACTCCACAAGTAGCGATAGTCGCCTGCGGGGCCGGAAAGTTCAACCTGTGTACCCGCACACTCGATAAAATCGGGTAATTCGACCACAGGGTTTTCAAATATTGATACATTGATATTATCTTCTGCCTGACAACCGTAGCTATTCGAAACTTCCAACTTATAGTTGCCTGACTGATTAACGAGTAGGCTATTCGTATTGAGAGCCGGATCATCGTTCCATTGATATTGGGTATAATCAGCCCGGGGAGAGATACTTATAGACAGCTCCCCACAATTGCTTATGTCATCGCCCAGTTCAACCACCGGAGAAGGATGAACATTAACCACTACATCATCAGCCAGCTCGCAGCCATTAGCGTCAATTACTTTGAGCAGGTAAGTTCCTGATGCATCAACACTAAGAGCAGTATTATCAAGTAAATGTGTTTCGCCCGCAGCACCCAGACGGAACCAACTATAACTTTGCGCATCGGCGCGTGGATTGGTCAATTCAATTACATTGTAATCACAGGCCGCCTGTGTTGGTCCCAGATCGATAGGCGCAGTGGCAATTGTATTTACTGTTACATTATCAGAGGCCTTGCACCCAAACTCATCTACGGCTGTAACCGAGTATACCCCCGGATTGCTTATGGTTAAGGATGCTGTTTGCCAGTCGTCATAGCGGCTTGTAGCATCTGCATTCCAATACAAATAGTCAAACTGAGCATTATCAAACGAAGTGTAACTCTCTACCATCAGTTCCTGCTCACTTCCATCACAGAGTGAGAATACATCTGGCAAGCTCACTTCTGGCAAACCATGCTCTACGACTGTAATTTCGTTTCGCTTAACGCAAGTTCCAGCAGTAGCAATCACCTCATACACCGCTCCATTGGACACATTGGTCACAATACTGTTATCATCATATTCAGGTCTCAGCACCCCATCCACGGTCCATGAATAGCTGTCGTAACCTTCACTGGCAATCACTTCGACGGCATCGCCATCACATAGATCTTTGGTAATAATTAAATCAATAGGATTCGCTGTATGGAATGTGATAGTAACATCATCACTCACCGGACAGCCGTTCACATCAGTGGCCACAAGGCTATAGGTTCCACTGTTATCCACTGCTGCATCAACAATTTGGTACTGATGTTCGGGGTTTGGGTTCAATGGAATTGTTGTGCCAGGATTATTTGTCGGCTCAAAAGTCCAGTTAAAATCATTATAATTACTCTCATTGGAAATGGTTAAAGTAACACCTACACACTCCTCTCTATCCGGTCCCAAATCCAGGTACAATGGTTCATGAAAAGCTATTTGGGCTTCTTCGCGTGCCACACAGCCATTGGCATCGGTTACTTCGAGCCAATAAGAACCCGGCATATTTCGGGTAATCGATTGACTTTGTTCGCCGGTACTCCATTGATAACCAGCATAACCGGCCGGCCCAGTAATAGTGGCCGTACTTCCGGCACAAGCAGTTTGATCATTCAGGTCAAAAACAGGTAAGGGCAACACAGTAATTTCAATTGACTCACTAATGGAGCAGCCATCAGTTGTCCAGGCAGTCAGCGTATAGCTGCCGCTCTGAGAAGGGATAATCCAGTTCTGCGTTTCATCAATATTTAAAAGCACACCATTATACCGCCATTCATAACGGGCAAAACCAGTGATGTTAATTACAGCCGTTCCTTGGCAAACGGTTGTGGCATCCAGCACAATATCCGGCACAGGCTTTACATCAATATTTACAGTATCACTATTGGAACAGCCCATTGCATCAGTCACTAACACGCTTACTTCAGAAATGTTGCCATCGGCCACCACCTGTATTTGAGAACCTGTAGCGCCATTATTCCATAAATAAGAGCTATAATCACCATCCACTGCATAATCGAGTAGTTCGCCTTCGCAAACGCTGGTATCGTTCCCCAGCTCAACCTCCGGAAATGTAAAGTTTACATCCAAGGTATCCGTTGCAATACATCCTCCAAACTCAACCTCAGCTTCCACCCAGTACTTGCCGCTTTCACTCACATTAAATACCCGGTCGGTTGATAAGACCTGGTTACCTGTTTCCACAGAATACCAGGTGTAATTTTTCATGCCTCCCTTCGCCTCCAGAGCAATCTCCTCACCCAGACATTTATCGCCGGCTCCGCCAGCATAGAATGAATTATACGATGAAAAGTAGCCAAAGCTGGTTCCGCCACCTGTGGCATCCGAATCACTTTCATCCAGAATGCATAAATGGAATAAGCCGCTACTATTTTCGAGGCGGTAAGGCACCCCTGTGCTTAAATTATTGAGGTTAACTGCGCAACATACCCATGCTTCCTGACCGGTATCCTGACCTGGTACGGTTTGCCAGCTATTGATGTACTTAACTACATTGATATCATTTCCGTCGCTGTCGTACAACACAAAGTTCTTAACATCCTTACGTTTGATAATAATATTTACCCAAAAATCGCGGTTAAAAACCCTTGTAAACGACACACTGTTCGAGCCATTACAGCTATAGCTGGGCAGCACTGCACTGCCTATTTCGTTGGCAACGGTAGGCGTATTGGGATTCACCAACCCGGTCAACTGGTAGGCATACACTTTTTTGGTTGCAAATATGTAAAGGGCATGATCGGAGATGTCGAATTCAGCCATCTCTCCCTTTTGCAAGGCCTTGGTGTTTTTTGTAGTGTTATTGGTAAATACCAGCGTATTATCCTCAATGGCCAACACAAATACCTTTTGCACCGAATTTTGATTCTTGTAACTGGAGGCCGCTTTACTGGTGTTCATTGCTACGTATTCGTTTCCAATAACATTGACAGGCACCAGCTGGTCGCCAATTAAATCATGTGGAAAACTATTAACATCCTCAATAATACCATCATCGGAGATTGTTACCGCAACCCGTTTATCAGCTGAAATTTGCGTGCCGGCGAGAGAAGCTCCCGGGGAAATATCGCGGCATTCGATACAGTAGGATTGCCCCCTATTTAATGTAATTGTATAAGGAATGCCTGCTGAATGCCCCGTTACATCTACTGCAGGGATAATTGTAACGCTTGTATTATCTTCTGTGGCAACAATATCCGCCTTTTCGTTAGCATTACCCCCATACTCCGAATTATTTCCATACACATTTTGCGATGGAACAAAAAAGTCGAACCCAAGGGCTTTATCTTCTTTTAAAATAAATTTATCAGGATTATCGATAGCGCTGACATCATAGTAGGCCGATATGTTGGCTGTTGAAGTTATCAGCAACCCTTTATTATTTACCTGGTTGGATGGGCTGTTTTCAACATCCTCCTTATTTAACTGAATGCCCATATGCGAATAAGGGGCAACAGTTTGTGTGCTCAAAACCTGCCCATTTTGCGCGGGCAAACTGATTGTAACAGTTGCCGCTTCATCGTATGTTGTAACACGTAAAACCACAGGAGCATCGCCATAGCCCTCCCATACATCCGGCGCTGCAAACCAGAATTCACGTCCTATCTGTCCATTAACTAATGTTGAAATAGTTAACAACAGCAGGTAAAGATATATCTTTTTCATTTTGGTGAATGTTAGGTGAGATGTAAGATACCGTCCAACTCTCACGTGTTTATTACCAATGCGTTTTAAAACCACCTAAACTAAATAACTCCCCTGTACTCATATTTTTTGTACGAATACATACACCGTTACGCACACAATTGGCCTAAGGTTGCAGTTCTACTCACATTTTTAATCAGTCGGGCGCTCTAAACTCTGTTACATAATACTCATTCCACCACTATTTCACTATCAAATAGTAAATTAGGATGCTCTACTATTTTTTTCCTTTGTATGAAGAAAAAAAAGGACCAACCAGCTAAAAACAAGTTTAAAAAACACGCAAGCAGCCTACTCGTAGCGCAGCGATTCGATGGGATCGAGCCGGGATGCTTTAAGTGCTGGGATGAGCCCAGATAACACCCCCACAACCAAACACACGACAAAGCCTACGATAACCCATAACCAGGGCACTATAAACGCTGATTCCATCACCATCGACATCAGGTTGCCAACCAATACCCCAACCACAATGCCGATTACCCCTCCCAGCTGACCGATAATAATGGATTCAAAAAGAAATTGATTTCGAATGGCCTTACTATTGGCCCCAATTGCCTTGCGGATTCCAATTTCGCGGGTTCTTTCAGCAACGGCAACAAGCATAATATTCATGAGGCCAATGGCCGCTCCAATCAAAGTAATCAACCCAATGATAAACGCCACCAATGTAACACTACCCGTACTTTCAATGAGGAGCCTCGACAGGTTGTCGCTTCTATTAACATTAAAATTCGCTTCATCATGAACCGTTAAACGCCTGATTATCCGAAACAAGCCTGTCGCTTCCGAGATAGCCACATCAACCTGTCCGCTGTCATTGGCTTTAACTACCATTTTGTACGACATATTGGGCCGGCTAAACACCTGGCGCACATTGGTTACCGGCAATAACAGAATATTATCACTCTGTGAGCCAAAGCCTGCCCCTTTTTCTTCGAGGACCCCAATCACTTTGTATTTGGCACCGCCTGATATAATCACCTTATCAACAGGGTTTGGATGATATGGAAAGACTTTTTTTGCTAAATCGCTACCCAATATGGCCACGTGCCGGTTGTCACTTATTTCTTGCTTGGTAAAATTTCGTCCATACTGAATGGTATGCCCTTCCACCGCCAGAAAATTCTCATCAGCCCCAATCACAGCCACGTTTGGATTGGACTTATCCGATTCGTGTTTAACCGTTGCCGAACCTGTGGCTTCATGCGATACAGAAACAATGGCAGGAAAATCAAATTCATCCTTAAACTGCATGGCCTCTTTAAAAGATATAAAACCGTAGCGTTTATTACGCAATTCACCCTTACCTATCTGAACATTCATCCCCCGGTTTTCAATGGTGAATGAATTAGCTCCCATCCCCGTAAATTTATTGCTGATGGTTTTTTCAATCGATGAAATAGCTGTTAATATCCCAATTAAAGCGGTGAGGCCAATACCTATAATGAGGATGGTAAGTATCGTCCGTAGCAGGTTTGTGCGGATTGAGCCAAGGGCAATGCGCAGATTTTCATAGATAAGCGTCCACTTCATAATGGTTAGATTATTGCTGGTTTTAACGAGGCATCAAGTTAATAAAAGAATCCTAATACCCCTTATTTGAACAACCAATTTGGTTCTGAACTGTTTTAACAGTGATAATAAATTAGCAGTTTTTAGTAAGTTTGTTATTCATTCTAAAACTAAAGGAAATAGCAAACTTATTTATACTAAACCGATAGTAAAATGGCTTTTGATATTCAAATGATTAAAAAGGTGTATGCCGAGCTGCCCGATAAAGTGGCAAAAACACGTCAGCTGCTCGACAAACCACTCACCTTAACCGAAAAGATTTTGTATGCTCACCTGGCCGATTCGCTGCCTGAAAAGGCCTTCGGACGTGGTGCTTCTTATGTCAATTTCAATCCTGACCGCGTAGCTATGCAGGATGCAACAGCCCAAATGGCCTTATTGCAGTTTATGCAGGCCGGCAAACCTAAGGTGGCTGTTCCTTCAACGGTGCATGCCGATCACCTGATACAAGCAAAGGTGGGAGCCGACAAGGATTTGGCTGTGGCTGAGATAAGCAATAAAGAGGTGTACGACTTTCTGAGTTCAGTATCTAACAAATATGGTATCGGCTTTTGGAAACCAGGCGCGGGTATTATTCACCAGGTAGTACTGGAAAACTATGCGTTCCCGGGCGGTATGATGATAGGTACCGACTCGCATACGGTAAATGCCGGTGGATTAGGGATGATTGCCATTGGGGTTGGCGGTGCCGATGCCGTTGATGTAATGGCTGGCATGCCTTGGGAGCTAAAGTTTCCTAAACTGATTGGCGTTAAACTAACTGGTAAATTGAATGGCTGGACTGCTCCTAAAGATATTATCCTGAAAGTAGCCGGACTGTTGACAGTGAAAGGTGGTACAGGCTGCATCGTTGAGTATTTTGGCGAAGGAGCCGAATCACTGAGCTGCACCGGTAAAGGTACCATTTGTAATATGGGAGCCGAAATCGGCGCTACCACTTCAACCTTTGGCTACGATGCGTCCATGGCCCGTTACCTGGAAGCAACAGGCCGTGCCGATGTGGCCGCTGCGGCCAATGAAGTTAAAGAACATTTAACTGCCGACGCCGAGGTGTATGCCCATCCTGAACTATACTTCGACCAGGTAATTGAGATTGACCTCAACACTTTGGAACCGCACCTGAACGGACCATTTACTCCGGATAAAGCCACACCTATTTCTCAAATGCGAGAAGAAGCGGAGAAAAATGGCTGGCCGCTTAAAGTGGAAGTAGGTCTGATAGGTTCGTGTACCAACTCCTCTTATGAAGACATTTCGCGTGCAGCTTCTATTGCCAAGCAAGCAGCTGACAAACAACTAAAAGCAGCCGGCGAGTTCAAAATCACCCCGGGCTCTGAGCAGGTGCGTTACACCATTGAGCGCGACGGTCTCATTGATATTTTCAACCAGATGGGTGGTGAAGTCTACGCCAATGCATGCGGACCATGTATTGGAATGTGGGCGCGCACAGGTGCCGAAAAACAAGAAAAAAATACCATTGTACACTCATTTAACCGCAACTTTGCCAAGCGTGCCGATGGTAATCCAAACACATATGCGTTTGTAGGATCACCCGAACTGGTAACAGCCTTGGCAATTGCTGGTGATTTGGGTTTCAACCCCATAACAGACACCCTGAAAAACGCAAACGGTGAAGAGGTGAAACTGGACGAACCTACTGGTCATGAATTGCCTCCTAAAGGGTTTGATGTGGAAGATGCCGGTTATCAGGCCCCTGCAGCCGATGGCTCTGGCGTAGAAGTGGTTGTTAACCCGGAAAGTGAACGCCTGCAACTACTAACGCCTTTTGCTCCCTGGGATGGCAAAAATATTACTGGTGCCAAACTTCTAATCAAAGCAAAAGGGAAGTGTACGACTGACCACATCTCAATGGCTGGCCCATGGTTAAAATTCCGTGGCCACCTGGATAACATTTCCAACAACATGCTGATTGGTGCGGTTAACTTCTTTAATGAGGAAACCAATAAGGTGAAAAGCCAGCTGACGGGCGAATATGGGGAGGTACCTGCTACACAAAGAGCTTATAAAGCACAGGGCATCCCAACCATTGTGGTCGGTGATCATAACTATGGCGAAGGTTCATCGCGTGAGCATGCAGCCATGGAACCACGTCACATGGGTGTTCGTGCTGTTCTGGTTAAAAGTTTTGCCCGCATTCACGAAACAAACCTGAAGAAACAAGGGATGCTTGGCTTAACATTTGCCAATGAAGCCGATTATGACAAAATCCAAGAAGATGATACCTTTAACTTCCTGGATTTGGATGCCTTTGCACCTGGAAAACCATTGCAGCTAGAGGTAGTTCATGCCGATGGTTCAAAAGATGTGATTGTAACCAACCACTCTTACAACGAGCAGCAGATTGCCTGGTTTAAAGCAGGTTCGGCACTAAACCTGATTAAAAGACAAACAAACTAGCAATAAATTCGCTAAAGAATTAAAGGCTGTCTGAATAAGACGGCCTTTATTTTTTTCGATTAATCAGATATACGCCCAACAGCACCACCGCCATGAATAAGATGTGCAAAAGGGTAATCACTTCTCCATCCAACAATCCCCAGCCGATAGCAAAAACAGGAATAATGTACGTTACAGAAGAAGCAAATACTGCAGACGTGTAGCGTATCAGCGTATTCATCATCAACATGGCTAAGGCAGTTCCCAGTATTCCCAGCAATGCAATCGCTCCCAAATGAAGGGACCAGTCCACCTTCTGCTGCACACTGATAAAATCTGTGGTGAAAAAATAGGCAACCGCCCAAGGGCCAATAAATAAAAACGATAAAGAAGTAATCTGAACACCATTCAAATGAGTCAAGTAGGTTTTGACCACATTGATATTAAAAGCATAGCAAACAGTTGCCAGCACAATAAAAAAGGCGTAACTATTGATGTTACTTAGCGCTACATCATTACCTGAAGCAATCAGCCCGAGTGCGCCCAACATTCCCAATGTAATACCAATTACCTGATAAAGCCTGGCCTTTACACGAAATACCAGAAACCCCACCACCATGGTAAAAACGGGAGTAAGGGAATTAAGCATACCTGCCAGGGCACTGTCGATGCGTGTTTGTGCCTTTGTAAATAAAAAGGCCGGAATAAAACTGCCAACGAAACCGGCAATCAACAGAGGGAATACATCTTTTTTACGCAGTTTTCGGATATGCTTCAATGCATAGGGTAACAAAAATAAGGAGGCAAATCCTATTCTTAACGAAGCCGTTTGCATGCTATCAAAACTTTTCAGTCCAATCTTCATTAAAATGAATGAACTCCCCCAAATAAAGGCAAGCAGCAACAGGATGCTAAACTGAAACCATTTCTTTTCCCAAGGCATAAATATTTTTTGTACGAAACTAACTTATTTTTAACACCTAAGAGCCTGCAACTCGCATAAACCTCATTAAAAACTTTACATTCTTTCTATCTTTAATCAAAATTCAATCAACACATAACATGAAAACTTTTATAAAAAGCAGCCTTTTTCTGGCCGTCTGTCTTCTAGCCGGCTCAGTCTTACAGGCCCAAAATGTACTCACTCCGGGCGAACTCCTACAGTTAAAATCAAGCCGGAGCGTTCAACTGCATCCCGATGGCAAGCAGTTGATTTACACCATTTACACACCCCGAACAGCTAATGAAGCTCCTGGTGGCGCCCACAGCACATACATGGTGGCCAACTTAGATACCCGCGAAAGCAAAGCGCTGTTTGCACAGGAAGAAAAAGCCTATGCGCCACTTTGGAGTCCCAATGGCCAACACCTGGCTTTTAAAAAACTTACAAACGGCAGCTATCAGATTTTTGTGCAACCCGTTGCCGGAGGTGCTGCCAAACAGGTGAGTCATGCACCAGCCGGTGTCAGTACTTTTGCGTGGCACCCCAACGGCCGAGGGTTTGCCTACACCTCTGCAAGCCCCACCTCTGAGAAAGAAAAGGAACTAAAGAAACGCGGTTACGATTTCATCTACTACGAAGAAAACATCAAGAATGATAACCTTCACCTCATCGAACTGGATGATAATTTTGACCCCATTAAGGAGGTACAATTAACAGAAGGTGTTAACGTGTGGGATTTCAACTTTGATCATCAAGGTGAACAATTGGCTTACAGTGCCACGGCTTTAAAACTTATTGATCAAAGGTACATGTTTCGTAAAATCCATATTTACGACCTGAAAACAATGGCTCTAAAACAGGTATTGAATAATGTTGGCAAGCTGGGCAACTACAGTTTCAGTCCCGATGGCAAGCACCTGACCTACACAGGAGCTTTAAACCTGAACGACCATGCCGTTAGCCAAATTTATAAAGTTGTGCTGGAAGATGGTTCGATTACAAACCTCACGCCCAACAACTACAAAGGACACATTAGCTGGGCCAACTGGAAAAACAGTAAAGAAATAGTGTACCTGGCACACGAAGGTGTTTACCCCAAATTGTACACCATCGCGTTGAAGAATCAAAAGCGTCAGCTGCTGTTAGATAGTAAAGAATCAGGCATCATGTTTAGCACGCCTCTCTTCTCTAACAACTTTAAATCATTTGCGTTTACAGGCAGTACTCCCACGGATATGTCCAACATCTACACCTGGGATGGCAAAGGTGCATTGAACGCATTAACCAATATCAACCCCGAACTAGCTACTACCCAGTTTGGGCAGCAAGAAATCATTAATTTTGAAGCCAGAGACGGTCTGCATATTGAAGGACTGCTAATGAAACCAGTTGGCTACAAAGCTGGTGAAAAATACCCCTTAATCGTCTATGTACACGGAGGTCCTGAGTCGCACCACTCCAACGGCTGGCTCACGGGCTACTCAACACCGGGACAAGTGATGGCCGGAAAAGGCTACCTGGTCGCCTACTTTAACTACCGCGCCAGCACCGGTTATGGGGTCGATTTTGCCATGCAAGGCTTCGAAGATCCTGCTGGTAAAGAATTTGATGACTTGGCAGATGGTATCGATTATCTGGTAGAAAACTATGGAGCCGACCGCAACCGTGTAGGTATGGCAGGTGGATCGTACGGCGGTTATGCCTCGGCCTGGTTTGCCACCTACTATACTGATTACATCAAGGCGGCCGCAGTATTTGTGGGCATCACCAATGTGATCAGTAAAAAAGGTACTACCGACATTGCCTATGAAGAATTGCATGTCCACAGTGGTGAGCCTCTTGAAGAGCAATGGGAAATGAACCTGAAACAAAGCCCCATTTACCATGCCCACAAAAGTAAAACGGCCACTCTGATCTATGGAGGAGCAGCCGATCCACGTATTCATCCTTCACAAAGCCTGGAGCTGTACCGCCGCATGAAGATGAATAACCACCCTGCAGTACGGTTGGTGCAATATCCCGGCGAAGGCCATGGCAACCGTAAGCAGGTAGGACGCATAGATGTATTGTATCGCCAGATAGCCTGGATGGACTGGTACGTTAAAAACCTGCAGCCATTGAACGGCCCGATGCCACCTCTGGACATCAGCGACCAGTATGGCTTAGACTGGAACTACTAAATATGAATGATACAGAGGATGAGTGCATAAAAACAATTCATCCTCTGTTTATAATTTACAACAGAAAACGACCAATAATTATAATATACAAACAGATGAAAACAGCTCTGATAGCAGGTGCCACAGGTTTAGTTGGCCAATCGCTTTTGCAACAACTTTTGCAAAGCGACCAATACGGCAAAGTCATCGCATTAGTTAGACGCCCATCGCTCGATAAGCACGCTAAGCTTGAAGAAATCGTTATTGACTTTAACTTTCTTGGCGATTACCACACCAAAATAAAGGTTGATGATGTTTTCTGTTGCCTGGGCACCACCATTAAAACAGCTGGCAGTAAAGAAGCATTTATCAAAGTGGATAGAACCTACTTGGTTGAACTGGCCAAATGGGCAAACACCCATCAATGCAAGCTTTTCTCTGTTATCAGTTCTGTGGGCGCCACCCCGGACTCCTCCAATTTTTACCTGCGCACTAAAGGACAGATGGAAGCAGATATTTCGGCACTCACACTTCCATCCATTCATATTTTCAGACCTTCATTACTTTTAGGCCAGCGAAGGGAGTTTCGCTTCGGCGAAAAAATATCGGAGCAACTAATGCGATTGTTTAACCCTCTAATGCTTGGAAGCCTTCGCAAATACCGGGCTATTGAGGCAAGCAGGGTTGCAAAAGCCATGTACCAAAAAGCGCAAGATGTGTCGCTGGGTACAGTTGCCTACGAGGGCGCCGATATCGCATAAAAGCGATTTACTTCGATACGCCCATCTTCAGCTTCTTGCCTTTTATCTTTTCGTGTTTCAGGAGCTGTAAGACTTTTTTTACCTTGGTTCGACGAATGGCTACGAAAGCACTGTGGTCCAACACATCGATCAAGCCCAAGTCATCCTTTTGAAGCTTTCCTTTTTTAAGGAATAAGCCGACAATATCCACCTTGTTAATTTTATCCTTTTTGCCACTTCCAATATAAACCGTTTGCCAATCAGGTGCTTCTGGCAATATGGCTTCTGGCATCACCTCTTCAAAACTTATTGTATCAGGAATAAACTCAGGCAGCTCTTCGCCTTCTGATAGTAACACATAAGCCGTTCCATCGGCATGCATCCGGGCCGTTCGCCCATTACGGTGAATAAACGCCTCTTCTTTGGACGGCAAATGGTAGTGAATGACATATTCAATCTCAGGAATATCCAAGCCTCGCGACGCCAAATCGGTAGTAATAAGCAGGTGGTGACTGCCATTGCGAAATTTAATCAGAGCCCGCTCCCGATCCTCCTGTTTCATCCCTCCATGAAACACATCGTGCGCCACACCCTGATCATTTAGATGATTACTAATTCGATCAGCCGCCTCACGGTGGTTCACAAAAGCCAGCATAGGCGCATTTCCGAGTTGACCAATGAGGCGTACAAACAATGCCAGTTTATCTTTCTCATCGGCCCGGGCCGCTTTGAGCTGCAGGCCATCAGGCTGCTTTTTTTCATACGTATAGTCCAATTCAACCGGGTTGCGGAGTTGAGTAAATGGGGGAATTTCGTCCATCGGCGTCGCAGACGTCAGCACCCGCTGCTTCACCGCTCTGAGTTGCGCCACAATTTCCTTCATCTCTTTCTGAAAGCCCAACTCCAGCGCCTTATCAAATTCATCGAGCACTAAAAAGCGAATATCGGATGGATTAAATGAGTCGCGGCGCAGATGATCGGCAATTCGTCCGGGTGTTCCAATCAGCACCGCCGGTGGATGCTTCAGGTTATTAATTTCGGTGCGAATAGCGTGGCCTCCATAGCAACAATTGACTTTAAACCCGGTTTGCATCTGCCTGAATACTTGCTCCACCTGTAAGGCCAACTCACGAGCTGGTGTTAGAATGAGCGCCTGAACATTGTTCGAGTTACGGTCCAGCTGCTCCAACAGCGGCAACAGAAAGGCCAGTGTTTTACCAGACCCTGTGGGTGAAAGTAATACAGTATCTTGCCTTTGACTGATGGCATTTATGGCTGCTTCCTGCATGGGGTTTAACGCCTGAATATTGAGGCGGTGCAGAACCGCCTTACTTGCCTTTTGTAATTGTTGCATGCTGCAAAGATAGTTGAATAGTTAGAAGACCTGTCGATCCCAAACAATCAACAGGGCACTAATTCACACATTCACCAATAAAACGGCATCATTTCCTCGGCTGATACGTATTTCTCCCACACCAAACGCGCACTCGCATACATTGCTGCCTTTCTGCAGCAGCAATGTTACTTCCATTCTACAACATGGCCACGTTCTTTATCCAGCATTTCTTCTGGCACACTGGCTTTCACCGAATCGGCCAGTCGCTCCAGCAGCAGACGCTTATAAAAAGCCCTGGAGTACACCATGCTCACCTCACGCATCGGCACTGGCGATTCAAACTCTTTAACCTGCTTATGCAAGTCAAAAGCCAGCTCTTCGGCGGCCAAACCAGGAAGCAAGGTATAGCCGCCTTCGGCATCTACCATTTTTCGAATGGTATCCAGCGAACCGCTCTCAAAATGCAGCGGCAGATCTGAACTCAAATTTTCTTGCAGCTCACAAAGATTCAACACCTGCGAACGAAAACAATGTCCTTCATCAAGCAGCCATAAGCCCGATGGCGTGAGCATATCTACCGTTAGGACATCTACTTTGTGTAAAGAGTGATTAGGGTGTGCATAAATCAGTACATCCTCATAAAACAATGGCTGCTCAATAATATCATTTTCCTCCAATGGTGTTACCAAAATAGCAGCATCCAGCACATCCTGCTTTAGCGCTTTAACCAATTCCTCGGTAATCATCTCCTTAAAAGAAATATTAACCAGCGGATTATGCTTTTTAAAATGCCCCACAAACAATGGTAACAAATAAGGAGCGAGCGACGGTATGATTCCAATGGTGAGGCTGCCTTCTATCCGCCCGGATTCTTCGCGTACAATTTCTTCAAGACGGTTGTATTCATTGATCACCACTCTGGCCTGATCAACCAGTTTCTGACCTACAGGAGTAGTTAAAATAGGCTGCTTCGTACGATCAAAAATCACAATGTCCAATTGCTCTTCAGCCTTCTTGATTTGCATACTTAAGGTGGGCTGCGTTACAAAGCATTTCTCAGCGGCAATAGTAAACTGTTTATAGTTATCAACAGCAACCAGGTATTCGAGTTGCTGCAAGTTTAGTCCAAGCATTTGTGTTTCAATTAGTATAAATAATATCGATGCAAGATATAAAATATATCTATTTGATTGATACATATAGGGTGCGTATATTTGTAATAACATTTAAAACAAATAAAACCAAACACTTTATGAAGACGATTAATGAACTATTAGGACTAAAAAAACAGGAAAGCCAACAACTCGTTAATGAGCTCAATAAGCTCCTTGCCAATTATCAGTTATATTATCAAAACCTGCGCGGTTTCCACTGGAACGTTAAGGGGGAAAAGTTTTTTGAGCTTCACCTCAAATTTGAAGAATTATACAACGATGCAGTTGTTAAAGTGGACGAAATTGCCGAACGGGTGTTAACATTGGGTGGCACACCAATGCACACCTTTAGCGATTACCTGGAGCAGGCAGAAATAAAACCGGCAAAGAATGTGACTCAGGGTCACGAGTGTATGGAACTTACCCTGGAAAACATGGCAACTCTTATTAAACTTGAAAAAGCAATACTGCCATTAGCTCAGGAGGCAGATGACGAAGGTACAATCACCCTGTTAACCGATTACCTCAGTCAGCAGGAAAAAACACTTTGGATGTTACACTCCTGGTTGAGTAAGTAACAAATAATTGTTTGACCGCAGAAAGCGCCCCCATCACCCGGGCGCTTTTTTTTGTGAATAACTGAGCAAAGGTATTTGCCTGCAAAACCCTTCCCGCTGTAAGCTCCCTATCGGCCGAAAACTGAGTCTTCCACATTGGGTTATTCTTCCTTTCTGGAAGAACATTGCACGTATTCAAAAAACTAAACATCAGCTCAAAATATTGCCTACTGCTTGCATCTTCAATCCTGTTCCTACTGAATTGAACAGGGTATTCTACCATTTTAGGCAAACTTTATGCTTAATATGCAGTAATTATCCTATTTTTATTAGCCAATAAAAATAAATGCAATATAAATGAAAACAGTTCATATAAAATGCCTCAATAACAACAAGGTAAACTGCTACAAAGCAGGCTCTACCCTTGAGGAAATTGCAAAAGACATGGGCATTAAACTTAAAACCCCCATATTGGGTGCCTATGTCAATAATAAACTGCGTGAGTTATCCTACGAAATATACCATCCGAAAACCATTGAGTTTATTGATATTACCCGGCCAGATGGGATGCGCATGTATATCCGCAGCTTATCCTTAGTCCTGTATAAAGCAGCAAATGAGCTTTATCCCAACGCATGCCTGCGCATTGAACACTCCGTTTCGAAGGGTACCTACTGCTTCCTGGAAGGAGAAGAACTTGACATTGAGGATGTATTGGCCATTCAAAGCAGGATGCAAGAGATAATTCATTCAGACACCCCTTTTATCCGCCACGAAGAAGAATCAGAGGAAGTCATCAAGCGTTTTGAACAGCAAAACCAGCCGGACAAAACAGCCCTTATTCGTCATCGCGGACAGATGTATACCTCCTATCATCAACTGGAAAAACACATTGGGTTATATTATGGTTACCTCGTTCCATCCACCGGCTACCTGAAGGTGTTTGACCTGATTAAATACTATAACGGTATGTTGCTGCAGATTCCTAAACGCACTCAGCCCAATGAACTGGAGGACATTGTTGTACAAAATAAAATGTTTGACATTTTTCAGGAGTTCAGCCAATGGAACAAGGTACTCAACGTTAGAAACCTGGCTGATATTAACGAATCATGCAGCAACGGAAAAGCAGAAACACTGATTAAAATATCGGAAGCACTGCACGAAAAAAAGATTGGTCATATTGCTGATATGATTGAAACCCGAAAGAAATCGGTTAAACTGGTACTCATCAGCGGGCCTTCATCAAGCGGAAAAACCACCTTTGGTAAGCGACTGGCTATCCAGCTAATGGTAGCCGGCATGAAACCTCTCAACCTCTCGCTCGACAATTACTTTGTTAACCGGGAAAATACACCACTGGATGAGCACGGCCAGTATGACTTTGAGGCCCTGGAGGCCCTGGACATAGAACTATTTAACCAACAACTGCTCGACCTGCTGGCTGGCAAAGAGGTAGAAATTCCAAAATTTAACTTCGAAAGCGGACAGCGTTACTACGATGGCGAAAAACTTTGCATGAGTCCGGATAATATTTTGATTATAGAAGGGATTCACGGTCTTAACCCACAGCTAACACACCTTATTCCCGAGCAGTCTAAATTTAAAGTTTACGTGTCTGCCCTCACCTCGGTTAATATCGATGATCAAAACCTGATTCACACCACCGATAACCGCCTAATCAGGCGCATTGTGCGCGATTATAAATACCGCAACTACTCGGCGCAGGATACCATATCCCGCTGGGCCAGCGTGCGACGCGGAGAAGATGAACACATCTTTCCGTATCAGGAGGAGGCTGACGTTATGTTTAACACTGCCCTGCTTTATGAGCTTTCGGTGCTAAAACAGCAGGCCGAGCCAATTTTACTGGAAGTACAGCCCAATCAACCTGAATTTGTTGAAGCGAGGCGTCTGTTGAAGTTCTTCAGCTACTTTAAACCTATACAGGCCAATGGAATACCTCCAACATCAATCATCAGAGAGTTTTTAGGCGGCAGTAGCTTCGAGTATTGATGTACTGCATTAATGACAAAGTAAATGATAATTTAAAGACAACCATGTACTTGCGCATGGTTGTTGTTTTTTTGTGCAGAACTGAAAAATACGGATACCCCTGACTAAACTATTGAGTTTTGAGTCGTCTGAATAAGTAATGCGCGACAACTACAGAGCACGATTCAGAAAGTAAGCCCTTAAAGAACACTTCAGCATGTCATAAACAAAACACGCTTAACTATTCTGGCAAGATAGGATAGTAAGGAACCTTTTCCAGAGACTCCTCCCATTCTGCCTTGTGAGCAGCAAAAATATGGCCATCCGGCCGTTTCGTCAGTGCTGTATCCAAACTTCCTGCCGGCACCACCAATACCTTTCCATCCATTTGCAAGTTGGGCAGTGCGGCGCCACAATTTTTACAAAACGCTTTTACATGTCTGCTCCTTGGCGGCTGGTACCTGCGCACTTCATGCTCCCCCTTTAACCACTGCAGCTGGCCGGCATTTGAAAACAGATTGGCACCATGAGCCGAACCTGTGCCTTTTTGGCAATAGCGACAATGACACAAATAAAATCCGTCAAAACTGCCTGTTACCCGATATTTAACCTTTCGGCATAAACACGAACCTAAATGTTCCATTTTTAATTTCTATTTATTCAATTATCAAAGACTTTTCAGAGAGCTAAGTAGTATTAAACGATTGTGAATATTTAACCACAAACTGCTTTCCAATAGTTTCACCTATTCATTTTTCATAAAAAATTAATCCCTGCATTTAACACCACCATCCCAATATATAAATAATGTCGTGTAATCAAAAGCACAAGAACACTAACCACCAATAGATTATAGTCATCTCACAGCTCAGATGCGCTCCCTTCCGGCGAAGGCCATAACCGGCCTCAGACCATTCATCAAAACAGAGGCACCACTCTTTGGCCTTATATCAGCCTAAAGTTCCCAAAAGCTAATATCATCCATATTTTCACCAGGTGTGATTTGCAACGGACTACCGACTTTCGAACTGCCTGCTGCTACACTACTGAGTATTGACTACTAATCACTATCCATATACGCTCAATCGATATTCTTATTACCTTTAGCCTTTAAATTGATTAAGGGCATACCCACACACGCTTGAGCAAGGCATTATGGAGAACACAAGAAACCTGGTTATTATACCGACCTATAACGAAAAAGAAAATATTGAGGCCATCATAGCAGCGGTATTTGGCTTACCGCGACGCTTCGAAGTACTAATCATTGATGACAACTCGCCAGATGGAACGGCCGCCATTGTTAAAGAGTTGATGAAAACACATCAAGGGCAGCTACATATTTTGGAACGCGCTGGTAAACTGGGACTAGGAACGGCTTACATCACTGGTTTTAAATGGGCCATTGAAAAAGGATACGACTACATATTTGAGATGGATGCCGACTTTTCGCACCCTCCAAAAGATTTAATAAACCTGCACGATGCCTGCCTGGCCGGCGCTGATTTGGCCATTGGATCGCGTTATATTTCGGGTGTTAACGTCGTTAACTGGCCCATGGGACGTGTACTAATGTCGTATTTTGCATCCGTTTACGTGCGCTTTGTTACCGGCATGAAAGTGATGGATACAACCGCCGGTTTTAAATGCTACAGCCGACAAGTGCTGGAAACCATCCAGCTCGACAACATCAGGCTCAAAGGATATGCGTTTCAGATAGAAATGAAGTTCACAACCTGGAAATTTGGTTTTAATATTGTAGAGGTACCTATCATATTTACCGATCGTACCGAAGGAACCTCCAAAATGAGCGGCGGCATCTTTAATGAAGCCGTTTGGGGCGTTATTAAAATGAAAATATCCAGCTGGTTTAAGTCCTACAAAAGATAGTGATGAACACCACACAAACATCGGCAGCATCAATGGATTTTAGAAATAATTATTTAGAACTTTGCAAAAAAGCCAACTAAATTGACTGAGCGGTGTTTGAGAAATAAGTAAATCAAGCATAATAAATTGTAAACATATCAACTCATAAATATGTCGACCTTATTAATAAAGCATGCCACCATTGTAAACGAAGGCAAAAAATTCATTGGGAGTGTTTTTATCGAAAACGATCTCATTAAGGAGATTATAACCAATGGCGAACTTCCAAAGGCCGATCAGGAGATCGATGCAGATGGATTATTGTTGTTCCCGGGTGCAATAGACGATCAGGTACACTTTCGCGAGCCAGGACTAACTCAGAAAGCCAATATTGCAAGTGAGTCGCGAGCAGCTGTAGCCGGCGGAATTACTTCATTTATGGAAATGCCCAACACCAAGCCGCAAGCTACCACCCACGAAATACTAGAACAAAAATTTCAGATTGCGGCCACTGACTCAGCAGCCAACTACTCTTTCTATCTGGGAGCCACTAACGACAATATTGAGGAAATTCTGAAAACAGATCCACAAACAGTATGTGGCATCAAAGTATTTATGGGTTCATCAACAGGCAATATGCTTGTGGACAACGAAGCTATTCTTGGGCGTATTTTTGCCGAAAGTCCGACACTTATTGCCACTCACTGTGAAGATGAAGATATTATCAGGGAGAATACCACCATTTATAAGAATAAGTTTGGTGAGGACATGCCCTTTAAATACCATCCGGTTATTCGCTCAGCCGAGGCCTGCTATAAATCATCAAAAAAAGCATCTGAACTGGCACGCAAGCACGGGGCACGCCTGCATATATTACATTTAAGTTCGGCCGAGGAACTGGAACTTTTAGACAAAAACATGCCACTTAGCGAGAAAAAAGTAACCGGCGAAGTGTGCGTGCACCACCTGTGGTTCACCGATGCCGATTACGACAAATATGGGGCACGCATTAAGTGGAATCCGGCTGTTAAATCTGAAAAAGATCGCGAAGCTTTGCGAGAAGGCCTGCTTAACAGCACCCTTGATGTAGTGGCAACCGACCACGCCCCACATACCATGGAGGAAAAAAACAACAAATATTTCAGTGCGCCTTCGGGGGGCCCATTGGTGCAGCACGCCTTGGTTTCTATGCTGGAAATGGTTAAACAGGGTGTTTTTAGCTATGAGCTGGTGGCAGAAAAAATGAGCCACAACCCGGCTATTTTATTTCAAATAAATAAGCGCGGCTTTATCCGAAAAGACTATAAGGCAGATTTGGTATTGGTTGATCCGAACAGCAGCTGGGAGGTTGCCCCGGAAAACATCCTTTACAAATGCGGATGGTCGCCGTTTGAAGGCACCCGCTTTTCTCATAAAGTAGTACACACACTAATCAATGGTCAGCTAGCCTACTCCAACGGAAAAGTCAATCCATCAATCAGAGGTGAACGTTTGGTTTTCGATCGATAAACACACAGCTAATAAATAATGAATATCAACCACATAATAAAGCACCTGGCACCAGCTGCCATGTGCTTTTTCATTCTACTACAGGCCTGTAATCAGCCTGCTTCAACCAACAGCGCAGCCACTCTCCCGGCTCCGGGAACATGCCTGGCCGACACCATTATTTACCCGGTACTCATTAAAAACGCCGATCCTTATGACACGTGGACAGAACACTGTCTTAGCCGTCTCAAAAGAGAGCAACTGGTCAACCAGGTATTTGATGCCATCTACCAGCACAATGCAAAAGCGTATAGCTATAGCACCCACAAGGAACTGACAGTTGCAGAGGTAAAAGCAATAGAAGACCAGGACGATTTCAAGCGGGATAAGGTAGCCAAATTACAATTTTGGGAAACCTGGCACTTTGATGAGCAACAATTGATAATGACCAAGCAGGTACATGCCATTTTACTGGCCTACGAGTACCTGTCGGAAGATGGTGAATTACTGGGCTACAAAGCGGCTTTTTATGTGAAAATGAGAGATTAATCATCAATTAGAAAGCCTTTATGTTCTTTGCTTATGATGCTAGTTCCCCTTTATCAAAAGGGGAACAGTAGTGCTTCATTTACCAACTAATTCATTAAAACTTCCACTCCGAAGCTTTTAAGACAAAACGAGCAGTTTTTCGACTCACCTGCGAATCAACCACTTCTTTACCTTCAATAAGTTCGTTAATTGCCTCATCGGTATAGTGCCGAATAGTAACTAATTCGATATCTTCATTATACCTCACATCAAAGTACTCCTGCAAATCATCAATAGCCGCCTTCAAGCGCTTCGAATCATCTACGCACACCGAAAAGTTAAGTGCTGAAGTCTGAATCATATTTAATGTAATGCGATGCTTCGAAAAGATTTGAAAAATACCACTTAAGCTCTCTTCCACGATAAAAGAAAAATCTTTAGGCGACATAGAAATCAGCACCTGATTTTGTTTCAATACAAAAATAGGCTGCAGCTCACCACTTTGCTCGCTGCTTTGAATAATTGTTCCCTGCAATTGCGGCTTAAGGAAAGAATTAACCAGCAATGGAATCTGCTTATTCTGAAGGGGCTTGAGCGTTTTTGGATGAATTACCTGTGCACCATAGTAGGTTAGCTCAATGGCTTCCCAGTAAGAAAGCTCATCAATTTTAACTGCTCGCGGGTACCAACGCGGATCGGCATTAAGCACCCCAGGCACATCTTTCCATATAACCAAACTCTCGGCATCTAAAACATGCGCAATAATGGCGCCGGTAAAATCAGAACCTTCGCGCCCCAGCGTTGTGGTCAGATTTGTTTCGGTGGAACCAATAAACCCCTGCGTAACAAACAGCTGCTCCTGACTATCAGCCAGCTTTGCGCCCAACAACTCCTCGGTGAGTGGCCAATCAACATTCGCACTTCGGAAACAATCATCGGTACGAATATATCGGCGGATATCAAGCCACTCATTCCGTAATTTTATACTGTTAAGGTAGGCACTGATGATGGTGGTGCTAAACAACTCACCAAACGGCACAATTTGGTCATACTCAAAGTCATAATTAAGAGAAGGCTCCATCTCCAGCTTCTGTTCCAGCTGACTCAGTAAGTCATTAAGGCAAGCATTATCGCGCCCAAACAACTCCTCTGCAACCTGCAGGTGATAGCTCCGGACCTGATGATAACGCTCTTGCACCAAGCGCATATCTCGCTCCATATAAGCTTCAACAATAGTTTCCATGGCATTGGTCGTTTTGCCCATTGCCGATACAACTACAATCAAGGGTTCTTTAACTGCCCCTACAATTTGAGACAGGTTTTTAACACCTGAAGCATCCTTTACTGATGCGCCTCCAAACTTAAATACTCTCATGCCCTAAAATTACATCTTCACTTGGTTTCGCAAAAAAACACAAACCAAAAAATAACTTTCAATTTATAACTATTTCCTTACAGATTACAACAAGTGAGCCTTATCATTGTTAATAATCACACCATTAGCTATCTTTCAGACTAATACTTAATTCCAATTTTCATGACTAAATTCGAAGTAACTACACTAAACGAGTTCATCCTTAAAAGCCAAATGAGCCTTGATTACAAGGCAGATGGCGGCTTCTCTCACCTGCTTCACCATGTTAGCACAGCGGCCCGCATCGTGAACCGGGCTGTTAACAAAGCGGGCTTGGTGGATGCGTTGGGAGATATAGGCCATACGAATGTTCAAGGTGAATCGCAAAAGAAGCTTGACGTTATTGCCAACGAATACTTTATTGATGCCATGCACAGTTGTGGCGAAATATGCGCCATTGCCTCCGAAGAAAATGAGAGTTTCATTTTTTTTGACGATGAAATTTCTCGAAATGCCAAATACGTTTTTTTAATGGACCCGTTGGATGGCTCGTCCAATATTGATGTGAATGTATCTATCGGAACAATCTTCTCGATTTATAGACGCATCACCCCAGAAGGCTCTAAAGCCAACATGGAGGATTTTTTACAGAAAGGTACTGAACAGATAGCCGCCGGATATATTCTCTATGGCAGTTCAACAATGCTTGTTTACACAACAGGCAATGGAGTTAACGGCTTCACATTGGACCCTTCAATTGGCGAATTCTGTCTCTCCCATCAACTGATTCAAACCCCTGAGGAGGGCACCATTTACTCGATTAATGAAGGCAACTATAAAAAGTTTCCGAAAGGCGTTAAAAAGTACATTAAATACTGCCAGGAAAGAGATTCCAAATCAAATCGTCCTTATTCGTCGAGGTACATTGGCTCACTGGTATCCGATTTTCATCGCAACCTGCTGAAGGGCGGTATTTTCATCTATCCCGAATTTGAGAATGCACCAACTGGGAAACTACGTCTACTGTACGAATGCAACCCCATTGCCTATTTGGCAGAGCAAGCGGGCGGCATGGCCACCAATGGCGAGCAGCGCATTATGGAACTAAAGCCTTCATCGCTTCACCAGCGCACACCATTTTATACCGGTTCGAAAAAGATGGTTGAAAAAGTAGAGAACTATCTAAAAAAATACGGAAAAGATAGCTAATAACTCACTTTGCCTCAGACCTAAACAGAACCTGAAGAGTGATAGCTAAACACAATTATAAATTACTTTTAAAGCGTAAATTACTATCATAACCTAACACGCGTTTATTAATTGAAACAGGCCTACTTTGCAGCATTAAGCAAGCAGGCCTGTTTTTTATTGATCCGAACACCGGTTTCATGCAATCATATTTTTCGACTACTTTTGCCGTAAACTAGTGAATCGTGGAAGTCAATCAAATACTTGATCTATACAAGGAAAGTGAATTAATTAAACAAATTCAGGCAGCGCTGGCCACCCCTCGGAGCCACACTGTTTTAAAAGGGTTAACAGGCAGCTTAAAGTCTGTCATACAAGCCGCTCTTTTAAAGGAAGGGCCACACCTGGTAATACTCAACGACCGCGAGGAAGCCGCCTATCTATATAACGACATCGCCCAGCTATGCGGCGCCCGGTTTGTTTCTTTCCTGCCTTCGTCCTATAAACGATCGCCCGAGTATGGACAAAAGGATTCGCAAAATGTACTGCTGAGAACGGAGGCACTGAGTCAACTACACAGTGGTAAAAATGAGCTCTTTGTTATTTCATACCCCGAAGCATTGGTTGAGAAAGTTCTATCGGCCGATTTACTGGAAGAAAACCGCCTGATCATCAATAAGGGCGATCAACTGGATATTTCATTCATTACAGATGTTTTAAACGAATACCATTTTCAGCGCGTAGATTTTGTGTTTGAACCGGGACAATACTCGGTCAGAGGCAGCATCATCGATGTATATTCATTCTCTGATGAAGATCCCTATCGGATTGATTTTTTCGGTGATGAAGTGGACAGCATCCGTAAGTTTAATCTCGAAAATCAGCTATCCAAAGAAAAGCTGGAACAGGTCACTATCGTCCCTAACCTTACTGAAAATCAAAATAAACAAACCCTCACCACCCTGTCGGCCTATCTGCCCGAAACATGCAAAATTTGGGTGGACGACATGGACTTTATTGAGCAGCGCATGGCGATTATTGAGGAGAAAATTGCCTCACAAAATCTGGAGATAGAGGAAGATGACGAGAAAATATACAGTTTCCTTTCTCCCGACAGTGTTTGTTCTTTTAAAGCCTTTTACAGCGACTGTTTGAATTTTCCCATCGTTGCGCTGAGTAAGCCTTCGCTCCTCTCCAATGCAACCACCATTGAGTTTAACTCGTCACCACAGCCTGTTTTTCACAAAAACTTCGAGCTCCTCGAGCAGAATCTCAAAGAAAAACAAAGCGAGCAGTACCGATGCTTTATTTTATCGGACAACACCAAACAATTTGAACGTCTGAAGGCCATTTTTCATGACAGGGGCATCGACCTCAAATATGGTGAAATCAACCACAGCCTGCACGAAGGGTTTATTGATCACACAGCCTTACTTTGCTTTTACACCGACCACCAAATATTTGAACGCTACCATAAATTTTCATTAAGAACCGAAAAAGCCAAAGCCGCGCAGCAAGCGCTCTCACTCAAAGAACTGAGCCGACTTAACCCCGGCGATTTTGTGGTACATATCGACCATGGCGTTGGTCGGTTTGGCGGACTGGTGACTCAAAACGTCAACGGAAAGCCGCAGGAAGCCATCCGGCTGGTGTACCGCGACAACGATGTGCTTCTGGTTAACATCCACTCTCTGCACCGCATCAGTAAGTTCAAAGGAAAAGATGGGACACCACCTAAAATCAACAAACTAGGCACTTCGGCCTGGCAAAAGCTAAAAGACAAAACCAAAAGCAAGGTTAAAGACATCGCCCGGGAGCTGATAGCCCTCTACGCCAAGCGCAAATCCGAACCCGGCTTCCGTTTTTCACCCGACACCTACCTGCAAACCGAATTAGAAGCCTCCTTCTTTTTTGAAGACACACCGGACCAAACGAAAGCCACCGTTGCCGTTAAGGAAGATATGGAGAAAACCACCCCAATGGATCGTCTGGTTTGTGGTGATGTAGGCTTTGGAAAAACAGAAATTGCGATTCGGGCAGCCTTTAAAGCAATAGCTGACAATAAACAAGTGGCTGTACTGGTGCCCACCACCATTTTGGCCCTGCAGCACTACCAAACTTTTAAAGAACGCCTGAAGGATTTTCCGGCCAATATAGAATACGTTAGTCGCCTGCGTAAACCCAAAAGCATTAAAGAAGCGCTTAAAAAAACCAAAGAAGGGCAGGTAGATATTTTAATTGGCACACACCGCCTAACAGGTAAAGATGTTGAGTTTAAAGACCTGGGACTGCTCATTATCGACGAAGAGCAACGCTTTGGTGTAGCCATTAAAGAAAAGCTGAAACAGCTCAAAGTTAATGTCGATACGCTCACCCTTACTGCTACACCCATTCCGCGTACCCTGCAGTTTTCACTCATGGGAGCCCGCGACCTGTCCATTCTGAACACCGCACCGCCCAACCGCCACCCAATCATTACCGAGTTGCATGTGATGAATGAGGAGATCATTAAAGAAGCCATCCTTTATGAAGTCGAGCGCGGCGGCCAGGTATTTTTTATCAACAATCGGGTTCAGAATATTTTAGAGGTGGAAGCCATGGTTAACCGAATTTTGCCCGAGATAAAAACCATTGTGGCGCATGGGCAGATGGAGGGTCCCAAACTCGAAAAAATAATGCTCGACTTTATCGAAGGAGAGTACGATGTACTGATTGCCACCACCATTATTGAATCGGGTCTTGACATCCCTAATGCCAATACCATTATTATTAACAACGCACACAACTTTGGCTTGAGTGAGCTGCACCAGCTGCGCGGACGCGTAGGGCGTTCCAATAAAAAAGCTTTTTGCTACCTTATGGCGCCCCCACTTTCCACATTAACACAAGAAGCTCGCCGCCGCTTGAAGATAGTCGAAGAATTTTCTGATTTGGGCAGCGGCTTTAATATTGCCATGCAAGATTTGGATATCCGCGGAGCCGGCGATGTCCTGGGAGGAGAGCAGAGTGGATTCATTTCAGATATTGGCTACGAAACCTATCAGCGTATTCTTAACGAAGCCCTGCTCGAGCTGAGAGAAACAGAATACAAAGATACCTTTGAAGATGAGGAGACTGCTTCTTCAACAGTGTTTGTGAGCGACTGCCTGATTGAAACCGATACCGAACTCAGGTTACCCGAAGACTACATTGAAAACGTTGCCGAACGAATGCATCTTTACAGGGAGCTGGACAATATCGAAGAGGAGGCTGATTTGGCAGCATTTGAATCCAACCTGATTGACCGCTTTGGTCCAATTCCGGAAGCCGGGCAGCGCCTGTTCGAACTGGTTCGCATACGCCGCATGGCCAAGCAGTTAGGAATTGAAAAAATCATCTTCAAAAACAACCTGCTATACCTCTATTTTGTCTCCAACCAGGAGTCGCCATTTTACCAATCGGCTCTGTTCAGAAACACCTTGCTTTGGATACAGCACAACTCCAAAAAAGCCACGATGAAAGAAGGTAAAAGCAAGTTATATTTGATCATCAGGGACATAAAAACCATTAAAGAAGTCAAGCATTTAATAAGTGATATGCAGGAAAAAATAGTACAGTAGCTATTGCGGCCTAATCTTTGGCACATAGAGTAATTCATAGACCTCGCCTGTGGCATCAAGCACTTCTTGTGCCATAAAAGCCTGCTTAATTTGGCCCTTTGTAAGCGTTAAGGTCCCATTATCTGACGAAGCAAACCAGCTGCCCAACTGGTTAATTCGCTGCCCCACCAGCGGGACATCCTGAAACAGCTCGTGGGGAGCCACTTCTTTTACCTTATGGCGGGCATCGGTTATAAAGTAGGGCTGACCAAGACTATTTAGGTAATCGAGCAATAACTCCACCCGCTTATGAGCATATACTTCTTTAGAATTATCCACTAAAGTTATCTGGAGCGATTTCTTCTTATTAAAGATGATGGAAGATCCTGATATTTGTGCAAAGAACGACTGACCATGCACATCTTGCATGGCAATACTGATTTGCTCAAAACCATGTCCATGCGCCCTGAAATTATCGAGTAAAGATTCTACCTGAGGCTGATCATCCTTGTGCACAAAATGCAAGTATGGTGAGAGCAGTACATCTTCCATGTAATGCGTTTTAAACAAATCGAGCGCCAGATTATTCAGGTATTGAATGCGCCCCTCGCTTAAAATCATTAGGGGCATGGAGGCTTCGCTAATAAATTGCCGATAGCCCCGTTCCCGCTCACGTTGTTCCTGATCCACCTTGTGCTTGTAATAGGCTAAATCAATGGCAATCCCCAACTCTTTGCGATTAACCGGCTTCACCAAAAAACCATAGGAATTAGACACAATAGCCCGCTTGATGACCTGACTACTGGTGTCTGAGGAAACATAAATAACCGGAATATCCAACTCCCTGCGCAGTTGTTCCGCCGTTTGGATGCCATCCATCTCCCCTTCCAGGTGAATATCCATCAGCACAACATCCGGCCTCAGACGATGACATAAGCGCACAGCGTCCTTTCCATCAGCACATTTACCTATTAACTCATGCCCCAATTCGCGCAGGAACATGGTAAATATTGCCGAGATAAACTTATCGTCTTCTACAACAAGGACTTTTCTCATATAAAGCATCTGAGTTAGTGAACAAGCTGCATATTGTTTCGTATCTTGCAGCTGAAAAAAATAAAACGAACTACTGATTACCAATACACTTTGCAACGTGAATTTAGTTATTGACCGGGGAAATACACAATTGAAATTTGGGATTTTTGACCAGTGTAAGCTCATCCACTCTGATTTATCTGATTTTCTTGATAAAAAAACCATTAAGCAGCTGAATGACAGGTTTCACATTACACAAATCATCATATCATCAGTTGTTAAGGAGAGACATGAGGAATTAGTGACCAACTTAAAAACAGTTACATCAGCAATTATCGATCTTAGCCATACCACGCCACTTCCTTTCGAGTGGCAGTACAACTCCAAAGAAACAATTGGCAAAGACCGACTGGCGGCCGTTGCTGGCGCCATCAGCCTCTATCCTGATAACGATCTGCTGATAATTGATGCCGGCACAGCTATTACCTATGAATTGGTAAGTGATGGCATATACCGGGGCGGGAACATTTCGCCAGGACTGAGCATGCGCTTCAAAGCACTCCATCACTTTACCAGCAGGCTGCCCCACTTATCAAAAGAAGCCAATACACCACTTGTCGGCTCATCCACTCATGAAGCCATTCGAGCCGGTGTTCAGCATGGCCTGACCTTCGAAATAGAGGGCTTAATACAAGCTTTAAGCTCCCAGTATAAAAGGTTAAAAACAATTATAACAGGTGGTGATGCAGAATTTTTTGCAAGGAAATTAAAAAATCCCATCTTTGTACATCCTAATTTAGTACTTATTGGACTTAACAGAATACTAGAACACAATGCACAATATATATAAGGTTGTTTTAACTTTCTTACTAGTGGCTTTTGTTTCACATGCCGCTTTAGCGCAAAACAGAACATACTCTCCATACTCTCGCTATGGAATTGGAGAACTGCAAGCCGACGGATTTGGCCGAAATGCAGCGATGGGACACACAGGTATTGCTCTTAGTAGCTCCTATAACCTAAACAATGTGAACCCGGCATCCTACTATAGTATGGACTCGATCTCCTTTTTCTTTGAGGGAGGTATAACCGGTTTTGAGCAGAAAATAAAAACAGAAGAAGCCAGTACACGCTTTTCTGATATGAACTTCTCTTATTTTGCCATTGGTTATCCACTATCAAAATGGGGGTTTATGTCGATTGGGGTAAAACCTGAATCATTAGTGGGCTACAAGTTTTTTGATGATAGCGAATCAGCGGACATAACCGTCAGTGATGGTGACTACACAAGGTCAAACTATCAGGGCAGTGGCAATACAACAAAAGCCTATGCGGGCTTAGCCCTCAGTCCTATCAAGAACTTATCGTTTGGAGCACACTTTTCCTACATTTTTGGAAGTGTTGAACACAATTCACTGGCTGAATTCCCCAACGACCCCTTCGGTTTTAAGGTGGCCACTTCTGAGAAAATATCCATCAATGATTTTTACATCGATTTTGGTGCACAATATAAATTATACTTAAAAGAGCGTCATAACCTGGTAATCGGGGCCATCTATCAGCCTAAAACCGGTATGCGAGGCAAAGTCACAAAATTAGTGGCAGCCGGTACCGGATTCGATCGTGATGGAACAACCATCATTAATGCCGATTCGCTTAAGTTTACTGAAACTAAGTTTAAAGGCAATGCCTTAGAACTCCCCGAAAAGTTTGGTGTTGGTTTAGCCTATAACATTGACGACATGATGACTGTTACGGCTGACTACTCGCTGTCAAAATGGAGCGAATCATCATTCCCTGGATTAAACAGTTCAACCACCAATGAGAATGTTTTCACCATTGGTGATGAGCAAAGCATTGCGTTTGGTTTGGAATTTATACCCAACTACAGAAGCGCTAACTTTTACCCAAGTCGCATTAAATATCGCATTGGTACTTCCTATACCCAAGAGTACCTGGTAATGCCTGAATCGGCCGGTGGCGATCACCTGAAAGACTTTGGCATAACTTTTGGACTGGGATTACCATTAAAAAGAAGTAAAACGTCTTTCAACCTTGCTTTCGAATGGGGTCAACGAGGTACAACGAATAATAGTTTAATTAAAGAAAACTATATGCGCTTATCGATGAACCTGACGTTGCACGAATATTGGTTCATGAAACGGAAATTTGATTAAAACTAATACGAAAAACCAGAATACCATGCCAATGAAAATTGCTACATTATTAATTGCAGGACTCCTGTTTACTGGATCTGCATTTGCTCAAAAAGGAGTTGAAGATGGGTCGAAGTTCGGCCATGGGGAAGATAGCTTGAGATGTTTGGAAAATCTTTCGCTTTATTACGAGTACTACAAACAAAAGAACTATGCTGAAGCCTTTCCGCGCTGGGAAATTGCTTTCAACGAATGTCCGGCTTCCAATAAGAACTTATACTCGCACGGTGAAAGAATTGTTGAGGCCTTGTACGTGAAGGAAAAGGATGCGGCCAAAAAAGCAGCTTACTATGATCTGCTAATGAAAGTATACGACCAGCGTGCCAAATACTTTGGTAACGACAAGCGCTACCCAACAGCTTATATCATGGGTAAGAAAGCCATTACCATGCTGCGTCATAATCGTGATGATGTGGAAACGATTAAGCAAGCTCAACCATTATTAGAAAACTCATACAAAGATCTGGGTGTAAAAACACAGTATCCTGCATTATTGACCTATATGGTGAACAGTGCGGCCATGTATAAGTTAGATGAGCTTTCGGGTGAAAAGCTGGTTAACATTTACACAGATGTGACCGAAACATTGAATACGCAAAAGACATCATTGCCAAAGTATGCTGACAAGATTGAGGAAACCATTGGAACCGTTGAGAAAATATTTGCTCAAAGTGGTGCTGCTAACTGCGAAACTTTGGCAGAAATTTTTGGCCCTCAATTAGCCGATCATACTGATGATCTTGCCTGGTTGAAGCGTGTTAACCGCTTATTAGCCAAGGGCGATTGCGGTGAGTCAGAACTATTCTACAAGTCGTCTGAACACCTGCACAACATTGAACCTTCATCTTCATCAGCTTTTGGCCTGTCTCGTATGTACATGAAAACAGGTGATTTAGAGAAAGCTGTAAGCTATTTGAACGAAGCCATTACGCTGGAAGAAGATGCCGACAGCAAAGCCAAATACCACCATACGCTTGGTTTAGTTTACATGTCGCAAAAGAAATATAGCCAAACAAGAGCTGAAGCACTTAAAGCAATCGCATTACGCGGTGGATGGGGTGATCCTTACATCTTAATTGGTAAGGCTTACGCAGCTAGCGCGGGCAGCTATGGCTCTACAGAATTTGAGCACAAAACCGTATATTGGGCTGCTGTAGATCAGTTTGCAAAAGCAAAGGCTGTAGATGGCAATGTTGCGGCTGAAGCGAATGAAAACATCGCTCTTTATTCACAGTATTTCCCAAATACAGAAGAAATCTTCTTCCAGGGATTAAAAGCCGGTGACAACTATAAAATTAATGGCTGGATTGGCACAACAACTACCGTTAGAGTTAAAAAATAAAGCTTTGATACCTTTATTAAAAAATAGAATTCAATTTATAAATACAGCAAGCAGTTTATTACTGCTTGCTGTTTATTTTTTATTGTCGGCATGCCAGTCGAATAAACCCGAGGCTATTGCCGCCATTACCAACAGGGAAGAAATACCTTCGCTTATTCTTGAAGAGCTGGAAACAACCATTACCGACTCGGGCAAAGTTAAGCTAAGGTTTATCACTCCTGAGATGCTGCAATACGATCGTAAAAAAGAGCCCTACCGCGATTTCCCCCAAGGCCTTCACTGTATCATGTACCAGAGCAATGGTGAAATAGATGCCCAGATAAAATGTGGCAATGCCATTTTCTACGACAAAAAGGAGTTATGGGAATTAAACTTTGATGTGGAAGCCGTTAACCAAAAGGGAGAAGTTTTAAGCACCGAACAGTTGTTTTGGGACATGAAGACGGAGAAAATCTATTCAGACAAGTTTGTATCGATTAGTCAGGGTGAAAGTGTTTACACCGGTACAGGTTTCGAAGCAGACCAAAACATGCAAAACTGGCGAATTAAAAATTTAAGCGGGGATTTAGAGCTTGATGAATAATTATATTTCATAGCTTTTTTCTATCTTACCTGTTAAAGACAGCCTAAAACTTAAATGGACGACTATCTAATAATTACACTTACTCTTGTTTTATCCGCCTTTTTTTCCGGATGTGAAATGGCCTTCTTTAGTTCCAATAAACTACTGTTGGAGTTAAACAAAACAAAACATCCCTTGCAGGCTGGCATCATCGATCGCTTTGTGCGGAACCCAGGCTTATTTCTTTCTACCATCCTCATTGGAAACAACATAGCTTTGGTAGTTTATGGCTTATACATGGCCGATTTGATCGAACCATTTATCAGCCAGTATTTCGAATCGAGCATTTGGCTGCTGCTGATTCAAACCACGTTTTCAACACTGGTCATTCTTATAACAGCTGAGTTTTTGCCCAAAACACTATTCCGTATTCACCCAACATTTATACTGAACGTGTTTGCGCTGCCATTGATGTTTTTTTACCTGCTTTTTTACCCCATCAGCAGTTTAACAATGCTGGTTTCTGATTTTATCATTCAAAAAATACTGAAAGCTAAAACAGCACCGGAACAGGCCAATTGGATGCTTAGCAAAATTGATTTAGACAACCTGCTTACCGAGCATCACGAAAAAAGTGATAAAGACGAACAAGGGGTTAACGAAATCAAACTGCTGAAAAACGTACTGGATTTTTCCAAGCTTAAAATCCGCGAATGTATCATCCCCCGGACCGACCTTCAGGTGATTGAGGTAAGTGAGGAACTCGAGCCTTTGCGCAAACAGTTTATCGAAACAGGCTTTTCCAAAATACTGGTGTATAAAGACAGTATAGATAACATTATTGGCTATGTGCATGTATCTTCTCTATTTAAGCACCCAAAAAAAATCCGAAACATTGTCAGCCCAATTTCGATCATCCCCGAAACGATGACGGCGAATCAGGCGCTTGAACTCTTTACCAAAGAGCACAAAAGTATTGCGCTGGTAGTTGACGAGTTTGGGGGCACAGCTGGCATTGTGACCTTAGAAGATATTCTTGAAGAGATATTTGGCGAGATCAATGACGAACATGATGTCATGGAACATGTTGAAGAACGGGTAGGCGAAAATGAGTACCTTTTTTCAGCCCGACTGGAAATAGACTACCTCAATGAAAAATACCCATTCCACCTGCCCCATTCGGATGAATATGAAACCATAGCGGGTCTGATACTTTTTCATAATCAATCCATTCCGGAGATTAACGACGTTATAAGCATTGAGCAGTTTACCTTTGAAATATTAGAGGCCAGTAATGCCAAAATAGAATTGATTAAGTTGAGTTACAAAACAGATTAATCGTTAACAAAAACTTTATTGCGGCAAAGATGGTTGCAGCTTATCGTGTGTCCCATTTTTTTGTATATTCGTAACCTGATTTTGAAATCTACATAATTTTTTAAGTAATAACAGAATGGCAACATTAGAGAGAATTAGAAATAAATCTGGATTACTCATAATCGTGATTGCGATAGGGCTCCTAGCCTTTTTATTAGGTGATTTAATGAGTTCAGGAGATTCCATTTTTAGAAGACGTAACATGCAGATTGCTGAAATTAATGGAACATCTGTGTCTTATCCTGAATACCAAAGCTATGTGACTGAACTTGAAGATTATTACAAGCTCAATGCCCGGTCTTCGGCTTTGGATGAAAATACATCTTACCAAATTCGTGAGCAAGCCTGGAATCAAATGGTTCAGGATATCATAATGAACGAAAAATATGAAGATTTAGGAATAGAGGTAACAGCTGATGAGATTTTTGAGATGGCTACAGGTAAAAATGTGCACCCTCAGATTCGTCAGATGTTTACAAATCCACAGACAGGTGCATTTGACAGAGCTCAGGTAATCAACTTCCTACAGCAAAAAAACTTAGATCCAAATGCTAACTTTTATTGGTTGTTTCTCGAAAAACAAATCAAAAAAGAGCGCTTGTTTACCAAATACCGCGATCTAATCAAAAAAGGAATGTTTGTTACTACTGCTCAAGCACAGGCAGAAGCAGAGGCTAAAGCAAACAAAGTTGATTTCGATTTTGTGGTTAAACGTTACACATCGGTTCCTGATTCAGCAGTTAGCGTGTCGGAGAAAGAGGTTAAGGACTACTACAATGCGCATCAAAACAACTACAAGCAGGACGCTATGCGCGATGTTGTGTATGTTTCATTCGATGTAAAACCATCTGAAGAAGATCGTCAGATGGCAGCTGAATGGATTGAAAATTCAAAAGTTGAATTTGCTAATCCTGAAACGGACGCCATCCAGTACGTAAATATGAACTCAGAATCCAACTACATTGATCGTAACCTAAAGTTTGAGCAACTAAGCTCTACCCTTCAGGGTTTTGTAAAAGGGGCTTCGGTAAACGAGGTGTACGGTCCATACCTGGAAAACGACACTTATAAACTATCAAGAATTGTTGCTATCAAGCAAATTCCTGACTCAGTAAAAGCCCGCCATATTTTGGTAGGTGATGCTGCTTTAGCTGATAGCCTGTATGCTTTAGTTAAGGGAGGTGCAAATTTTGCTGATATCGCCCGTAAAAATTCGATGGATCAGGGGTCTGCTATCAATGGCGGTGACCTGGGTTGGTTTGCTGAAGGAATGATGGTGAAACCTTTTAATGATGCCTGTTTCGAAAATCCTAAAGGATCTATTGTAAAAGTTGAAAGCCAGTTTGGAACGCACATCATCCACATTCAGGATAAAGGTAAGCCAGTTACTAAATACAACATTGCTACTTTAGAGCGCAATATTACCTACAGCACAAAAACCAATCAGCAGGTATATGCTCAGGCAGCCAAGTTTGCTTCGCTAAACAATACTATTGAGAAGTTTGACGAAGTCATTACGGCCGATAACCTGGTTAAGCGTTATGGCAGAAGTATCAAAGCTAATGACAGAACTGTTAATAACCTGGAGCAATCACGCGAAATGGTTCGCTGGGCATTCGAATCTGACGTAAATGAAATGTCACCAATCTTCGAGTTTGGCGATTCATACGTTATTGCATTCCTAACTGGTGCGAAAGAAGAAGGCTACCAATCTGTTTCAGCGGTAAGAGCGTCTATTGAAAGAAAACTTCGCAACGATAAAAAAGCAGAGGTTATCATTAAAGAAATGAACAGCAAAAAGCAGGGCAATGACTTGAATGCCTTAGCATCTGCTATCAACAGCGAAGTAATGAGTGCCAGCCAAATTGATTTCGGTGCCTTCCAGGTGCCAGGTGCTGGTGTTGAGCCTGCATTAGTTGCCTTAGCTACCAACGCTAAAGTTGGTGAGGTGAGCACTCCTGTAGCTGGAAACAACGGGGTATATGCGGTTAAGGTAAATAACGTAACCAACAACACGGTGACTGTTGATGCTGAAAAAGCTCAGCTATCTCAGAGCACTGGTTTTAAAGTGGATTACCAAACAACTGAGGCAATCCGCAGTAAAGCTGAAATTACTGATGAAAGAAGTAAGTTCTTTTAATATCATAATGTTTACTTAAAAAAAGCGGAACAGTTTTGTTCCGCTTTTTTTATACCTCCTTGTGGCCAGCTGCTTTGGTGATAGCCCCATTTCTTTTTCGTAAAACACCGATGCTGAACTATAACCAGGCTTCCATTTCTGAAGTATCTTTACCAACCAACAACTTATTAGTAACCCCTAACTGACCGATGTATTGTTCCAATACTTTTCGAGTATAATTACCCCTTACCCGAAAAACCAAGTCTGAAGGAACGGAACCATACAATTGAAAGAAGTGATGTACAGCAATTGGTGAAGTCAATACGACACCATAAAAATCTTCCAGGTTATGCCGGACTGCTCGCTCTGGCAGAACACTTTTATAGAGTTTCAGCTGATAAGCGTGATTTCCAAGCCCCTCCATTGCTGCTGGCAATTTATCAAGGCCTTTTTCGGAACAGGGAAACAGGACCGACTCATTAGTAAGCTCCTCAGCCTCCAAAGCGTTGACCAGCCCTTGCCACGAATTATCGTTCGAAGCTGGTTTAACATTCAGGCCATATTCCTTCAGTGCCTCAGACGTCGAAACGCCTATTGAGGTTAACTCATTTCTGTGCAAAACCCGGGCATCTAAACCAAGTTTAAAAAGTGCTTGTATAAAATGATGCACTGCATAGGGCGATGCAAACACAATGCGGTCAAAGGCCTTCAGATTTTGAAGTACCCGCGTATGCTCTTCAACTAAAGGTAAGGGCTGTAATTCCATTAACGGATTATGCACAACCCTTCCTTCCTCCCTAAAATATTTTACATCCAAGCCGGTGTACAGCCACTTTTTTGCTGGAAGATAACCGCTTTGACCGGCCGATTGCCCAACAAGCAATAAGGCCGGCGCAGGCAATACTGTTTCGCTGGATAATAATTCCTCGAGCGTGTAGCGCCGAATTTCCTTATCTGATAATGACGCATTACGAACACAAACCACAGGCGTATTGCCCGGCCATCCTTCTTTGACCAATCGTCTTGCCCAGGGCTTCTGTTGAGAGGCGCCCATATAGAATACGAGTGTATCGGCCTTAGGCAACTGGTTGTACAGCGCATCATGTCCAAGTGTAAAAGCTACCGAGGTGCTGGTTCCACGCGATGTGAGCGGCACCACCGCATCAGCAGCAGCAGCCAAAGCTGACGTAATGCCAGGAACCATCTCTACATCTACCAGACGCTGCGTTAAGTAGTGATGCTCCTCACCCCCGCGTCCAAAAATTAAGGGATCACCACCCTTCAGGCGCAACACCTGCTTTCCCTCCAGTGCTGCCCTATACAGAAGTTCATTAATGGTTCCCTGGTGCGCACTGTGCTTCCCTTTTCGCTTACCCACATATACTTTCTCAGCTTTGTAGGCATTCAGGTAGGCATCATCCAGCAAATCATCATGAAAAATAATATCAGCCTCCTCAATTAAACGCTGCGCTTTCAGGGTCAGCAGCTCAGGGTTTCCGGGGCCAAAACCAGCGATAGCTACACTGCCGTAGCGCAAGCGTAAGTCGCCCTCCAGCTGTGAAAATAATTGTGCCTTCTCCTGATTCAAACCAAGTAACAAAAGCGGGTTGAGTTCATCGTCCTCATTAGCCAACACAGCCACAACAGGCACTTCTGCATGAATCGGATAATGCACCTTATTGGTTGGCACAACGATACAGTCAACACCCTTCATCAGCATGGCCATCAATTGTTCGGCATCCAATCGATTCTCATACCGATGGCTACTCACCATCAGCTCTGTCCCTTTGGGTAACACCTTGTTTAGCTGGTGATATACACTATTGAAAACGGGTGCTAAAACCTGTATCTGTATTTGCATCATGTTACTTTTTAAATGATTAAGACTTTTGATTGGCAGCGTGAAACTCCTGCCGAAAAATTTCCTTGGTTTTCGAGCTGCCAATCTGATTGCTCTGCGCCAAGTCACGAATCTGGTTGCGCCAATGAATGGCTGCAAACACATTCTCACCATTGGAGCTCACTGCTACAGTCATATTATCCTGTTTATAAATGGCTGGCGAAACAAAGTCACAATTCCCGGGCTTATCCACCACATTAACGATGGAACGTCTGGCTTTGCCATCCTCCCGAATCCGGCTGTTCAGAACACTGTCATTGGTAGCCGCATAGACCAGAAGATGGCCATCCAGGTCGCCCGGTTCATATTCTTTTTCTACAATCTCTATAAAGCTGCGCTGACGAATTTCGGGCACCACCTCTTTGGCGATGATCTTGATTCGATGAGTAAAGCGCTCCAGCGATTCAATTTTATGAATGGCCACTTTTCCCCCACCGATTATCAGGATGGTCTCGTCTTCGATATTGATACTAATGGGTAAAAAATTCATACATGCGTATTTTAAATCTGATAGTCTGGTTCGATCTTCTCCTGCCCTATTTTTATGCGGTTCCAGAGTCGTTCGTGCAGATAGTAAAGCAAGAGCTTGGTAAACACCTCCACCATGCTGATGGAGGCCGCCAGACCAAGGCGTCCTGTAACCAGCCACGAGACCAGAAAGGTATCGATGGTACCTGTCACCCGCCACGATATGGTTTTGATGATGCTTCTGTATCGTTTGTCTTTCATGGCCGCTTATTTGATGGATTGAACTTGCTGAGATGCTTCAATCACACCTGTTCGAACCAGAAAATCACCAAAGCGTTCCTTTGCTGCTCGCTCACCAGCATAACTTTCAAATAAAGGCTCCAGCAATTGCAGAATATCTGCTTCCGATACCATCTCCTTATACAAGGTATTCAGACGTTCCCCTGCAAAGCCAGCTCCCAAGTAAAGATTATACTTACCCATGGCACGCCCCACCAGGCCTATCTCACCAAGAAATGGACGTCCGCACCCATTGGGACAGCCCGTCATTCGTATGAGAATATCTTCATTTGACAAACCAAACTTTTCCAACAACAACTCCAGCTTAGTCACCAGGGAAGGCAGGTAGCGTTCTGCTTCGGCGAAGGCCATAGTACAAGTATTAAGAGCCACACAGGCAATGGCATGCTTTCGCAATCCGGATAGTTTTTGTGCATCACCTGCGGCATAACGCCCTAATATCTCCTGTATTTTCAGCTTATCACGTGTAATAACCTTACCCAGCACCAAACCCTGATTACCAGTCAGGCGGAAGTCACACACTCCAAGCTGCGCCACCTCTTTCAAAGCTTGCTTCAGTTGCAAAGCATCCGTGTCTTTAATACGTCCGTGCTCAATGTGCAGCCCTAAAAACCAGGTACCATCAGCCGCTTTCTTCCACCCAAACACGTCACCATTAGACTCAAACAAATAAGGTTTAGAATCCTCCAACTCAAATCCCAGTCGCGCTTGCAATAATTCAACAAAGACCTCTGAACCAATCCGGTCGAGCGTATATTTAAGACGGGCGAGCTTACGATTCTCCCGGTTCCCAAAATCGCGCTGCACTTTCACTATTTCCTCCACTACCTCAAGTGCTTTGTCTTTTGGCACAAAACCAATTACATCGGCCAGGCGAGGATAGGTTTCGGGCATGCCATAGGTTTTGCCCATTCCACCCCCAACTGCCACATTGTAGCCGAGTAACTGATTGTCTTTAACAATAGCAATCAATCCAATGTCATTGGCAAATACATCCGTATCGTTGTAAGGAGGCACAGCAATGGCAATTTTAAATTTTCGCGGCAGGTACGTTTTGCCATAGATAGGCTCCTCATCCTGCTGCCCGCCGGTAATCAGCTGCTTGTTCAACCATATTTCGTGGTAGGCCGTTGTTTTAGGCAACAAATGCTCACTAATGGCTTTTGCAAACCCGGCCAGCTCACCTACCACAGGCGACAATCCTTCATTGGAGGTACTCATCACATTGCGGTTGACATCACCACAGGCGGCTATGCTATCCAACAGCGCATCATTAATTCCCTGCATGGTTTGTCGCAGGTTCTTTTTCACAATTCCATGCAACTGAAAAGCCTGACGTGTTGTTAGTTTCAATGTACCATTGCCATATTTATCAGCCAGCTCATCCATTGCCAGCCATTGAGCTGCAGTTGAAATACCGGCCGGCACCCTGGCGCGAATCATAAAACTGTACAGCGGCTCTAACTTCTGATTCTTGCGCTCCTCATCCAAATCCCGATCGGTTTGCTGATAGCTCCCATGAAATTTAATCAGCTGCGTGTCATCAGGAGCAATGGCACCGGTAATGGCATCGTTGAGGCTTTGCTCAAGTGTACCGCGCAAATAATTACTATTGGTTTTTATGGTTTCCACCTCAGAAGGCTTCCAGGCCTGCGGCTGAGGCAGATTGTTTTGCTTCAATGTCATGTGCTTGTTTTTGGTTGGTTAGTAAACATCTTCCTGATAACGACCTTCTTTTTTCAGCTGCAGCAAGCGCTCTGCAGCCTGCTCAAAAGAGATATTCTCTTGCTCCTGCAGTATTTCAATAAAAGCCTGTTGTACATCTCTGGCCAAAGTCTTACGATCGCCACACACATAAATGGTTGCCCCATTCTGCAGCCATGCATATACTTCGTCAGCCTGTGCTTTTATTCGGTGCTGCACGTAAACCTTCTCCTCCTGATCGCGTGAAAATGCCACATCGACTTTTGACAACACCCCCTTCTGCCGATACTTCAACCACTCAGCCTGGTATAAGAAATCTGTTTCGAAATGCTGGTCACCAAAGAACAGCCAGTTTTTACCGGTCGCCTCAGCAGTGGCCCGCTCCTGCAAAAAAGCGCGGTAAGGCGCAATACCAGTCCCGGCACCTATCAGAATGATGTCCTTATCATCAGCAGGCAAACGAAAACCCTCATTAGATTTAATCTGCACCGCTACTTTAGCGCCTTCATCCAGTTGATCAATTAGAAAGGTTGAACACACACCCTGGTGAGGGCGTTCATTCTTCTCATAGCGCACGGCCCCTACTGTGAGATGCACCTCATCGCCCACTTCCGACTGTGAGGAAGCGATGGAATAAGCCCTGGGTGGCAAGGTTCGTAAGGCATCAGCCAACTCCTGCGGCTGAATAGATAAGCTAAAGTCGGACAAAACATCCAGTAAATCGCTACCATACAGGAAGCTGTCCAACTCATCGCGCTTATCCAATAAACGGTTCAAATCCGGCTCTTTTACAAAAGCTGATAATTTCTTTAACACAGGAATCGTAACGACTGTAATTTCCTTATGGTGCTTCAAGAGCTCGCTAATTGTATAGGATGTTCCTTTATGAACAACCGGTTCATCGCCGGTGTAATTGAGTTTGGTAAGGAGTTGCTGCACCAGTTCGCTACTATTTACCGCATACACTTCCAGTGCATCACCAGGTTGGTAGCTTAAGCCTGTTCCTTCAATATCCAGCTCAATGTGATAGGTTTCCTTATTGGAACCCCGTCCATTCAACAGCACCTTATCAATCAGCTCAGCCTCCACTAAACCGTCTGTAATATTACGTGCACCTACCGCTGAAGTAACTGTTTCAGAGGAAGAACTTTTTAAATTGCCGAAAAGTGCCAAAACAGTATCGGGCAAATTATCGAGTTGATCCTTAAAGTCAACATCCAGGAGTAAAGGTTCACTTAAGGCATTGGCACCATGTGCTTTTAAGCGATTATGAAAATCCAAACCAGTTTTACAAAAGAACTGATAACTGCTATCGCCCAATGCTACAACGGCATAGTTCAGCTGCGAGATATCGCCCACCCGCTTACCACCGAGAAACTTATGCAAATCGGCTGCTTCAACCGGCGGCTCTCCTTCCCCATGGGTGGAAACAATAAAAACTACATTCTCTTCTTTTTGCAGGTGCTTTGGACGAAAATCACCCATACTACTTACGTCCAGTTGCAGCTTGGTGTTTTTGGCCTGCTCTACCAGCTGCCTGGCAACTAGTTTGCCATTACCTGAATGTGAACCTACCAACACCTTAAGGCTTGCTGTTGATGTTTGATTACCCTTTATTCCTGTTCCATTTGTAACCTCCTGCTGGTATGCAAGTGCAGTATTTGACTGTCCGTTCAATCCAATGCCAGACAGGTATCCACCTAACCAAAGCAACTGTTCCTTAGAGAGTTTATTCACCAGGTGATTAGCTTCACCGAGTAATGTGTCCGATAAAATACCGGTTGTTATATGCTGTGACATCCTAAATCGTATTTATCTTGTAATACAACCAATTGCAGCAAAAAGCCGCCTATAAAAACACTATCTAATTATGAATCAACCGAAAGATTATTCCGGCCTTAAGAATGATATTATGCCCGGCCGGGCATTCGGTATGATGAGCTGCAATATTTACATCTATGCTGTGGCATCGCTCTGAAAATTTGGGGTGTTAGATGCTAGTCCGTACGGTGGTAAAATACCACCATACGGTTTACATCCATTTAATATTTCAAGTTATTCTGAAGTTTTTTTAGTCGATGTTGAAGCTGCTCAGGTAGCGCTCTCCGGTATCTGGCAATACCACCACGATGCGCTTACCGGCATTTTCAGGACGTTGTGCCACGGAAATGGCAGCAAACAGCGCAGCTCCAGAGGAATAACCACAAAGGATACCTTCTTTCTTGGCGGCTTTGTGAGCTGTTTCAATGGCATCTTCATTGCTTACCTTCACCACCTCATCAAACACATCGGTGTTTAACACATTTGGCACAAAACCGGCACCAATGCCCTGAATTTTATGTGGACCAGGCTGACCGCCTGACAAGATTGGTGAAGCTTCCGGCTCTACAGCCACAATTTTCACATTGGGATTACGCTCCTTAAGAATCTCACCCACGCCTGTTATGGTTCCTCCGGTACCAATACCCGCTACAAAAATATCTACTTTACCATCCGTGTCTTCCCAAATTTCTTCGGCTGTTGTGCATCTGTGAATAGCCGGATTGGCAGGATTATTAAACTGCTGAGGAATGAAAGCTTTAGGCAGTTCCGCAGCTATTTCATCAGCCCTCTCAATGGCCCCCTTCATGCCTTTTTCGGCTGGAGTCAGCACTAACTCGGCACCGAACTTAATCAGTAGCTTGCGACGCTCAATGCTCATGCTTTCAGGCATGGTTAAAATCAAGCGATAGCCTTTAACCGCTGCCACAAAAGCTAAACCAACTCCTGTATTCCCGCTGGTGGGCTCCACAATCACGGTATCTTGATCCAGTAAGCCTTTTTGCTCAGCATCCGCAATCATGGCATAAGCGATACGATCTTTTACAGAACTGGCTGGATTAAAAAACTCCAATTTAGCTACAACTTCGGCGCCTGCACCATTGGCCAACCTGTTCACTTTTACTAAGGGTGTTTTTCCTATTAATTCGGTAATACTCTGCGCTATTTTACTCATGGTTTCTACGGTTTAATATTGTTATATATAATACATTATTCTTTCATTTTCTTCGGCATAGTAGTTCTTCAGTTTCTCCAAAGTAACTTTTCGAAGCAAGCGCCCATAATCGTTTCGTACGCTTAACAGAAATCGCCCAACTGCTTTTTCAGTATTATGCTCCCCCTCTGTTGAGATTTCTTTTTCCAGCTTTTCATCCAGAGCCAATACAATCTGGTAAAGTGTTATCTCTTTTAAAGGGCGTGACAAACTGTAGCCGCCTCCGGCACCTCGCCGCACATCCACAATTCCCTCCTTACGCAAGGTCACAGCAATAGCCTCCAAAAATTTTACCGATAACTGTTCCCGTTCAGCAATTTCGGCTACTCCAAGGTGAGTTCCCTCTGCTAAACCCGACAAGGTTAATAAAAAGCGTAAGCCATAATGTACTTTCTTTGGAAACATATCCTACTATTTTACTTTTTTCTGTTAGCAAATATCAATCAGATTATTAGCAAGTCCAAAAAATAAAATACTTTTTTATCCTATTTGTTTTGTAGGGTATGATATTAGCGTTTGATAATGTGAGAGTTACACAAATAAAAAAAACAGTATGAGTTTCCTGTATTCCTACCTAAATAATAGGTATTGAGAGAGGTATGAAGAATCAGTTTTAGAACGCTTCCCTAATGGTGAAGTATACGCCATTATCGCCTCTATTGGTCACTCCAAAGTCCATTCTAAAGTTCAGGCCCTCCTTGGGCAATACTCTAAAACGCAGGCCTGCGCCACCAACAAGGTGCAAATCGGCGAATGGACGCTGCAGGAACTCAGGAGAAACTTTACCAACCCCACTAAAAAGCACGCCACCAAGACGCCACCAAATATGCTGTCGCCATTCGGCCTGTGCAAACCAGGAGTGTTGATCCAAATAGCGATAAGGGTGGGCAATTCCACGCAGCATGCGTTTTCCACCAATAGATGAAAGTTTATAGAAAGGCACATCACCAAAGGTTGAATTCATAACCGCCTGCAACGCCAGAATGGATTTATCACTATTGAATGAACAAAATTTTCGAACATCCAGATTAGCAGCCACAAACCGGTAATCACTGCCGGTAAAATCATTATAAGCAGTGCCCGAAAAAATTATAAACCAGCCTTTTGTGGGATACAATTGATCATCACGATTATCAAGGGCCATTCCCGGTCCGATACCGTTGGCCCATCCTCCTTCGTAACCAAGAACAGAGGGATTCAAAAGCTCGCCCTTATAATTAGAGTAGCGGTCATAGTTTACATCCAGGCGAAGGCCTAAAAACAGGCTTTCGCTAATCCCCTTCAGAATATCCGTATTAAAGGCAAAGCGGTTAATATCGTATGTTGAGTAAGGTGGCTCCTTGGTATAGTTACCTATACCATAAAATTCATCCGGTAAGAAAAGGTACTGAAACTTAGAAATAAACATCCATCGGCTTGAAGTAAAAATCATTGCATCCAACTCCAAATCGTACATGCCCTTTGTAGACACCTTAATAGAGGGCGCTATTGTTGACGGTCGGTAATAGGGACTGGCTGCGGACTGTTTCGGTCGGATGCGCCATACCGGCATCAGTCCCAGTTCAAAACCGGTTCGCGGTGAATAACCTGCCATCGGGTAGAACGAAAAAGTATTGCGTCCCCGCTCAATCGTCACCATATCGATTACCTCCTCAACCAATACAGCCGCCTGTTCAACCAATGTTTGACTGGACGAATCACTTTTTACCTCCTCTTGGGCCCTAATGCCTCCGCTAAATACAAGCAGCATTACAACTGCTAATGGTCCGAATTTACACATCCTGTAAAATTACAAAGCCTGGGTAAAATCTCCTATCAAATCCTCGATATCTTCTATCCCAACCGACAAACGCATCATGGTTGGCCGCACATCCATCTCACGCTTTTCTTGCTCCGAAAACTCAGCGTAAATAGTTGATTCGGGATGGATAATGAGCGTTTTATTGTCATTTAAATTAGTTGCTCGCCGCATTACCTTCAGACGATTATACAACTGATAACAGGCCTCTTTGGACTCCAGATCGAAAGTCATGACAGCACCGGGCTTACCCGAAAACTGCAGTTGCGCCAACTCATATCCTTTAGTGCCTTCCACACCCGGATAATTGCAGGCCACTATGCGTTTGTGGGCCTCAAAAAAGGCTGCCAGCTGCAGGCAATTTTCCACACAGCGATCCACACGTAAGGGCATAATGTCGAGGCCCATATTCATAAAATGAGCCGTATGAGCAGTCATAGCACCTCCCAGATGCCTGAATACTTCTTTACGAATGCGCGCCACCAGAGCTCCTTGCCCAAATTGATTGGCCCATGTTTTCAAGGCTGGTAAACTCGCATAATCGAAAGTACCATTATCAATTACCACCCCACCAAAAGCAGCGGCTCCACCAGAAATAAATTTCGTGGTGGACATTACCTCCACATCCACTCCAAACTCATTTGAGCGAAAAACATAAGGTGGCGTAATGGTGCTGTCACAAACCACAGCAACCCCATTAGCTTTGGCTAGCGAACTTAATTGTGACAAGTCAACAATTTCGAGCTGGGGATTCGTAATGGTCTCAAAGAAGTATACCCGTGTTTGTTCATCTGTTGCTTTTTGAACCGCCTCCATATTGGTCATTTCAACAAAACGCACTTCAATCCCTAAAGCGGGCAGCGTTTGCTTCAACAAGGCATAGGAATGACCAAACAGCTGATTGGAAGCAACTACATTACCTCCTCTTTCCACCAAGCTTATGAGCACATTCGATATGGCGGCCATACCCGATGACAAGGCGATGACCGAACGTGCATCAGTCACAGCCTGCATCTTACGCTCAAAATACTCAACGGTTGGATTGGAAGTACGAGAATAGGCATGTGCAAATTTTTTACCTGCAAATGTGTCTGCAATCTCTTCAGCACTCTCAAATTCATAAGCCACGCCATCGTACACCGGCATATGCAATGCATTGTAAGCATCCGGCTTGGGAAAACTAGTATGCAATGAACGGGTTATAAACCCCTTTTTGTTATCACTCATTTTATGGTTTGTTTGCTTTTAGGCTTGTAAAAATAGTTAAAATCCTATCAAGCCGAACTATCGCAAACTCTTAACCTCAGCCGGAGTAATTGCCTCTCCTGAATTGCCAAAGCCCGAACGTAAGTAATTCAATATATCCGCGATATCTTCATCCGACAGGTTTTTATAACTCGCCATCACCCCGTTATATGTCACTCCATTCACTTCTATCTCACCACTCATACCGTGCAACACAATATTAATTAAGGGTTCCTTATCCCCTGAAACCACTTTATTTTTGGCCAAAGGCGGATACATACCAGGTATTCCACCCGCATTTTTCTGGTGACACGATAAACAGTGTCTTTTATACTGAATCTCTCCCGGATGTGTGTCTGTTTTTAACTGTTCGGATTTAGAAACCTGCACGCCACTCTCTTTTTTTCCGTTTGACGAATTACAGGCCATAAGAAACACGGCAAAAGCCAAAATGATTACCTTCTGCATAAGCTATTCGATTATTTTAGGTTGATTTTTAATTAGTTCTGCCCAACGGCCTCGAGAATAATTTCCTCACTTTCATTACCGGCTATATCCATGGCCCGCTTAATAACACCGCCCATCAGGCCACCCATTTTAACACTGTTCAAGCGCGATATATATACCTGACCGTCACTTTTTTCATAGACAGATATGCGGCAAGGCATCAGCGAAGAGGCAATACGCTCGTCATCTTTGGTGAGTATCATTTGCGCCACATCTGGCTTGCACACTTCCATCACCTTCACTTTCTTAACATCATAGTTAAACTTGGCCATTGTAGCCTGCAGATCATGAACATAAGGCGTTTTCCATCCTTTCTCATCAACCGCCTGCTGCAAACGTTCAAGCGTTTCTTCAAAACTAAACTGACTTTTGCTCTCAACGAGCATCATCTTAGGCGCCATATTTTTTATCACAAAAAGCGTTACAATTGCACCAACGACCAATCCTACAAGTAAATAAACCATTTGTTTCATAATATTTCGAATCGTTTTAATTTGTGTTAGTAACAATTCTTACAAGGGCAATGTTTACCCTTTTGACAAACAAAATATATCAGCTAAACGTTATTTTTCATACTTTTGAAGATCTGACTCCAACAACCAAAAAACAACGTAATGATTATTTACCTGAGGATATTATCGAATGAGGTCGATAATTTCGTGAAAGAAATAGCAATAGACGATACGCTAAGCTTTGCGGATCTGCACGCTTGCATACAGGATACACTTAACTACGATGCCTCACAGATGGCTTCATTTTTCACCACCGATAGTGGGTGGAACAAGGAATCTGAAATTACTTTACTGGACATGTCAGAAGGACATTCATCCGAAATAAAAGTAATGCACAACACCCTGATTTCCGATTTTCTATTTGAAGAAGGACAACGCCTGCTTTATGTGTTTGATTTTTTCTCCGAAAGAGCATTTTTTATCGAGGTAATAGAAATAAAAAAGGGCAGTCTGGATAAGCCTAACTGCTACCGCAATGAGGGCGAAACACCTCAGCAAATTATGATAGGTGATTTCACAGAAGAGACCACAAAGCCAGATCTAGACCAATTTGATGATGAGTTTGACGGCACGCTCGACTCCATGAAATTTAACGATTTAGACCATTTCGATGACGATTTAAACCTGGATGACCTGGCTGACCAATACTAGCACACAATGACTAATACACTGATAGTACTAATTGGCCCCACCGGCATTGGCAAAACTGAATTATGCCTGCAACTGGCCGAGCATTTACAGACTGAAATCATTTCGTCAGACAGCCGACAGCTTTTTAAAGAATTGAAAATAGGAACTGCTGCTCCCACTGAGGAGCAGCTTAAGCGCGTGAAACACCATATGGTTGGCACTCATTCGGTTCATGACTATTACAACGCCTACCAGTTTGAACAGGATGTATTAAAGCTCCTCGAAAAACTTTTTGAAACACACCAACAAGTAATGATGACAGGCGGTTCAATGATGTATGTGGATGCCGTGTGCAAAGGCATTGACGAACTGCCAACCATTGACCCGGAATTACGACAGGAGGTGATGGACCTATACAATAATGATGGACTGGAAGCGGTACGTGGTCAATTGAAAATGCTCGATCCGGAATTCTATAATCAGGTTGACTTAAAGAACCATAAACGCGTGATGCATGCACTTGAAGTGTGCCTCATGACGGGACAACCCTATAGCTCTTTGCGAACCAACTCGAGCCGGAAGCGCCCGTTCAACATTCTGAAAGTAGGTTTAGACATGGAGCGGGAGCAGCTTTACGAACGCATTAATGCGCGTGTAGATCAAATGGTGGAAGACGGACTCTTTGAGGAAGCCAAAGCCTTTTACCACCTGAAAGAAAGCAATTCGCTCAACACAGTTGGTTACAAAGAAATATTTGCCCACTGGGATGGCGAATACGATGCCGATAAGGCCATTGAGTTGATTAAGCGCAACTCACGCCGCTATGCCAAGCGTCAACTGTCGTGGTTCAGGCGCGACAAAGAAATAAACTGGTTTCACCCCAGCCAAACGGAAGAAATTATTAAATTTGTTGATAAACAAATCGAATCAGTTTAACCCACCGGGCCACAAGCAAATCCTTGCTCGCGGTTTACAAACTTTATGGCCCGGTGTTTTTCTTCACTATGACAACCTCTCCAAGCTTTAATATTCGCGTGTATGGCTTATTAGTCAATGATCGGAACGAAATTCTGGTGACCGACGAGTACCGCATGGGCATGTACATGACCAAGTTCCCTGGCGGCGGCCTGGAATATGGAGAAGGAACACTTGAGTGTTTAAAACGCGAGTTTAGAGAAGAATTAAATGTGGAAGTGCATATAAAAGAGCACTTTTACACCACCGACTACTTTCAGGAAGCACGCTTCTTTAATAAGATGCAGCTATTAAGCATTTACTACACCGTTGAATTAGCAAATAAAGCGGTAATACCTACCACCAGAACCCCAAATAACATTCCGCAAGAAGAGGGCGCTCAGGCTTTCAGATGGCTTGCAATTAATCAATTATCGCCCAGCCAATTCACCTTCCCCATTGACCAAAAGGTTGTTGAACGGCTGAAGGCTACTTTCTAGCCTCCACTACCAGGTGAAAAGTTGTTGCTGTCCATTCGGAGCGGTCAAAACCACCCCAACATTGTACCTCCGAAAAGTACTTATTGAGAATGGCTTCCAGCGGCTGACGCGCAAGCGCCAATAAAGGAACGGTATTTTCAACAATAGAACCAGGTGTTTTTAACACAGTTGAGAAATCAATTTTACCATCAGTGCGATGTGTATAATTACGCACGAAGGCATAATCATCTGTTTGTATGGTTGGTAAACTTACCACCCGCTCACCGACTACACGGTCGTAATTTACAAGTTGCAGCAAGAGCTTCCCACCAGCTTTTAGTCGATGGGCCGATTGCTGCACCATGGCCTCCACTTCTTCGAGTGCGTTCAGGTGCACCAATGTGTTGCCAAAACACAACACCGCCTCAAAGCCCATCGGTTGGAAATAATCGCCCACAGCTCTCATATCGCCTTGCTGAAACTGAAGATCGAGTGCCTGGGGCCTTTTCTCTTCGGCTTTGGCCACCATCTCTTCATCGTAATCAAAAGCTCTGACTTTGGCACCCTGCCGGGCCAGCGCAATGGCCAATGAACCGGTGCCACATCCAATATCCAATACAGTTTTCCCTGCCAAAGCACCTCCCAGTGCCTCCTGAACAAAACTCACCTGCTTTTTATTCAAAGGAAAAATTGCATCATAGGCCTCAACTATCTCACTATAAAATGCCATTAGTTAATTGTTTCTTCAATATGATATTGATTACGCTCACTACCATTGCGCGACACCAATTCGCCCAAAAAGCCCGCCAAAAACAGCTGGGTACCAATCACCATACTGGCCAACGCAATGTAAAAATAAGGACTATCGGTAACCAGGCGTGCCGGAATATTATGATACACATACCACAGTTTACTTATACCCAACCAAAGTGCGGACAAAAACCCAACAATAAACATGAGTGTTCCAAAGGCACCAAACAGATGCATGGGTCGCTTGCCAAACTTGGAAATAAATGTTACCGATAACAGGTCGAGAAACCCTTTGATGGTGCGTTCAATGCCAAACTTCGATACGCCGTACTTCCGCTCCTGGTGTTGCACCACTTTTTCGCCAATACGGTTAAATCCGGCTTGCTTGGCAATTAAAGGAATATAGCGGTGCATCTCGCCATACACCTCTATGTTTTTCACCACCTCTTTTCTGTAGGCCTTTAACCCACAATTAAAATCGTGCAATTTAATGCCCGACACCATGCGGACGGTGCGGTTAAACAGTTTACTAGGCAGTGTTTTACCCAACGGATCGTAGCGTTTCCTTTTCCAGCCACTTACAATATCAAAGCCATCCTCCTTAACCATACGCACCAACTCGGGCAACTCTTCCGGGCTGTCCTGCAAATCGGCATCCATGGTAATCACCACGTCGCCTTGTGCAGCATCAAACCCACAAAACAAGCCAGCCGACTTACCATAGTTTCGCCGGAAGCGAATCCCACGCACATGCTGTGATTCCTTACGTAAGGTGTGTATCTTTTCCCACGAGGCATCATTGCTGCCATCATCAACAAAAATAACCTCGTAAGACCAATTCAGCGGGTCAATTACCCGCTGAATCCATGCATATAATTCGTTGATTGACTCTTCCTCGTTATATAAGGGGATGACAATTGATAAATCCATATTAAGCTTCTTCTACCCCTTCTGTGGTATTAAACACCGAAGGCTCCTTTTTAAATATTGCTGCTAAGATAAGAGAAATAACAAACCCCATAATAGTGGTATAAAGAATAGATTTCAATGGCGAAATCAATTTAGCATTATCCACCTCTTTTTGCATTTCCTTCTCCATTTCACCAAGCTGCTCGTCAATAGCACTCTGAGGAACACCGCTTGATTCCATAAAATTGTATGTTTTTTCTATAACAGCCTCTTGAGTTTTTTGCACATAGTCGGGATCAATGAAATTATTGAAAGCGATAGAATATATCGCAACAATAACGGCAGCCACAAATGTTACATAAGTTCCATACAGCATGCCTTGCTTTAGTTTCATATAGCCTCCCAGTTCCTTTCGGTAATTTCTGATGATAATGATTAAGCCAATAATTACAGGTAAAAACCCGAATACGATTCCAATTCCGGCAAATCCCATCAAGGAAATCTTCTCCAGGTCAACCACGAGATACATCAGAACATTCATAACAACCAGGACGGCCCCGAATATTACTCCGTTATTGATCCAACTTTTAGATGGAGTCTTGTTTTCATTTTCCATAATTTAGATTTTAAGTTATCGACATCTAAAATACAAATATCCTTTTAAACCCGGCGAATCGGCCAAGATTTAATTTGGCCATCAACTATCAATAAAAAAAATGAAAAATTTTGTTTTTCATTTTCACCACTTTAGCTATTTCAGCAAAAAAAAGTAGTGCTGAATATTTGCAAGGATGAAAAATTGCCCTACTTTTGCATCCGCAATCAAGAAACAAACACGGGTAAGTCCCATACGACTAGCTCCTGTTGAACTCCCCCAGGGCCTGGCGGCAGCAAGGGTAGACGGTTGTAGCAGTGCGATATGGGTAGCTTACCCACCCGCCTGTGTAGCTCAGCTGGCTAGAGCAGCTGATTTGTAATCAGCAGGTCGGGGGTTCGAGTCCCTCCACAGGCTCTCAACAACAAACGAGTTGTGAGAAAAGATTAAAAATATTGAAAGTGATTGATGGGGAGATACCAAAGTGGCCAACTGGGGCGGACTGTAACTCCGCTGACTTATGTCTTCGTAGGTTCGAATCCTGCTCTCCCCACCATTTGCCTGTGTAGCTCAGCTGGCTAGAGCAGCTGATTTGTAATCAGCAGGTCGGGGGTTCGAGTCCCTCCACAGGCTCAATATTTTAATTATTGCGGAAGTAGCTCAGTTGATAGAGCATCAGCCTTCCAAGCTGAGGGTCGCGGGTTTGAGCCCCGTCTTCCGCTCAAAGCCATTCTTTTGAATGGCTTTTTTATTGAATTTATCAGTTGGGGAGATACCAAAGTGGCCAACTGGGGCGGACTGTAACTCCGCTGACTTATGTCTTCGTAGGTTCGAATCCTGCTCTCCCCACAAAAAAAGGTTCTGTTAGCAATAGCAGAACCTTTTTTTGTATCTGAATATTTGGATTTAATTTGCTATTTTTAAGCAAACTAAGGAGGTACCATGTTAGTTAAACTCTATCCGGAAAACCCGAATGAAAAGGAAATACGAAAAATCGTTGAGGTTCTTCGTAATGGTGGCATCGTCATCTACCCCACCGATACCATCTATGGCATTGGCTGCGATATTAACAATGCCAAAGCCGTTGAAAAGGTAGCACGCATCAAAGATATCAACCTGAAAAAGGCAAACCTGTCTTTTATCTGCTACGATCTCAGCCATATTTCTGATTTTACCAAGCCCTTGAACAACCATGTGTTTAAACTCATGAAACGGCACTTACCGGGGCCTTACACGTTTATTTTACCTGCCAACAGCAATGTGCCCAAACTCTTCAAGAATAATAAAAAAACCATTGGTATCCGGGTGCCCGATAACAACATTATCCGGGAATTAGTGAAAGAGCTGGGCAATCCGATTCTTTCCACTTCCGTTAGAGACGAAGATGATATTATTGAATACACCACCGATCCGGAACTGATTTATGAAAAATTTGCCGATTTGGTGGATGTGGTGATTGATGGCGGCTTTGGCAACAACGAACCATCTACTATAATCGATTGTACCGGCGATGAACTGGAGGTTGTGAGGTATGGGAAAGGGGAAATTGAACTCTAACTGCGCCTGACGATTTCTTCCCTAAAACTTTTCCAAAGTTGAGAACTTTGGAAAATTTCTTCCCTTTAATAAATAACGCCTTCCCTGCGTAAATCTGCGCTATCTGCGGGAAACAAGAAACAGCCTGCGGGTTATACACGAATATTCGAGCCATGCAGCGTTCTGAGAACGTTTCGTAGTATAACACGACCTCACCTATCGGCAAATAATACCACCGTCCACTGGTGATTCACTAATTATTTTCTATTTGACACCACTTTTCTATACTTATGAACAATTTAAACACAAGAACAACCAATTACCATTTGCTTATAACTAATTAATATACTTTTTGGCGCAACTACTTTTTAGTTATAAAATGATTGACTACAAATTCAGACTAATATGGACTGATTGACGCTATTTACATTGTAGTATAAATAATATAACTTGCTATTTAAACAATTTAAAGTACGGTTAACGCAAGTTGCTTCAACCAATAACCAACTAAACCTCATTGACCATGCTGCGATACAATTTTACCCGCATTTTTAAAGCCAAAGCCATCGACCGTCCATTTACTTTTCTTCGTAAAGCCGGATTTTCAGAAAGCTTTGCCAGTAAAGTGAAGAACAACCGTGTTAACCGCTTAAATCTGGATTTACTGGAACGCTTATGCGTACGCATAGGCTGCACACCCAACGATTTTATGGAATGGACGCCAAGTAACCTGTCAATACCGGCCAATCACCCCTTAAACGAACTGCGTCGGACAGAAAAGGTGTTTGACCTAACCAGGGAGCTCAACTCATTGCCTCTTTCAACATTGGAAGAAGTAGAACAACTCATTAAAAGTCGCCAGGAGTAAAACCAATTACTCCTTCCAGAAATACGGTGAAAACAGCAAGATAACAGTAAACAGCTCCAAACGGCCAATCAGCATCAGAAAGGACAGAAACCATTTTCCGAAAGCCGGCACTTCGTAAAAGTTAAATGCAGGTCCAACATCGCCCAATCCCGGCCCGATGTTACCAATGGATGTTGCCACTGCACCAAGAGCCGTGTCCAGGTCATAGCCCATAATACTCATGATGATCATCGAAATGCCAACAGTCATCATGTAAATAACAATAAAGGCCAGCACATTGGTAATGATGCCCTGATTAACAGCCCTGTTGTTGTACCTGACAGGAATCACAGCATTGGGGTGCACCAAGCGCTTCAGCTCGAAAAAGCTGTTTTTCATGAGCAGTACGATACGCACAATTTTAATACCTCCGCCTGTTGAACCCGCCGAGCCGCCCGTAAACATGAGTAAAAAAATCACGATACTCAAGAAAGGCACCCACAACAGATAGTCGGCCGTAGCATAACCGGTTGTGGTAATAATTGACACCACCTGGAATAAACCATCACGCCAGGCTTTTTCAATGAATATATTCTCTTCGGTGAAGTATAAAACAGCAGCAACCAAGGCACTTACCCCAATAATAATACCGGTGTAAGCCTGAAACTCTTCATCCTTAATGACCTTTTTTACCTTCCCCCGCAGCACACTGTATGACAATGTAAAGTTGGCGCCGGCAACAAACATAAACAGTATAATAGTGTATTGAATAAAGGGCGATGAGAAATAGGCCACACTGGCCTGTTTTGTGGAGTAACCTCCGGTAGCCATGGTGGTAAATGAGTGACAGATTGCATCAAACGGCGTCATGCCACCAAACACCAGCAGAATAGCTTCGGCAATTGTAAACAGCACGTAAATACCATACAGGCGCTTAGCTGTCTCTGTAATTCTCGGGTGCAATTTGTCGGGAGCCGGCCCAGGTACTTCGGCGAGAAACATCTGCATCCCACCTACCCCTAATACGGGCAGAATGGCGAGAGAAAGCACGATGATTCCCATACCACCCAACCACTGAATCAGACTTCGCCAAAACAATAAGCCATGCGGCAATGCCTCAATATCATTTAAAATGCTACTCCCGGTAGTTGTAAACCCCGATATGGTTTCAAAAAAGGCGTCGGTGTAGGAAGGGATGGCTCCGCTCAGGTAAAAAGGCAGCAGACCAAAAAAGGAAAATACCACCCACACTAAAGCAACAATCAGGTAGCCTTCGCGCTTACCAATGTCCTTGGGTGCTTTTCGCAACATAAAACTGGTTATCCCCCCCAAAACAATACAGATGGCTGCGGCAATTAAATGGTAAGGTAAATCGTATTCGCCATATAAAAGCGACACACCTGCTGATAACAGCATAAAAACCCCCTCGACTACCAAAAGCAGTCCCAGTACAAGAATTATAAATCGTTTATTAAGCATTATTCCACCAGCAGAGATTAAGAAGCAAAGATGTTATTTTTTCTAATATAAAGCACTTTTATACTAATTATTCTTCCAAAAATGCGGTGAGAATAAAATTAATACAGTAAACAACTCAAGCCGGCCAAGCAGCATGAGGAAAGACAATATCCACTTACCAGCCTGAGGCACTGCGAAAAAATTATCTACCGGACCAACCGTACCGATGCCCGGGCCAATTCCTCCCATTGTAGTGGCCGCTGCGCCCATTGCCGAATCCATATCCATCCCAAAAAAGGTGAGGGCAAAGGTGCCAATGGAGAATATGGTCATATAAAGGATCACAAAGGCCAGCACTTTATACACGGTATCTGATGATACAGGTTTATCTTCAATTTTAAGAGGAATAACCGCATTGGGATGCACCATTCGTTTAAACTCCAGCAAAGTATTCCTAAACAATATGGAATGTCGCATAATTTTGATGCCGCCCGAAGTACTGCCGGCACAGGCGCCGCTAAAGAGCAACAAAAACATCAGGTAGGTTAAATAGGGATGCCAGGCGGTATAATCATCCGTTGCAAAGCCGGTGCTTGTCAGTAAGCTCACCACCTGAAACAAGGCCTTGCGGAACGATTCTTCACCGTTATGGTGATCGAGGAAAACCAGGGTAATGGTAACAATGGCTGTAACAATCGCTATCACTTTTAAATACATCCTGAACTCCCGGTTCTCAGTCACCTTTTTAAATTTTCCCTTCCACGCAAAATAAAACAAGGTAAAATTGGTGCCGGCAAAAAGCATAAACACAATAATCACATACTGAATATAGGGCGAATAACCGGCTATACTGTCATTCTTTGTAGAAAAACCGCCTGAAGCAATGGTGGCAAAGCTATGGCATAACGCATCAAAAAGAGGCATACCGCCCAGCATCAAAAATCCTGTTTCGAGCAAAATGAGCACCACATAAATTCCCCAAAGCAGTTTGGCCGTGTGCTTGACGCGCGGATGCAACTTATCGTTGGTGATACCGGCTGCTTCGGCATTATAAAGTGACATACCGCCAAAACCAAAATAGGGCAATATGGCTACGGCCAATACAATAATCCCCATTCCTCCTATCAGGTGTGTAATGCTCCGCCATAGCAATATGCCGTGCGGAAGTGCTTCAATGTCGCTCACAACAGAGGCGCCTGTGGTGGTAAAGCCCGAAATAGTTTCGAAAAAGGCGTTTGTAAACCCGGGAATAGTGCCACTAAGTATATAAGGTAAACTGCCAAACAAAGACATAACCACCCAAACTAAGGTAACAATCACAAAGCCCTCCCGACGTCCTACCTCATCAGGCGTGGAACGCCAAAGCCAACTGGCTACGCCACCAAAACTCATGCTGGCCAAAGCGGCCATCAGGTGCGCCTGCATGTCGTCTTCACCATAAAAAAACGCCACCGCAGCACATACCAGCATAAAAACACTCAGTGCAAGCAGAATATGCCCCAGCACCTTACCTATAAAACGATAGTTTAACATCCCTCCCAATTAAAACGGATGCAAAGTTCATATTTTTTTGCCTTATATATAAATGATGAATAAAAAAAGAGGGAAATTCACCCCACTTTATGTGCTCGAAGTGGTATGGTTTCATCATAATAGGATCCAAACGAATAAACAGGTCCAATCGGGTTTATTGCTTCTATTGTGATGTTTTGTAGTCCATCACATATTTCACTACGCCGTCATAATCATCAATCCCGGCTGTTACACTATTGGTTTTCAGATAGGCATCGTTTACTTTGGTAGCAACCAGCTCCACCTTATTATTCATTAAAGCCATCCAATGACGATGCGATTTATAGAAATCGTGCCGTACCTCATAGCGAATCTTTTTTGCCAACTCCCGATAGCCTTCATAGCGATGGCAAGTGTAAATAAAATACCTTAACAGATGTAGATTAGCACTGTATGCCAAACGCTTATCCGGCGAGTGACTGCAGATATACCAGGCATAGAAGTTGGCTTCGGCCTCACTGGTCACACCCAGCTGGTGCGCTATTTCATGGGCCATAACAACCGGCACACCAAGGGGTAACATGTAGCTATTAACATGTGTTTCGCCAAAAAACGGCCCGTAATAGCCCGAAATGGTAGCGGCAGCAAAGAAACGACTTAACGAAATGGGTTTGGGCTTAAACTCAAGCGCCTCCACTTCCACCCGCAGAAAATCAGCATGTGCCTCGTACTCCTTTCGGATAAGCCTCAGCACCTCAGGCCGATCAATCGTGTATATTGGGGTATAGCTCTCATTGACTTCATTAATTAACCATTCAAAAACCTGCATTAACTCGGTTACATCAGGCTCGGCCGCCTGCAATTCGAGCCGCTCATTTAACTGACTGCGGTAATAATTAAACCCCCACAGCACATAAAACGCGCTGTAAACGATAGCAACCGTTACCAAATGCCGTTTCACAAAGCTTAGAAACCGTAATCGCCTCATCAATAACAGAATTGTATTAATGATGAGATAAGTAATCAAGCCTGCGTAAAACAAATCATCCAATGAAAAAGACACCAGATTGCTAAAAGCTGTTAAAGCCGCCACAACCAGCGGATACAAGCCTCGTGAATACCAATTCTCCACCAAGTGAGGATATTGTAAGGCCACACGGGTTAATATAAATACCAAAACACCCATCCCCACAGCCACACAAGTCACTGAATAACAACATTTCTTAAGCCAATTTCTCTTCATAACACGAAAATAGATAATCTGTCAGCGAAAAAATAATCCTATCGGTTTTCTATTATCGCTTTTTTTCAGGATTAAGCCAAATTTATGTATTAACTTCGCGACAGAAAAAAAATTCCAAAATGGCTATTGAGATAAAAGAGGTAATTGACAATAAGACGCTTAACGACTTTGTTAAGCTGCCATATTCGCTTTATAAAAATGAAGCCAACTGGGTGCCTCCAATGATACAGGAAGAGAAGGACGCCCTTGTGCCGGAAAAAAATCCTGCATTTGATTTCTGTAAAGTGAAACTTTGGGTCGCTTATAAGAATGGTAAATGCGTTGGACGTATTGGCGGCATAATTAATTCACTCTGGATAGAGAAAAAAGGGCAGTCCATTGGCCGGTTTACGCGCCCTGAGTTTATTGATGACAAAACAGTTAGCAAATTATTGTTTGAAACGGCCGAAAAATGGTTAAAAGCTGAAGGCATGGTGGAAGTGCAGGGGCCCCTGGGTTTCTCTAACCTCGATCATCAAGGCTGTTTGATTGAAGGCCATGACTGGCTGCCGTCGGTTGCCTCCGACTATCACATGGCCTACTACCAGGAGCACTTTAATGCCTTGGGTTACGAGAAAGAAATTGATTGGTTAGAGTTCCGAATTACATTTCCGGATGCACTGCCCGAAAAAGCCTTTAAAGTGGCCGATATGCTTACCAGGCGTTACGGTTTGAAAGCGCTTAATTTCACATCAGGCAAAGAGCTGGAGCCATATAAACAAAAAGTATTCGCCCTGTTCAATAAAGCCTTTTCAGAGCTGTTTGGAACTTTCGAATTGCCCGATAAGATGGTGCAATTCTATATCAAAAAGTACTTTCCGATATTGAACCCCCGCTATGTGAAAATCATCCTCGACAAAGAAGATGAGCTGGCTGGCTTTTTAATTGCCCTTCCATCGCTTTCAAAAGCCATGCAAAAAGCTAAAGGCAAGCTGTGGCCGTTGGGCTGGTGGCACATTATGAAAGCCCTTAAACATCCTAAGGAAATGGATTTAATGCTTACAGGTGTTAAGCCTGAGCTGCAAAAAATGGGGGTTGCTGCCTTGCTGATGAATGACCTTTGGAAAACGGCCAAAGAAGACGGAGTAAAGTATGTTGAAACAACCGGGATGTTGGAAAACAACCATGTGGCTATACAAATGTGGAAATCGTTTGAGCATATCCAGCATAAAAGAAAACGCTGTTACAAAAAAGCACTATAATACACAATAAACGAAGATTTTTTGATGAAAAGGTGCTTGTTTAACAGGCACCTTTTTTAATGGGTAAAAGAGATGACAAGAGCAGTTATTTTAAAAGAAGTGAAGAGTTACGCCATTATAACACTGGGTTTGATGGTAAGTGCCGTTGGCTGGACCGGATTTATCATTCCATCCGATATAGTTGGTGGTGGTGTAATGGGGCTATCCTCGTTATTGTATTTTATTTTTGAATTACCAGTTGGTCCGACCAACCTGGTACTGAATTCCATCCTGATTTTATTATCGATGAAGATTCTGGGTAAAGGCTTCGGTTTTAAAACGATTTACTCGTTGGTTACACTGTCGGTATTTATTACGGTTTTTCCTTACTTTATCACCGACCCGATAGTGAGCGATCGCTTCATGGCGGCCATTATCGGTGGCGGTATGGTTGGGGCGAGTATCGGTATCCTGTTTGTTCAGGGAGGAAGTACCGGTGGCACCGAAATAATAGCCATGATAATCAACAAAAACCACAATATCAGTCCGGGTCGCATCATGGTTTTTTGCGACATCTTTATCATCAGTTCCTCATTCTTTGTATTTGAGTCGCTGGAAACAATGGTGTTTGGTTTTGTGGTGGTTGGTCTCATGTCTTACATTGCCGATATGCTGCTAACCGGTTCGCGCCAATCGGTTCAAATCCTCATCATCTCGCAAAAACCCATGGAGATAGCCGATAAATTATCGTCGCAGATAAACCGGGGCTTAAGCTTTTTAAAAGGACGCGGCTATTACTATGCCGGCGATCGCGAATTTATTATCACCATTGTTAAGAAATCGGAATCGCACATGGTGTTTCAGATTATTAAAGAAACAGATCCGGATGCTTTTATTTCGGTTGCCAATGTAATGGCGGTTTATGGCCACGGTTTTGACCAATACAAACCACCACTCAACAGCAAAAAAAGCTCTAAACCAAAGAATACTGCACCCCGGCCAATTGAGTAAGAACTTTTTCATAAGCCTCAGGCATTTTTGCTTCGAGGCTTATTTTTTCTTTGGTCACAGGATGTTCTAACTGCAATGTACTGGCATGTAAGAGTAGGCGCTTCACACCTGTTACTTCCGTCATAATTTTATTGAGGGTCCAATCGCCATGTTGAGTATCTCCCAGAATATCAGTCCGATTCATCGCAAAATGCTGGCGCAACTGATGCCACCGACCAGTTTCAGGTCTGGCTCGTACTAAACTAAGCCCCACATTTACCTCTTGCTTATAGCAGATACCTGTTTCCACCGATCTAAGTGTTTGATACCAGGTTTTTGCACTCTGTCTTTTTTTCTTTTTCTTGATTAAAACGGGATTATCGAAAACACCTTCTCCCGGAGCCCCTTTGCACACCATCAGATATTCCTTCTTAACCTGACGCTGCTCAAACTGACGACCGAGTTCTCCGGCCGCTTCCCTTGTAAAGGCCAAAACAATGACCCCCGATGTTTTTGAATCGAGCCGATGCACCGGAAATACCGATTTCCCGGTTAGCAGGCCAACTGCTTTTGTGAGATAAGCTGCATCAGCAGGCATAAAATCGTTCTTATGTACGGGCAAATCAACGGGTTTATTCACCGCTATCATCACCTCATCCTGATAAATAATATCATTGGCTGTTATATCCATTTAACAAAGATAGCGCCTTCCCGGTGCTTTCTTGCCCGCAATTCAAAATACTTACTAATTTTGTGCGCCTTAATAACCAGCATTATGCAAAAAGAAACTGTACGCAACACACTATTAGCGATTATTGCTTGCCTCCTTTGGTCAACGGCCTTTGTTGGCATTAAAATTGGGCTCAAGTATACAACACCTATCCAATTCGCTGGTCTGCGCTTTTTCTTTTCCGGCCTGCTGCTGCTCCCCCTCGTCCCTTCATTTAAAAAGCTGGTGACGGCCATCCGACAAAACATCTGGCTCATTATTAAAGTATCTGCTTTTCAAACCTTTATATTGTATGCCCTTTTTTACTGGGGGGTGGCCTTAATTGATGGTGCCCTGGCAGCAATTATTATTGGTTCACAGCCACTGTTTGCAGCCCTCACCGCCCACGTTATGATGAGCAATGATAAAATGAGCCTGCGCAAAACACTGGTCATCTCTTCAGGGATTGGAGGCATCGTTCTCATTGCTCTTCCAAAAGGTGTCAGTGGACCGGGTGAATGGAGTGAATTGGCGGGGATGGCTCTGCTCGTTATGGCCAATATAGCCTCGGGCATTGGCAATGTATTTGTCAGCAAAAACAGAACCACTATTTCGCCCATTATTCTCAATGCCATACAGATGATACTGGGTGGTTTTTCACTATTTTTATTTTCACTTCTGACCGAACCATTTTCCGGATTTGACTATCCTACTGAGTATTATCTGGCACTATCATGGCTGAGTTTTCTGTCTGCTACGGCCTTCTCAATCTGGTTTTTCCTCCTGCAAAAACCGGGCATTAAAGTTTCCGACCTGAACGTTTTTAAATTCATCATCCCCGTTTTTGGGGCTACCTTAAGCTGGGTAATTTTACCTGATGAATCGCCCGACATTATCTCTATTGCCGGAATGATGATAATCGGTGCCTCAGTGGTGATTTACAGCCTGTTGGTTGCTAAAAAGTAAGAAATAGCCGGGTAGTTGTATACCAATGAGGAGCTCCTGATTTAAATTCTTTTGATTGAAAAACAACACCAAAAGTAAGACCAAATGAATGATAGCCAACGCTGAGCCCGGTTCGCCAGGTACCAATTAATTTATTCATCTCCCCAAACTCAATGTAATGAATCTTTTCATTCCGGTGCCATCCTCCCATGAGTGTTCCATTATACGCAACGGCAGTTAAGCTGGGCTCGGTCCACACAAACAGCTGCCAGGAATGATTACTATTAGGCAGGGGCAAGCCCAGGCTTTCAATGTATCCGGGCATTTTACCAACTCTGAACAACAGACCTAAAGAAGCCTCATCGTGCAAAGTACCAATGCGAGCAGCTCCTTTACCATAAAAACCAGTATATGGGGTTTCATACAATTGTTTATAGGCCTGAATGTTATAATTGATAACCGGCCAATTATATTGCTGATTGTGCCAGCCATTGGGTAGTTGAATATCTGCAAAATCATGGTATTTATACTGCACCTTACCGGCCCCCGAAGCAGGCCCCATCACCCCTAAATCCAACTCAGCTTTCAGCAGCCATCCGGTTTCCGGATTAGCAGCATTGGAATGAGAACTAAAAACTAATACACCTGCGTATGGACGATCAAAAAATTGTATCTCATCACTCTTAATATCCTTTGGTGTGTAGGCTTTTTGAAAAACAGACACCCCATACATCACATTTTTGTGGTTCCCGGGCTTTAATAAAACAAGGTTAAGAGGATTATGCGTAATAACCGGATGGTACATTGTAAAAGACATTCCTTGCGTGTAATAATAATCGGTCATCATAAACACATCATTATCCCACCGGAGCTGATAGTAGCTGTTTTGGAGAGTCTGCTGACTACTTGCAGAAATCAGCACTACCCAACTGAATGCAATTGTGGCTAAGAACCTTTTCTTCCTAATCATCTGATTAATTTGCAGATACACATCAAAGTTTGAGCCATATTTTATTAATAAAACTTAAAAAATATCACTAACTTACATCGTGCCAAAAACTCTTTAACCAATTAGTTATTTTTGTTTACAATAAAAATCAAAAGACTAAATCCCTTAACAACTCACACATGAAACTAATTACTCTTTTCATTCTCACTTGCTTTAGCATACAACTAAGCGCCCAGCAAGCACAAGTTAACGACACTACTCAATCGAAAAAATCAAAACGCTATAATTACATGTCGCTGCGCTACCACGCAGGCAGAGTATTACAAACCAACGACTTTCTGAAGGGAGAAAATGATGCCAACCAGGTGATTGATTACTACCAGGCGCTCAGTCTTGCCTACGGCGTTCAAACAGATGGAAGCAAAGAGTGGCATCACATCTTTAACTTTCCCTATTTTGGTTTTGCCTTTTACAACGCCAACTTCTTCAATGTGGACGAATTAGGAACTCCCACAGCATTGTATGGGTTTATGGGCTTTCCGATTAAACGCAAAGAGAAGAGTATGTGGGGTTATGAGCTGGGGTTTGGACTCACCTATAACTGGAAACCATATAATAAATACGACAATCCTTTTAATGTTGCCATTGGCTCTTACCGCACAGTTTACATCGATGCTAATTTGTTTTACGAATATTACCTCAGCACCCGTTGGTCGTTACGTGGCGCCTTTGGATTTACGCATTTTTCAAATGGAGGCACAAAAAAGCCGAATAGCGGAATTAACCTGCTGAATCCATCGTTTCAGGTGAGCTACCATTTTAAAGATCGTCCTCTTTTAATTAAAACTCCTCAACCCACCTACCCACAGCACTACGAGGTTGCTATTCAGCTCGGATCGGGATCGAGCAATGTGCTTTACAACAACCCTAATGAACCTAGCAATCCGACAGATGAAAGAGGCACGGCCGACATCATGCATTCTTATTTAAACCTATCGGCAGCAATATTAAAGCAAACAACCTGGAAAAATAAATTTGGTGTTGGCCTTGACCTTACCTACGATGAAAAAGCAAATGTTAAAATAACCAACCCGGCCGATGGCAGCCTGGCACCAACGGTGGAGTTTGCTGATAAAACTTATGAAAAGCTGATGTTGGGTATTTATGGTACCTACGAGTTCACAATCGACCGTTTATCAGTTGCCTCTTACATGGGATTTTTAGCTTTACGTAAAAAAGATGAACACTCAAACCCGCTAATGTACCAGAAGTTTGGCTTAAAATACCACTTTAAAAACGATATGTATGTTGGCCTTTTGGTAAGAGCTCACAACTTTTCGGTGGCCGAAGTGATAGAATGGAACATCGGCTATCGTATCAAGTGGAACTAACGAATGTATAAATAACCCCTAAAAACTATGAAACAGCTAATATTAGTAATCTTCGCCTTGAGCCTTATGAATGGGGCTATTGCTCAGGAAACTGATAAGAAACATTTAAGCCGCAAAGAAATGCGCGAAATAAGAAAACTTGAGCAGAAAAAACAATCGGAAGCTATGTCCAAGGTAATAGCTACCTCCATAGAAGAGAAAAAATGGGTGCTCGAAGCCAACTCTTTAGCGGGCAAGCGGGGCAGCTCCATCATCGTAAATAGCAATTTAAACTTTATTGCCATGGAAGGAGATGAAGCTTTTGTGCAGCTTGGTTCTGATACCGGGATGGGTGCAAATGGAGTTGGCGGTGTTTCTGTGCGTGGCAGAGTCACCAAGTATGAAGTTAAAAAAAATGAGAAGAAAGGCACCTACTTCATCACCCTCTATGTGAGCTCAGCAATCGGCTCATTTGATATACGCCTCGATTGCAATTCGGACGGTCAAATTGCCAACGCTACGGTGCAAGGCAATACCTCGGGCAGAATTCAGTACCGGGGCATTCTTGTACCACTATCTCAATCAACAGTTTACAAAGGAACACCAATTATCTGATATTGAATCAGTCAGGTTTAACTGACAGTGGGAGCACACTAAAAAGCATGAGCTAAAGGTGTGCTCCATTGTTTTGGTCGAAAGCCGAATTACCCAGATGACTTTCGCTGTATCCGTTTTGGTTATTAGGTATATAAAAATAGAAAGTGGTGCCCTTCTGCAACTGTGAGCGAAGCCAGACTTTTCCTCCCAGCATCTCCACCAATTGCTTAACAATACTCAACCCCAAACCGATACCGCCATGCACATCATGACCACTGTGCGCTTTTTGAAAGGGGGTAAAAATCTTCTCATATTCATCCTCGGAGATGCCTATTCCTGTATCCATAATAGCAAAGAGGACGATATTATCAGGCATTTGTATTCGATCAAATGATTCGTCAAGCATGGCAAAAGCCTTCTCGCCTTGACGAACAACCAGCCTCACATGTCCTCGCAATGTGAACTTAAGGGCATTGTTCAGAAGGTTGATCAACACCTGCTTCAAGCGCTCCCTGTCGGTACAAACCGTCAGATCACCAATATTTCCTTCCATATCGAGCTCATACCTCACTCCCTCTTTTACACTTAGCCTTAGGGACTTAAAAGCATCTTTACAAAGTGCATATACATCCACATCGCGTCTAATCAGGGCAACCTGACCTGTTTCGATACGAGAAATATCCAGAATATCATTAATCAACACTAAAAGGCTATCACTGCTTTTTTGTATCACGCTGGCAAATTCTTTTCGCTCTTCAGCGCTATAAACATTGCTGCCCAAGAGGGTCGAAAAGCCAACAATAGAATTCATTGGTGTTCTTATTTCATGGGACAGATTCGCCAAAAAAGCTGTTTTTAGCCGATCAGCCTGTTCGGCTCGTAATTTGGCAGCTTCCAAATCTGCTGTTCTTTCCTTGACTAGTTCTTCCAGATAATAACGATGGAGTTCCAGTTCTTTCTTTTGGTTAAGAATCTCCTCCCTACTATCCTCCAAATCAGTGTTTACAGCTTGTAGCTGCCGGGTTCTGTCCAGCACTTTTTCTGCCAGGATTTTTTTCTGATTATTCAGATACCTGATTCTAAGAATGTAAACAAAGTAAACCAGAATAACCATAAACAGGATAACGATGCCTTTAAATAGGCGACTGCGGGTAAAAGGTGGTTTCACAATCAGCACCACACTATCGCCCTCTTCGTTCCATACCTGATCGTTATTTGAAGCTTTTACTCTGAGGGTATAACTGCCCTCGGGCAAAGAAACGTATGTTTTGGCATTTACTGCCATTAAGGTATCCCAATTATCTTCATACCCCTCCAATTGCCAGGCAATCATATTGCGGTTAGCATTCCAATAATTAAATACGCTGGCATAAAAAGATATCTGTTTATCTTCTGTGTTGATTTCCAGTGTGTCTTTACCAATATACACCCAGTGATCGTAAACTTGTCCGCCAATTACTTCCCGATCATTATAGACCGAATAGGAGCCTAAATCCACATCGGGTACCTTAGTATTATACATGAATTCGTTGGGATTAAACTCTACAAACCCACCAAAACCTCCCATTAAAATCTCACCATTGTCCCCTTGAAAATGAGAAGTTTGATTAAACTCGCGACACCTGACGCCGTCATATCGACCAAAACTCATCAGATGTTTCGTATCAAGATCAAAGCGGATAATTCGCGAGTTGCTATTCATCCACAAAAAGCCTTCGCGATCTTTATGGATAGAATAGATGTTTGTGGACAACATCTCGTTCTCCATGATGGGAGCAAACGCCTTATTGTCGATATCAAACTGAAGTAAGCCCATGCCATAAGTGGCCAAAAATAGGGTGCTATCGTTCTGCACATGCAAATCCATAATTGAATTGAACCGGACCTTTCCCTGAGAGGTAGTTACCGCCGATGAGTAGCGCTCAAACCGTCTGGTTGCCGGGTTAAAGGAGGTTAAACACCCTTCTTTGTCACCAATCCATAATACCCCTTGATTATCAATAATAGCACAAGTTGTTCTCAAACTCATATCATCCACCAGGTTATCAGGAAAAGGGTAAACCTGATAATCCTCCTCGGATTTAAAGTGAATAACTCCGGCAAACGTAACCAGCCAAAACGTTTGTTTGTGTGGCAATATGGAAGTGATAATGTTCAAATTACGTGCATTCACATCTGCATGACTAAAAAGGGTACGCGCATATGAATCGTTAGTTAAATCAATTGCCAAGAGCCCTTCATAACTGCCTGCCCACAAAATATGCTGTTTATCTTCATAGCCGCAATTAATGGTATCCTGGTTTAACCCTTTTGAATTATTAAGAGCAAAAACCTCCGGCTCCTTCTCTCCATCTTTATAATAAAGCTCGGTATGCGTCCACCACCAGTAGCGATTCTTATAGTCTTTATGCAAAAAAAACAGGTTATCAGCCATCCGCCCGGCATTGCGTCTGGTTCGAAGGTGTTTGAACCTCAGCTTATTTTTTGTACACATGGATAAGCCATCCTTAGTGCCCACCCACAAGAGTTTGTGTTTAGCAGAATAGTGTAATGAACTGACCCAGTTATTTGCCAAAGCCTCATCTTCAACTTTTGCCTTATGCCAGTTAAGCAGTTTTCCGTTTGGGCTAAGACGCATTAATCCATCGCCATAGGTGCCCAACCAAATATTATTACATTCGTCAATTATATGACCGGTAAGCATGGCGACATCAGGCGTGCGTTGATAGAGAGCAGATAGCTTACTGCTCGAAAGGGCATATTTGACTAACTCGGTATTGGAGCTCACAACCAGCATTGAGTCATTCAAAAAACTGACCGCATTTGCTCGCTGTAATCGTTCCAGGGCGGCCACCTTGCTCATCTGCAACCGTCCCTTCTCCATATCATCCAACAAATAGTGGTAAAGGCCATTATCGGTTCCAACGAACAATACTCCATCGCGATGCACCAGATCCAGCACCTCGTAGTCTGAACGTGAGCGATTAATAGTAAGATCAATAAACTGCTGCTTTTCCAAATGATAAGCCTGAAGCCCATTCTCCTTAGTTCCGATAAGCAACCAGTTTCTGTACCTACTTAAAACATTAACTGTACCGATACCAATTTTATGCTCTCTATCGGTTTTTCGTTGTATCTGCTCAGCTTTAAAGTTGGTTAATGACAATTTGTTGATACCGCCCAGACGTGTACCTACCCACAGTACTTTTTTATCCGGATCGACATATAAAGCCTTTATCAGATTATCGGAAATGGAAGTTGAATCATTGACATCGTGCCGGAAGCAATCGAAATAAATGCCATCAAAAATGTATAAACCTTCAGTGGTCCCAATCCAGGTATATCCGGTCGAATCCTGCACCACACTTTCGATAAAAGGATGCTCAAGCCCCTCTTCCACCCCATAGTTCTGAAAAGCAAAATTTTGAGCCGACAGACTCATCACCCCCATTATAAACAAGACACACGCGTATTTTACCCTCTCCAAAACTCCTGCTGTTTAATTATTTAAGATGCAAATATTAAGTTAGCTAACATATATATTTCATTTGGTTAATGCATTATTCAAACACTATAGCCGATAAATGCTATTACTGCTAACTTTTCAAATTACAAGCCCAGTACCTGTATCGCCAATCCAGACAGGAAAATAACAAAGCCTGCAATGGGATGCCCCAGTCTTTCGAAACGTTTTAAATTAACAAACGATAATCCATACGACATTGCCAATACAACGGCCGTCATGGTGAATAGGGTGGTTAATCCGAATACACTGGTGACCAAAACAAGCGCACCAACACTTTCTATTGCGGCCGGATACATTAATATCGGAATTAGCGGCTCACAAGGCCCCAAGGCAAATATTATAAAGAGTATCCAGGGCGTAATGTTTTTAGAATCTTCAAGTTTATCCATGTGTCCATGGCGATGCTTTTTAAACATGCGCCTAACACCCCATAAAGCATACAACAAACCAAATGCAATTAAAGCCCAGGCAGCAAGGTTCCCTCTAAAAGATTCAAACCAATTGAGTTTTTCCACCTGCAACTCAAGGGCAATCCCAATCATACCAACTAAAACTGAACTCAGAATATGACCAATGCCACAAAGAACCGTTAAAGCAATTACTTTGCCCAGCTTCCACGAACGGGCTTTACCAATCATTATAAAAGGCAGGTAGTGGTCGGGCCCAAACAAGGTGTGGAAAAAACCAATAGAGGCCGCGCTTATAACAAGAACTTGAAGTTCGCTACTCATTTTTTTCTTTTAAAATTAAGAATAATTAACGGATGTGATGAGCTACCCAATAGGTTCGTCACTTATTTATTTTTAATCTAAATCAGTCGAGCCCAGGGAAATGTAGACTCTTAAAAGGTTTCTAATCGATTCGGAACTAATCTGACTAAAATCGATGGCTGAGCTATCGATAAACTCATAAGCACTCACATCATCTTTGGCCTGCATGTTATCAAAATTGTCTACTTCGCATACAAATCCCAGATCGGTTGTAAAAACCGAATAGTTCGAAAACACATACTCATTGGGAAAGGAGGCAATAAAGCGCATCGATTTGACGGTGAGGTTCAATTCTTCTTTCACTTCGCGAGCGACACACTCTTCAGCTGTTTCCATGGGATCGACAAAACCACCTGGTAGATCAAGCATTCCGGCACATGGCTCAAAAGCACGCCGTGTTAGTAAAATCTCTCCTTTGGCATTGCAGATAATGGCTGCCACAGCTGCTGCCGAATTAATAAACAAATGAAACCCACAAGCCTGGCACCTGAAAGATTTTGTGCCATCGTAAGTAAATTGGTCAGAACCACATTTCGCACAATACCTGATCACATCTTTAGGCTGCGTACTACCACTGTTAATATTCATAATAATTATTGTTTTTTCATCCAAGTAAGGCATTAATGATACAAAATATTTGACCAAATAACATATAGAGACTTATATTTGTAATAATTAACCGATTATCCGTAATCAGAAACTTAGCCTTTTATGCCTGATAATGCTAACCGCCGGTTGCCTGTTTCGGCTTACGACATTTTAGCGTATGCCCTTCAGCTGAAGCAACACCCAACAATTGACAATGTTTATTTAGATAGAAATAACATTCACTACAGACGAACAAAGTGGGGGTTTGAAAAGGCAGAACGCCTTAACCTGCGACTGGCTTTGCGAAGAATGGAAAAAGAATGCGACTTGCTTGCCCAGCGACTGGATGATTTGTCTGAAGAATATGACCACCTCTTAAAAAGAAAAACCGGCTTGCTGCAGCACCTGGATGCAGCCAATAATAAACTAAAGGAACACCGAAGGGAGAGAGGTTTTCTGAAAAAATACCTCAAAGAAGTATTGGATAAAAACCTGTCGCTCGACAAACGCATGGAGCGCATGACCAAAAGGGAGCAAAATTTACTTCAGCAAATCGATAATCTCAAAAGTACCAAAGATAATTTACTGGAGAACAACCTCCATCTGACCAATAAAAACAGAGAACAGAAAAATCAGATACAGACGCTACAAAAAGTAGTTGAGGAGCTAAAGAGTGAGCAGAAAAAAGCAGCGAAAGTTTTTTAAGGCAGTTCATTAAAAAAGGGCGGAAGCTCTCCTCCACCCTTTATCATTGGTTACCCTCTATCTCTTGAACTCTCCAGGTCGTAATTCAGGTTATAACATTTCAGCCACTATTAAAAGCCATTTAGCTCCATGGTTACCGTTGGTATTAAGAGCAAAAATCCTAATAAAATCATGATCACAATTAATGGGGCCACCCATTTAAACCATTTGGTATAAGGTATTTTGGCCACGCCTAAAACGCCTATCAGTACCGGTGAGGTGGGCGTAATCATATTAGTAAAGCCATCGCCAAACTGAAAGGCCATCACCGTTGCCTGACGCGATAAACCAATTAAATCGCTGAAAGGTGCCATAATGGGCATGGTGAGGGCGGCCTTAGCCGAACCACTTGGAATAAATATATTAATCAGTGTCTGAATCATGTACATGATACCCACTGACGCAATATTACCCAGATCGCTCATTGACTGAGCCAGCGCATGCAGAATGGTATGTACAATTTTGCCGTCTTCGAGAATAACAATAATGCCGCCGGCCAGTCCAACCACCAATGCGGCTGACATTATATCCTTGGCACCCTCGATAAAGAGCTTGGTGATGGTGTTGGCATCATTCCCCATTGAAATACCCGATAATATACCCATGGCTAAAAACAGGGCGGCTATTTCGGTGATGTACCACTCGTAACCCATCACACCAATCACCAAAAACAGAATAGTAAAACTTAACAAGTTAAGGATGAAAAAGTGGACCCGCTTACGCAGCGATAAGAAGCCTGTAAGGGCAAACAAGCCCGCCATAACCGGCACAACCGGCCAGGTGACCCCTTCTCCACCACCCACTTTAAGTGTTGTTTCGGGGTGATTAAAAGCAAATAAACCCACCACAAGAGTTGTGATGCCGTAGGCCCACCAGGCCGCGCGTGGAGTAGGCCTATCCAGCTCCTCTTCGTGCTCGGCACCGCGGTTACGCCAGTAGGCATCCTGCTCATAAACCGGTGAAGCTTTAGGATTCTTCTTCACTTTTGCCGCATACCAAAGAATATAGGCAAAGCCAACCAGATTAATAACGAACCAACATACCAAACGGTATTCAAAGCCCGAAAACAAGGGCAAATCGGCCAATCCCTGTGCAATGCCAATGGTAAAAGGATTGAGTACCGCGCCGGCAAAACCCAAGTGAGCTGCCAGGTAAACAATGCCCACGCCCGTAATGCTGTCGTAGCCCATCGAAATCGCCAAAGGAATTAAAACAACCATAAAGGCGATGGTTTCCTCACTCATTCCAAACACTGCCCCAAACACCGAAAACATGAGCATGATTAACACTAGAATCAAATTATTGGCGCCGAAGAAGCGAATGGCTCTGTAGTTATCCAGGCGTTTAACGAAATGTAAAAAGGAGAAGATACCTACATCCACTGCTTTAGAGGCATTCATTATCCAGAAAGCACCGCCAATCATCAGAATAAAGATGATGATACCGGCCCCCTTTTCGAAACCATGCACCATGGAAGCAAACACTTCCCAGGTTTGTGGCTGACTATCGATGTATTGAAACACCATCTGCGTTTGCTCAACGCCATCAACCACTGTCGTTTTCTGAATATACTCACCTCCCGGAACAAACCAGGTGGCCACAGCGGCCAAAATAACGAGAGAGAAAATAATTACATAAGTGTGTGGAACTTTTTTAAACATATTTTTGAAAGATCTAGATGTGTGTACTAAAAGTAATACGCAATACTGAATAGGGTGATTTACGAATAAGCGTAAAAATAAAATTTCAGGTTGTAAAAGGTAGCAAATGAACTGTTTTTAAACGTCTCCAACCTTAATGTGGCAACACCTAAGTTCAATTAGGCATTCACCTGTAATAAGCATCGTTTCTAATGAGCGCCTATCGTTTTTTACCTTTACCGTTTCCTTTACCATTCCCCTTCCCCTTACTGTGGCCTTTGCTTTTATATTTTGAATGCCGCTTTAACTGATGAAACTCTTCGGAACCAGGCTTAATACCCACTTGTTTGGCAATATATCCCCATCCCTTGCTGCCATGGTCGTTATATATGCACAAAATGTCATCGATTGGCCTTTTTGAAATTTTAGAAATCTCAAGTGCCAGATAAATTTCTCCCGGAGCCATCTCCAGGCTTCCGTGCATATACTCTATTTTCTTTTCCGATATATTATAGCCAATGCTTAACTCAGTTTTAAAAGCACCAAAATCTAAATTTGCTCTGGCATTTATCGAATTCAAATCTGTTTCCAGCCGTGCATTTCCGGTATCAAACGACATTTGGGCTGATGCCACAACAGGCAGGAGTAAAAAAAGTAAAATAGCAATGTTTTTCATATGATTATAATTTATCTTCATTTATCAGATAGAACGCTCAATGAATTTTAATCATGCTCAGGCGTGTAATTTAGCACGCTAAAATTCATGGTCGTTTCTTGTTTCTATATTTTTTTGTGTCGGCTGAAACCCGCCATCGGTAGTCACTTTGTGTAACTTGCTATTTTATACGGCCTGTTTGCAGACAACATTAAATCGTTTAAAGGCTAAATTTCCTGAACAAGAGGTGCCATTTAAAATTAGCCTCAAAGTTAATTTTATCTGCTAATTATCTATGCATCGAAATTTCGGATGGGGTTATTCCAATCCCAGACAAAAGTGGACGGTAATGGCTGAGGTGCTTTAGCGGTGGCTTATTGTGCATGATTCGTCCAACAGCTTGTCATCTGTTCTTCAGAAGGATTCAGACAGAAAGCCTCCAGATACCCATCCGGACTTTTTTAAACACCAGGAGCTGTCTGCTCCTTGCTGAACTCCTGTTAACTTAAGCACAAAACCCATCGCTATTAACTAACTGATGGGTTTTTGCTCTCTTTAATTCGATTGGTTTGGCATTAACTCTTCACAGCTTTGCCCAAAGCTTCGAGTAATTGAGGTTGGTCTTCGAGGGCAATGCGGGCCACCGCATAAAACTCCGACATCCATCTGTCCAGTTTACCCAGGGCTTCGTCTTTGGCTTTGGTGGCGGCTTCCGACTCCCCTACTTCGAGCAGGTAGGTGGTGCGTTTGGCTGGTGCCTTAGTCATTAGCTTGGTTCTTTTTATCATGTCTATTAGAAGCCACCATAGCAATGATCACTAACACCATGGAGCAAATGCCGATATAGGCAGCTGCATTAACTCCCCAGCTTAAATCGCTGTAGTTTACATGAAACACCTGCACGGCTATAATAATAGCGGCGAAAACGATTAAAGTCATTCTGGTTTTTTTCATAGTGGTTTGGTTTAATGTGATTTAAAAGTAGGCCTCGCTAAGCGAAGTCTACGACTTCGTTTGAGGTACCGGGTAGTTTAAAACTACCTATTAGTTTCGATGTAATTTGTAATTACGCCAACATGAGGTAAGAATGACGTAGCGTGACGCTACGCCAAACGGGGAGACTGTTTTTTTATGCTACATCAGTTTTCTGATTTCCTCAAGGGTTGAATTTAGTTTAAGAGGTATATTATCTTTTAATATTTGAGCATAACTAATTTCAATTTGATTAACAACATCAACAGCAATACAGAACTCAGCATTAATAATGTATTTCTTTGAAAAATTCAGTTCCAGATACCGATGAAGGATGTCTGTAAACATTGCCAATTCATCTCTCTCGTACCCATCTAACTGAGCAATGAACCATATAGCTCCGATTTCCTTATTTTCATCTTGAAAAGTAAAAACATGATGTGGCAAAGCCTCAACTTGCAGCCCTTTAATATTCAATAAAAAATCTGGCCGATGCTTTTTAATCGTTTGAAAATTCACCTTTGGAATCCATCTACTAAAATCGTAATCTTCATACTTATACAGAATAGCAATATTTCTTTCATACATGTCCTTAGTTCTTTTAAGGTCTGTGTTTTCATATTTCGCCTCAAACTCATGTATCTTATCAATAATGATACTATTATCATTATGTTTAAATGCGTTACTAATTGCGCTTAAACAAATAACCCAATAGTCTCCTCCTCCATCTGTTTCCTTTTTTTCTTTTTCTATTTGTAGGTTCTGAGCAAAGGTCTTTTTACGTCTATCTGACTTTTTTCTAAAGTCAATAATTGATTTAATTGATAGTTTATTCATTTTTTAATGTAATTAAATTGTCTCATAAGGCAATAGTAAATTTTCGTCTATTCTTCCCCCTTTCTAAGCGAAGTCTGCGACTTCGTTTAAGTTACCCGGTGGTTTTAAACTACCTATTAGTTTCGACGTAATTTGCAAATTACGCCGAGCGGCGCTACATATCACCCACCATCAGCACCCAGTGCCAACACCTTAATTATTCCTTTATTGTTTTTCCGCCCCAAAGAACTCTCACATTAACCCCGGCTAGGGAGGCGGTATATTTCCGATTAGTACCTGTGAAATTAGAACTTAAAGTTAGATGCATGCCTTTCAATTGATAAACAATATTATTTTGTTGATGAACCGACAAAAAGAGAAGATAATCGTTTAAATATGAATAATTTGCTGTTATTAAAGCTTCTGTATTTTGTGCACAGTAAGCACTGCTCCCTTCTATGTATTTGTGGGCATAGAGTTGTCCACAAGCCGGACGGCTCTTACACATTTTCTTACGGGCATTCAATAACCATTGCGAATGCGTTCGCACTCTGTACTTATCGAAACAGTGCTTGCTTCTCAATACTGACCGCGGACTTCCATCTACTGACTAACCACTGCCTTAATTGGGTGCTTGAGACTCACTGCTCCCTTTTGCCTAAAAACGGTGAACTCCGCGCGGTGGACTTAAAAAACCCAATTGATTAAAATCATAGACATCCATGCCACAATTATTCTACTTTTAAATCCGTAAAACAAGGATAAAAAGTTTCTCATGAAGCAGCTATTAATCAAAAACATAAAACAACTGATTCAGACTGAAAAAGAGAATCAACCATACATAGCCGGTGCCCAAATGGCCCAGCTACCTGTTATTAACAATGCCTACCTATTGATAAAGGGCCCTTATATTCATGCATTCGGTTCAATGGATGAACTGGATGAAACAACGCTTGGGGAAAATATAGAGGTGATTGACGCAACCGGACGTTTAGTTTTGCCAGCCTGGTGCGATTCGCACACCCACCTGGTGTATCCTAAAAGTCGCGATGTGGAGTACGTGGATAAAATCAAAGGCTTGAGCTACGAAGAAATTGCGGCTCGTGGAGGCGGTATCCTTAACTCGGCCAAATTGATGCAAACAGCCAGTGAAGATCAGCTCTTTGAGGATGCCATGCTGCGTTTACAGGAAATTATTAAATGGGGAACCGGGGCTGTTGAGATAAAGAGTGGCTATGGCTTAACACTGGAAAGTGAGCTGAAGATGTTACGTGTGATTAAGCGCTTAAAAGCGGCCAGTCCGCTCACCATTAAGTCAACATTTTTGGGTGCTCACTCCATACCAATGGAATACCGCGGTCAGCAAGAGAAATACGTCGATTTAGTTATTAATGAGATGCTGCCTGCTGTTGCCAAAGAGCAACTGGCCGATTACGTGGATGTTTTTTGCGATGTGGGTTTCTTTACCGTAGAAGATACCGATCGGATTTTAAATGCTGCCGCTAAATACGGCCTTACACCTAAGATTCATGCCAATGAGCTGGACTATTCGGGTGGTATTCAAGTGGGCGTTAAATACAGTGCCCTATCGGTAGACCACCTGGAGTTCACAGGTGATGACGAAATTAAGGCCTTAAAAGATTCGGGAACCATGCCCACCATTTTGCCGGGTGCGGCTTTCTTTCTGAACATGGCCTATGCACCAGCCCGTAAAATGATGGAAGCCGGCCTGCCGGTGGCTTTGGCCTCTGATTATAACCCCGGTTCATCGCCATCGGGCAATATGCAGCTGATAATGGCCATGGGAAGTGTTTTATACCGCATGCTGCCCGAGGAAGTCATTCATGCGGTTACTAAAAATACGGCTTACGCCATGGGAGTTGATAAAGAACTAGGGTCTATCTGTGTGGGTAAGAAGGCTAATGTAATTATTACCAAGTCCATTCCCGGCATTGAGTACCTGCCCTACGCCTACGGCGAAAATAAGGTGGAAACGACCATTTTAAATGGTGTTATCAGCTAATAGTTGTTGGCTAACGGCTTTATACATCCCGACTTCGAACAGCGATCTTCGGAGTAATAAAAGAAGATAAAAGACCTAAGAGGCAAGGCCTAAAACCAGTTGAAACATTAGCCGTTCAACTGACAACAAAATGAAATAAAATGCACTTGGCACAACGCACGGCGCACTAAATTATAAAATCAACAAAAGACTAAATACCATGCAACAACTAATCGAATGCGTTCCTAATTTCAGCGAGGGATGCGACATGAGCATTATTGAGAAAATCACCGATGAAATTAAAAAAGTAGACGGTGTGAAGCTAATTGATGTGGATCCCGGACAAGCTACTAACCGCACTGTAGTAACCATTGTGGGCACACCTGAAGAAGTGTGTGAGGCCGCCTTTCAGGCAGTGAAAAAAGCCCAGGAGTTGATTGATATGCGTCATCACAAAGGCGCGCACCCACGCTTTGGAGCTACCGATGTGTGCCCATTGGTACCGGTGGCCAACATCAGCATGGAAGAAACAGTTGTTTATGCCCATAAATTGGCCGAACGGATAGGCACCGAATTAAATATTCCTATCTACTGCTACGAATTTGCTGCTAAAGAAGAGAAGCGCCGTAACCTGGCCACTTGTCGGGAGGGTGAATACGAAGCAGTGTCAAAACGCATAGTAACAGCCGAGTGGAAACCAGATTATGGTCCTGCAGAATGGAATGAGAGCGTGGCCAAATCGGGTGTAACTGCTGTTGGAGCCCGTAACTTCCTGATTGCTTATAACGTGAACCTGAACACCACGTCCACCCGTCGTGCCAACGCCATTGCCTTTGATGTGCGTGAGCGCGGCCGTGTAAAACGCGAAGGCCATCCGGTAACGGGTAAAATTGTAAAAGATGAAAACGGCAATCCGGTGAATGTACCGGGCATGTTGAAATCGGTAAAAGGCATTGGCTGGTACATTGAAGAGTATGGTATTGCACAAATCTCCATGAACCTGACCGACATCACCGTTACGTCCTTACATAAAGCCTATGAGGCGGTTTATGAGCGTGCTAATGCCCGTGGTATTCGCGTAACCGGTTCGGAGCTGGTGGGTGTGGTGCCTTTGCAGGCCATGCTGGATGCCGGTAAATACTTCCTGCGCAAGCAAGAGCGCTCAACGGGTATTCCTGAGCGTGAGATCATCAAGATAGCCGTGAAATCAATGGGATTAGACGAGCTCTATCCATTCGATCCGGACAAAAAAATTATTGAGTACATCCTGAAGGACGATAAGAAGCAACTCATTGACATGAACCTGACTGAGTTTGCTGACGAAACGGCTTCTGAGTCGCCGGCTCCCGGTGGCGGTTCTATCTCAGCTTATGTGGGCTCATTGGGCGCTGCCCTGGGCACCATGGTGGCTAACCTGTCGGCACACAAACGTGGCTGGGACGAGCGCTGGGAAGAATTCAGCGACTGGGCCGAAAAAGGCATGGCTGTGGAGAAAGAATTGTTGAGCCTGGTGGACGAGGATACCAATGCTTTCAACCGCATTATGGATGCCTTTGGCTTACCAAAAGGCACGGATGAAGAAAAAGCAGCCCGCAAACAAGCCATTGATGAAGCTACCAAGTACGCCATTGAAGTACCTTTCCGTGTAATGAAAGTGGCTTTCAAAGGCTTTGAAGTGATTCGTGCCATGGCCGAGATTGGCAACCCCAACTCCGTAACCGATGCAGGTGTAGGAGCTTTATGTGCTCGTACCGCTGTGATGGGCGCTTTCCTCAATGTGAAGATCAATGCGGCCGGACTGGATGATAAATCATTTGTGGATGGTATTCTTGCCGAAGGTCAAGCGATTGAAGATAAGGCGATTCAAGAAGAAAAAGAGATCCTGGAGATTGTGAATAGCAAGATCTAGCATAACCCAATTCTTTACTTTTATGCAAAACGGCTGCCTTGATGGTGGCCGTTTTTTTATGCCAACTTACAGCATTCAACCTCCAAACCTGATTAACAAAATAAGTAAGGCTACCTAAGTGGCAGCCTTATTAAGGTGTATTAAGAAATCAGTATTCAATTCGCCTATAATATTATACCTATCCGTCAAGAAACACTTAAAGTTGCTCTGAAATTAGTTTCTCGAAATCAGGATTAGAGGGGGCAGGAGCAAATGCATCAATAAACTTTCCATCATTATCGATCACTATAAACCTAGGCACACCAAATAATTCATAGCTTTTAAACTCACTGCGATTACAAATAAACTGTTGCGATGTCTTAGGATGCTCATCCAAATATCTTTGCCATGCTTTCTTATTAGAATCAATACTAATTGATATAAAGTGAATCGGTTTATCACTATACTTTTGGGCTAATTCTTCAAAAAAAGGCGCTTCATTTTTACAAGGACCACACCAGGTGGCCCATACATCTATTACAACCATCTGGCCTTTAAAATCGGACAAACGGACCTGTTGCCCTTCCAGCGCACTAAAGGTCAGGTTAGGAGCAAGATTACCCGGCTCAAGCACTTCGTATTTATGAAATGCTTTACCAATTACCCTTTTATACTTTTCGCTTTGAATTTTAGCCTCCACCTCAGCACGCTGTTCCAATACCTGCTTAACCGGTCCCATAGAAGCTAAACCATAGCAAAGGTTCGAAGCCTCGATAAAGTCGACCAATTCCTGATTGACCTGACTGGTCCCAAACTGTTTAAGCACCGACTGAGATAGACCACGATAGGTATCCAAGTGTAGATAATCAGGATCGTTACTATCCTTTAAATAAGCTTCTACAACAGGTTTAAAGTAGGTATCAGCACTATCCTTAAAGCTTTTAGCGTCTTCATCACTCATCTTCTTCATCCAACTTGCATAAAAACCGTAGCTCTGCAGGGTGTTGGCCGCATCAAATTGGATACGCCCCTTCTCCAGTTTTTTAAAATGCTCACTAACATTTCTCAGACTGTCTAGTTGCAAATTAGCATTTTCAACCACCTTCTCCAGGCGCTCAATCACCTCGTCAAAATCAGGATGGTCCATTAAGTTAACATTGGGAATGTATGAGCCCCCTTTCGGAAAAGGCTTGGCTCGTAGATATCGATTCGCTTCGGCACCTGTTCCATTAAACAATGCCGCATTCGGGTCATTCAAGTCCACCTCCATGGTCAAGTCATCGCCAGGTGATAAATACAAGGTATTGCGACCTAAACGGAAATAGGTTGGGTGATCAAGCGGGATTGTTATATCGAAGAAGTTGCTAGAATCGGTTTTAATTTCAACTGTCTCGCGCAGAATATACCCTTCGGGTGTTTCAATACGCATGGTTTCTACCGGTGAAAAATTCTTTAGTGTACCCTTTAAATGCACTTCTTGTAATGGCTTTTGGGTGCATGCCGCACAAATGAGTGCCAGGCCAAATATCGTAAATAAAGTCTGTTTCATTTTCAAAGCAATATTTCTGTAAATCATTCCGGACACGGGCAAGCCAGGTCCGGAATGAATACAATTGGTTAAGGCTAGTAAGTATTTTGTTTAATGGCTCCCTTTGAAACAGTTATGTCATAGGTAGTGATCGGTCGTGCAAACTTCCTCGACTTCTTATCTAAAGTATAGGTAATAGGCTCTTCCTTACCATGGATAGCTGATAAATTATAAGGGTAAAACTCACGTGTCATTACCACATCATCACTTGCATCGTCGTTGTTGTTATAACGACGAACATCAAAGAAGCGCTGTGTAAATGGCATTTCGCGACGTCGCTCGTCAATAATGCGCTGTAAGGCTTCATTTTTATTGACGGCCGACAAGTTAATCACATCGGCTGGCGCATCGCTACTGATACGTTTGACGCGCAACTGGTTGGCTGTGGCCAGACCTTGCTCCCATTCACCTTGTCGTACCTCTGACTCTGCCTTAATTAACAGCATTTCGGCAACAGTAGGTCCACTTGGCAAATAACCATTTTCACAGAAAACGTAAGACGGATAGCTCAACGGCGGATCAACCATGCCACGAGTATATGAGTAGTCTTCTACCACATGGTACTTATAACGCAAATCATGGGTTTGGTCGTACAGTGCCAACAACTCTTTAGAAGGCACGAAATACTCACTTCCATTATATAAATAACGGTAATAGTACAATTCTTTCCAGGCCATACTATTCTGCGAATACATACCTCCATCGAAAGTCATTGGATAAACGATACGGACGTCCCCATCCCCCACTGTTACATCTTCAACAAAATCAGAATAGTACATCTCAGTATTGTAATCCACTAATTCACCGTGCTCAGCCAAAGCAGCTTCAGCATATTTCTTCGCATTTTTATAATCGTGCATACAGAGATAAACACGTGCAGCAAATGCGTTTACCGCGGGCGTACTGGCTCGCCAAATACGATACTTATCATCGTCAAACTTCAATTCGCGCTGTAATTTGAGCGCCTTTTCCAAATCACTTGTTATTAAGGTCCAGGTATCTGCAAGCGAGGCTCTTTCTATGGCTTCTTCAAAGCTGGTGGTTTGTTTAATTGGCAGTCCCATCTCCTGCATATTCTCTTCGCTATATGGCAGACAGTAAGTATTTACCAATTGATAATAACTGTAGGCTCTCACAAAATGAGCCTCAGCTTCCAGAAAACTTATCTCTTCCTGTGTACCCTCCATCTTATCCAGGTTAGAAATAATCATATTGGCCTCAAATATTTTTGCCCATTCGTGTGGCCAGTAGGGGCGCTCATAATCTGGTAGATATTCCACATCCCAGGTGGCAAACTGCACAATATTAACACCATAAATATCTTTGTTATCAAACAGATCGGTGTAAAGTCCATAATCATCACTGCCATGTATCACATCACGATTACCCTCGGATGCAAAACTCCGGTAACTGTTTAGCAAGGCATCGAAATGTTCGGCCTTAGTGGGCACCACATTGGATGACTTATTGGGCTCTTTATCAAGAAAGTCGTCACAAGCAGTCAATAGCAGAGCTATAAAAACTAAAAGTAAGCTACTATATTTTTTCATTTTGATAGATTTTAATTTTTAATTAACCGGATTTAGTTTTTACAATGTGAAATTAAATCCAAAGGTGTACATCGCCTGTGGTTTCATACCACCCATTGGGTATTCAGGATCCTCATCATAGTCATTAAATACGATGGTTCCCAGATTATTCACCTGGCTATATACCCTGATGCGCTCAAACCCTAACTTGGTAACGATGCGCTTTGGCACATTATAGCTGACATTCACTTCCTGGAATCGAATATGCGATGCGTCAGCAGTTAGGTAGTCGAGATATGGATAGAAGCGTCCCCAGAAATAGTATTTTCTCTCCTGCTCAGGAATTGGAACTATCTCATTAGGATCCCCATTAACTACCTCTGAATATTTGTTATTTACCAGGTTATTACCCTGCGACATAGCCGGATAGTTGAACGAATGACGACGGTACACATGACCAAACTTACCAGTGATGATAAACGACACATCAAAATCATATACCTTTAAAGTGTTGCGGAATCCTAAAGTATAAGGTGCTACCGTTGTTCCTTCGTCAGACATGTACTCGCGTGCGTCGACTCCCGGAGGCCATGCACGGAAAGTATATTGCTCATCATCAACACCATGGAAAGAAGGTGTCATCTCTGGGTCCGTCTCTGTACCCACATTTGTCAGTCCGGCATAACGTAATGACCACAAGGTATTCACATTATGTCCCTCAACATACTTTACAGTCGGGTTGCTATTACCGGTCATGTCATAAAAGTCATAGCTTGTTTTATACAAGCTTTCAATTTCGTTTTTATTATATGATACATTCAGGTTTCCATTCCAAACAATGTCGTTACCAACAATTGGTAAGCTACTACCAAGGGTTATCTCAATCCCCTTATTGAGCATGGTTCCATTGTTAAATCTCGCGCTTTTAGTTCCATGTACCGAAGGAATCGACTGGGTTACAATCAAATCCTCACTACGCTTATTATACAGATCTAAAGTACCATATAACTTACCTTTCAACATGGCAAAGTCAACACCAACATCAATGGTACGGGTACGTTCCCAACGCAATGTCGGATTCCCAAAACTTGACACACTGGCCTTAATGTCGTTGGTAACTGCATCTGGTGTACCTGGTATACTGATTAATGGTTTAAACGAAGTTGAACGATCGACGTTACCATTAAAACCATAGGTAGCTCTCAGGTGTAAACGATCTAACCAATCCACACTACTTAAAAAGTCCTCCTTGTGCATTTGCCAGCCTATACCTGTTGACCAGAATGGTGAATAGCGATATTTCGGATCATCTGTAATTAGGTTTGAGGCATCGGTTCGGATACTACCTGAAAACGTGTACTTATCGATAAAGGTATAGGACATATTAGAATACAACGAGAAGTAGCGGTCGGTACCATAACCAAATGCTGGCATACTGTATAAGCTTATCGGATGGAAATATCTAGCATATGCCAGTGGCCAGCCATTCCACATTTTCGCTGTTTTATAATCGTTCAACAAACGCCCCACTGTTAACTTATCATCATCATAGCCAACGATATCCGCATCGTATTTCGACTCTGTCACGCGGTCTGTGATTTCACTACCAGCAATAATATTAATGGCGTGCTTATCGTTAAATGTGCGGTTAAAACTCAACTGATTACGAAAATTGTAGTTACGCACCATTGATGAGCTTTGCTGCAAAGCTCCTCCAAAAGGCACATTCTGAGTTACTTCACCAGTGGTCCGATTCCACTCAGAGGTTTCGTTGATTAAGCTCCGCATGGTAAACGACTCCTCTGCATAGTAGGTTTTATTGGCTGATGTAAACTGCTCATACATAAATTTACTATCCAAGTTAAGGCCAGGTAAAATCTTTACACCCAAACCTGCCTGCAAACGTACATTCAAACGACGGTTAGTACGATCGCGGTGCTGAATCTCATCAATTGGGTTGTACGACCAATCGGCATATGGGAAGGCCTCCTTGTCGAGCAACTCATTTAGTATTGGCTGATAGTAATTTAGATGATTTAAATCAGTCAATGAACCATCCTCGTTCTTCAGCATGTCGTAAGGCGATAAGGAACTAATATCTCTAAGACTAACACCATTATTGGTTCTATTCGTTAGCTGTATCATGGCACCAAAATCAAAATCAAGCCACTTGTTGACTTTCAGCTGATTACGATAATTGACCATAAATTTCTCACCTTTGTTTTCCTTGAAGTTGTCTTTATTGCCTTCATACATTAAGGTTAAAATATTGGACATACGCTCACTGGCACCCGACACACTTAGGTTGTATTGCTGTGTAAACGGATTTTGCAACAGGTTATCTTTAATCTGATCTTTATTGTTCAGCTTAGATAATTGATTCAGGCGCGCATTCATTTCCGACTCAGTAATGCGTCCCAAGCGGTAGTCGTTCATGGCGATATAGCCTAAAGAATGAGGCGTATCTATGTTAGATAGAGTAAAAGATGGTGCAGCCCAGGGACCTCCAAACATATCTGAATTAAAGCCACGCTTCTCGTATTCAATCACCTCAGCACTGCTGGCCAACGGATTCACATAGTCCAGATCCAGTTTAGGCGATATCTTCCAGAAAGACGAGAACTCCACCTTTGCTTTCCCTTTGGCAGCCTTTTTAGTTGTAACAACAATGACACCATTGGCCGATTTGGCGCCCCAAATTGAAGAAGCTGCCGCATCCTTAAGAAGGGTCACGCTCTCCACATCGTTTGGGTTAATACTCGATAAACCACCTTGAATAGGAAAGCCATCAACCACCACTAAAGGCTGATCTCCATATCCACTAAAGCTGGTTTTTCCGCGTACCTCCATAGATACATTTCCATTGGCATCTACGGTTGTTTGCACACCAGCCAGGGTCCCCACCAATCGTTCAGATATATTCGATGATGGCTTGTCAATCTGCTCTTTATCGACCTTATCAAAAGCGCCTGTGGCCCTTTCTTTGGACAATATTTGATAGCCGGTTACAACCACCTCATCAAGGCCCTGCACCTCTTGCTCGAGCACTATATCATAGTGACGCTGCTGACCAATTGGTAATTCAACAGGCAGCTCTACGGTTTTGTAACTTAAACAGGAAATTACCAAAACAATGCCTTCTTTCTGTTCTATTTCGAGAGTGAAAGTTCCATCAATTGCTGATACACAACCTCTTGCTGTGCCCTTTAGACTAATAGCAGCAAACGGTATCGGCTCACCATCTTCATCTTTCACTGTACCTTTTAAACTAACCTTTTGGTTCTGTACAGGCACACTCAAGTCTTCTAACTGAACCGAAGCTTTATGAATCAAGATCACTCCGTTCTCAACCGAAAATGCATAACCTTTTTCGGCCAATAGTGGTTCAAGTACATCATTAAGCTGCTCATCCAGTACATTAATGGAAATACCTTCCACCTTACTTAACTCTCTTCCATTATACAAAAATCCAAGATTAGTCTGTTGCTCTATTGCTTTTAGACACTCCTTCAAACTAACATTCCTCAAGTTCAGCGTCACTCGATCCTGACTTAGAGTAGAAGCTGATACCTGAAGGTTTAAAATGAAGGCAAAAAGAATTAGATTCTTCATAACGAACAATGTACGCCTTTGGCTTATAATCAAGTCAAATAGCCATTTCGATTTTTTTTTCATAGTTTTGCATTAATTATTGAATTTATTATAGGGATGATCACCCTTAAAATTAAAGAGTAGAAAAGGACCAGTTTTCTGCTCTTTTTTATTGGGGGGTGATCAAATAACTACTTCACAATAACAGTATTTCCCTGTAGCTCAAACTCCACATCACTAATTTTACCCATCATATCAAGGATTACGTCTACATTCTCAAAGCGAGGTAACTGTCCACTAAATATTTCATCCCGACAACTCCCGTCCACATAAAAGACATTAATATTGTACCAGCGCTCCAAGCGTTTAAAAATTGCTTCTAAAGGTGCATCTTCAAACAAAAACACCCCCTTCGTCCAGGCTGCATAAGCTTTTGCATTTACTGTTTTCACCTCTGTTTTAAATGTGGTTTTAGAATACACGTATTGCTGATTTGGGGTGATGATAATAGACTCTTCTGTTCCCTTCAGATTATTGATTTGAACTAAGCCTTCGACAAGCGTGGTTTCAATTGCTTCATCATTTCCATAACAACTTATATTAAAGGCGGTACCAAGAACAACGACATCATGTCCAGGTGTCTTAACCACAAATGGACGGTCAACATCACGTGCTACATCAAAATAAGCTTCTCCAGATAATATTTCAACTTCCCGGATAGCACCATCAAATGCAACCGGAAATCGAATTTCGGTTAATGAGTTAATCCAGACTTTTGTTCCATCTGCCAGTTTAAGATTAAACTCTTCTCCCCTATCTACTCGGATGACATTTTTGAGATTATGACTTGTCAACCTGATTTGTTCACTAGCATAGGAGACTTCTTCATCGTCCAGGTTGATAACAGCACCGTTATCTTCAATCACGTCCTGACTTCCCGTTCCAAGCCTTATTTTTCTTCCATCGCTTAACTCTAGTTCAGCACTTCGGCTGCCATGTTCAATAACAACGGCCTGCTGGGACACGTATATTTTTTCACTAGGCTGCTTAATAGCTAACGTTACCATAATAATTAAAACCAAAACCGCTGCAACTGAACCTGCTAAAGCATACCAGTGCTTCATTGAGTAACGCCTCCCACTTTTTAAACGGTTTTCGAGTTTGCGCCAAGCCTCTACTTTATCAATACTTTTGACATTGTAGACACCTTTTGTTTTATAATAAAACACCGCCCTCCCATAGTAGTCTTCATTACTTTTACTGTCCGATAACCATTCCGTTAGCTGCCTGGCTTCATCCTTAGTAAGGTCAGACTTAACGCTTTTATGAATCAGTTCAATATCTATATTACTATGCTCCTTGATCATTTTTTATTGGCTCGTTTTGGAGTGAGACAAACTAAAAGATGAACGGGTGACAAAAAAAGTAGGTTATTTTAAACTTTTGTAAAAACTTATCTAAAACATTGGTAATAATCACCTATAATTTAAAATTGTATAAATCACAGAAAGAAAAATAAACCAGTTTTATTCAGTAGTTTTTCTCTTAATCGCAGTCTGGCTCTCTGCAACTGCGTTTTAACTGTATTGACAGAAATATTAAGTTCTTTAGCAATTGCTTCGCGAGTTAAGCCATCTAATACCTTCATAGTAAATACCTTAGCCATCTGAACAGGCAACTCTTCAATTGATTGCAAAATCTCTTCTAATATTTTCGGATCGAAATGTTGCAAGTCATCATCTGCCTGCAGCATTCCATCCAGATATAGCAAATGGTTTTTATCCTTTACTTTGAGAGCCTTAAGGTGATTGATACATCTATTGCGGATAGCCTGATAAAAGTAGGCTTTAATCGAAATAGTTATACTAACTTTTCTGGCATTTTCCCAAAGGTAAACAAACAAATCTTGAACAAGATCTTCACTTTCCTGCTGATCAAACAAGTAGCTCTGAGTAAATAACACTAGCTTATTATAATACTCATCAAACAAGCGTCTATATACTTCCTTGTTTCCTCTTTTAATTTCATTAAAAACTATCTTATCCTCAATTTGCATCAATGTAAGTTTTCTTTGAAAGGCCCAAATATAAATATTTAAATTAAACACTTTGAAAATACTATTAACCAATACAACAACTATTGAACTTTAGTTCAATAATTAAAACAAAAACCATCACTATTCCTGAACTAAAGTACATTATAGTCTTATCGCGTCTATCAAACCCCTTTCCAACCTAATAAATATTGCTCAATCTGATTTTTTACTCATCGACTCTCACATTATTAATCACCTTTTTATAAAACTTTAAATAATAGAGCAATAATTCATATCTGTTCACTACTAAACAGTTTTAAATACGATTCTTATGATTTGATTAGTATCAGATTATTCGTGATTAACGTAACATTTTGCCTGACAAAAAGTATAAACCAAACACCCAAACGCATTACACATGAATTCTAATTACACCACAAAGCAGTTCAGAAAACTGCTCACCTTGCTAGTATTAGTTTTTTTCCACGGTTGGATCTCAGGCATAATCGCCCAAAAACCCGCCGCCAACTGCAAGGAGTGCTTTAGTACCGAACTGGTCACTTTCAATGAGTTTGACAACTATCTGGCTATTGAACTAAAAGTTGAAGCCTTAAATTGTACCGCAGCGCTGTCTCACTTTACTGTTGAAGTCCCATGTGGCACCGTTACTGAAGTGAACAACTCCCATAACTGGCCCATGGAAATAAACAGTACCGATGCCACCACCAGCATCTATGGTTTAAAGGTAGATGACATTAAAAATTTTGGAGAAGACGGTGAAAACAGCACATTCACCTTGCAGTACCACGTTTATTTTGAAACAGAAGAATGCCTTAATCAGCTAAAATACGACACCTTTAAGGTAGCCTACAAAGCCGCCAACTGCATTGCCATTGATAGCATTCAACTATCAAATGAGCAGTTGGAAGCAAGCCTTACCACGGTTCCTATTACTTGCTATGGCAGCAACAACGGGCAAGCCAGTGTAACGGTGAGCAACGGTACTCCGCCCTACCGATACAGCTGGAGCAATGGTGCCACCACTGCAAATATTCAGAACCTGGCTGCCGGCAGCTATTCGGTAACCATTACAGATGCTACGGAAGCTACGGTGAGTCTGGAAGCAACAATTACAGAACCCGCGCCTCTATCAGGCACGGCACAAATTACCAATACAGAATGCGGTCAATCGCTGGGAGCCATACAGGTAACTGCCAGTGGCGGCACTGAGCCTTATTCTTATGAGTGGAGCAACGGCGAAAACACCTCATCAATCAGCCAGCTGGGCGAAGGCACCTACACACTAACACTGAGCGACGCTGCAGGCTGCACCCAAACAGTCAGCTATCCGATCACGGCTAAAACCGACTTAAAAGCCTCCATCAGCTCCCACTACCTGGAATGCTACGAAGAAGGGAATGGCGCGTTAACGGTGGATGTGCAAGGCGGTCTGCCTCCTTATGCCTACACATGGAACAATGGCGAAACAACCGCTACTGTTGATAACCTTAACAGCGGCAGCTACGAAGTAGTGATCACCGATGCCAATGGATGTTCTATAACGCAAAGAGGTTATGTTATCCTAAAAAAACTAAACATTATACCAACCGTTGAACAGCCACTTTGCTATGGCGACCAAACAGGCGCTATCTCCATTGACATATCAAATGGCACAGCCCCCTATGACATTCAGTGGAGTAATGGGGAGAGTGGAGCTTCTATAGATGGCCTCGCCGGAGATGAATGGTATTCAGTCAGTGTTACAGATGCTAAGGGCTGTACGCGGAGTAAGTACATTCAAGTGACTAACCCGCAGCAAATAAGCATCAATACACAGGTTAGCAAACAAAGCTGTGAGGAAAGTGACTCAACACTGATTGTCTCAATCCATCCATCCGGAGGAACACCGCCTTATGACATTTATTACAACGATGAACTGCTGCCCGATGAGCAACTAGTTGTTGATAAAGAAGGGGAATATGAATTGACAGTAATCGATGCCAATGGATGCAGTATAACCCAAAAAACACTTATTGAGCGCCCGGAGGCCGTACTAACAGCGAATATTGATGTCGTTCAACCCAATTGCAACCAGCCATACGGTGCCGTTACAATAACACCATCTGAAGGCAGTGACCCTTATGTAGCCATCTGGTCCGATGGCTATAAAGGCCTACAACGAACTAACCTGGAGCCGGGCGAGTACATTATCACCATTGAAGATGCGATTGGCTGCAGCCTGACCCAAACTGTTCAAATTGATGCAGCGACGCAGGCATCGGTCAAAATAATAGCCCCCGTTAATGCACCGCTGTGTAATTCAGCAGATAATGTACTGCAGGCCGTTACTGAACATGCAGAAACCTATAAATGGACCATCCATACAACGAACAATTGGCTGATCCTGAATCAAATGGCTGATCAGCTCCTGTATTCATCGGGCGAAGGCAGTGCATCCATAACATTAGAGGTAACCAGTAAAGATGGCTGTACCGCCAGCAATACAATCACCTTAAGCTGCTCAAGCGAGGACTCAACAGATGAAGACGACACGGAAGGTGAAACTCCGGAAGTCCCTTCCTGCGAGAACAATTGTTTGGATATTGCTGGAATGAAAATAGAGTTGACTGATGACGGCTGCTACAAATACACTGCTGAAGTAATCACCAATGGCAATTGCCAATACGATTTATCCCATCTGACTATCCACATCGACGAAGGGGCTGTCAGCGAGGTGAGCAACTCCAAAAACTGGCCGGTAGAAATGAACTCAACCGACCCAACCACCGGTCTTTATGGGTTTAAGATTGATAACATCGAAGGATTTGGCAAGCATCCCGAATCATTTAGCTTGGAATTTAAGTTATGTACCGAAACTGCTCCCCAATCCTTTTTGGTCGCCTACAAAGCCGGCCAGTGCATCATGTTCGACACATTGCATATTAATGTGCAACCAAAACTTGCATCAAAGAGTTATCCCAACCCGTTTGTTGATCAAACAACCATTGAATTCACGCCAACGGACGATGACTATGCAGTGTTAAACATTTATGGAGTTAATGGCGAACTGCTCCAGTGTTTATACGAAGGCCCGGTAAGCGCCCAAACGAAATATGCTTTCAAATTCAGAAGCCCGGTTGCCGGCAGTAACATCTACTTTTATCAACTAAAGTGCGGAAACCAATCTACCAGTGGCAAGCTGATACAAACAGCATACTAAAGATAACATTATCACTTATTAAAAGCGGCGCTGACACCAGTAGCCGCTTTTTTTATGCTCATCTCCTCCCTTATTTCATTTAGTGTAAAGGATTTTATTAATTATCCCTTCTGAACGAAACAAAACCTATAGCATCTCGTAACCCAATCATAATTATTTTTAGATAGTAATTTCTACACCCCTTTTCAAAATGAAAAAATTATTAGTGCCACTTGCTATGCTACTTTGTGCGGTTACCACGCAGGCTCAAAAAAAATTCACAGACCCTGAGAAAGCACAGGTTTTGCAAAAACAGTACAGCGACGATAAGGTAGTGGCCACCAAAAGCCATACGGCCATCCAGTTCAAAATTGAAGATAACCTACTTGTAGCCCACGAAGCCTATCAGGTAGACCTCATCTCACTAAACAGCGCTGTTGACTATTACAAAAATGTGTATTACAATGATAATATAGAACTCATAAATGGCAATGCCAAATACACCTCTGGAAGGGGCAGGCTTACCTGCAACAAACTGTTTGGCAACTATGAAGTGGATAACATCTTTTATTCAGATGCCAAAGTCGGGCACTATAGTTTTACCATGCTTCACGAAGCCACAGAAGTCACTTTTTCGGCAGAAAAAAAATACAAAGACCCCAAATACCTGACGAAAGTTTATTTTAAGGACAAGGAACCCACGCTTCTGCGAACTATTAGTTTTACCATTCCCACCCACACCACTGTTGAACTGGTGGAAATGAATTTTGACGGCTACGACATCACGAAGGAAGAAAGTGAAAAAGATGGTAATAAGCACATTGAGTACACCTGCCGGCAATTGGATGAGATGGAACAGGAAAGTAACTCACCGGGCCTGCTGCACTCTACCCCGCACATTGTAGTTGTAACCAAGAACTATCAGGTTAATGGAGAAACAAAGAACATCATTGCCACTACTGATGATTTATACAACTGGTACCACAGCCTGGCAAAATCTGTGGATGTTGACCATTCGGCCTACGAATTAACCGTAAAGGAGCTAACAGAAGGCACGCAAACAGATGAAGAGAAAATTAGAAATATTTACTATTGGATACAGGAAAACATCAAATACATCGCGTTTGAAGATGGCATTGCCGGTTTTAAACCCGAAGCACCTCAAACTGTTTATAACAACCGCTATGGCGACTGTAAAGGGATGGCCATCCTCACCAAATCGATGCTCGAAGTAGCGGGTATTGATGCCCGCTTAACCTGGATAGGCACCAGTAAAATACCTTACAACTACGACCTGCCTTCACTGGCGGTTGACAACCATATGATATGTACCGCGTTTGCTAACGATAAGATGTATGTGCTTGATGCAACTGAGAAATACATTGCGTTGAATAAGATTGCAGAACGCATTCAGGGGAAAGAAATGCTCATTGAAGATGGGGATAACTACATGCGAAAAATGGTACCTCTCCATACAGCCGATGAAAACCTGGTGGCCCGCACCGAAAACATCACCATAAAAGACCACTGCCTGGTTGGCGAAGGAAACATTGAAATCAACGGAGAAACCAAAAAATCGATTCTCTACCTCTCCAACAACAGTAAAGTGGAAGACAAAGCCAAACTGTACGACTTTTTATCGGTAGCTGAGTCAACAAATGAAGATCTGGTAAAAGTTAACAACGCCCCTGACACAGAACGAGATAAACCACTCAAAATAGACTACAACTTTCGTATTAACAACAAAGTAAATGAGTTTGATAAAGAGCTGTTTGTGGAGTTAGACTGGGAAAAATCGATGAGTCGCACAGACATTGAAAAAGATCGCCTGAGTGCGTTTGATTTTGGACGAAAAATAATGAACCAAACCACCAAAAAGCTGAGTATCCCGAAAGGCTACAAACTCAGTCACCTCCCCGAAAAAATCAGCTATGAAAGCAATAACATCAACGTAAATGTCAACTACCAGCTAAAAGGGGGAGTTATTATTTACACCAACAGCATTACCATTGCTAAAGGCAAAATATTGCCCGATGAATTTGAAACCTGGAACACAATTGTAAAGCAGTTGAATACATTTTACAACGATCAAATCATTCTAAAAAAGATATAGGTGCTTAAAGCCTGTCATCGGCAGGGTTAAGTAACCGGGCCGTTAAAACGACAGCCATCTTTTTGTTGAGCACATTAAAAATCTAACATCAAATCATGCATACAATGAAACTAATCGCACTGGCAATAGTCACCATGCTATTGAGCAGCCTTCATGTTTTGGCTGACGAGCGCAGCAATGCCATTCAGGAAGCCATGTGGTCATCAGATAATCAGGCGTTCAATGCCACCGATGTGCCGGAGAAATGGAAGGATAAATCGGCCATTATACTGGCAAAACTGAACCGTCTTGAATATAAAAAACCTATTCTTATAGGTAAGCTTCAGGCCAATAACATTTACCATATGCGCATCAAGCTGAACGACAAAAGTGCACTGAACGAATACGCTGAAATTTCCTTCCCGGCGGAGCGTAGGGGGCTTGAAGTGTACACTGGTTTTAAACTTATTAAGCCAGATGGCCGGGAAGTAATAATCGATAATAGCCAGGCAGTAGAGATGGAAATGAAGGAAAGAAGCTCGCGCTATGCCTACAAAAAAATGGCCATTCCCGGACTGGAAGCCGGCGATATTCTGGATTATTACATTTACAGAGAAGAAACCATTCCGCTAAGCACCTACATGTACTATTTTGATCCGGTACAGTACTACCTGCCGCAAGAATATCCGGTAGTTGAACAACACATTGAATTTAAAGCCCAACGCCGCTGCTTCATCTCGCTAAAATCGAGCAATGGGGCTCCGCAACTCAAAGAAAGAGTGGAGGATGACGGAGATGACATAATTTACACCCTTGTTGACAAAGACCGCGAAGAAGTAAAAGAGATGCGTTGGTTTCATCCCTACCGCGAGCTGCCATGCATCAAATTCAGGGCCGCTTATGCATCGGGCAAAGCCATGCGCCAAAACGATGTCCTTTTGGGCAAACCTGGCGAGGTAAAAAGTGAAGTAAGCAACGAGGAGATGACCGACTTTTTGGCCTATGTACTTGAAAACACCTTAACCATTTGCAAGCCCATGGTTAAGTATGTTAAAAAGAACCAGCCAAAGCGCGCCAGCAACTTTGAAAAGGCGAAAGCCGGCTTCTACTTCCGCCGTAATGAAGAGTTGGGCTGGGACGAAGAGAATATCGTGACCAACGGGGGCAACTGGGGCTCCAACAGTGGTAACCCGTACCAAAACCTTCACCGCTTTACCACCTTTTTGGCTAAGCTAAAAATTCCTCACGACATTGTAATAGCCATTCCTAGAGACATCGCGTCCATTGACGACTTATTGCTGGAGCATGAAATGAGGTACCTGCTGAGAGTAAAGCAAGGGGATGACTATTTATACCTGTCGCCGGTTGACCATTTCTGCCTGCCGGGCGACTTTAATGCCGACCTGATGGGCACAGAGGCCTATGTGGTTGATGGCAATGTTAAGTATAAGAAATGGCAGCCCAAGCGAATCACTCTGCCTGTTATTGGCAAAGAAAATAACTACGAAAACAGCCAACTGACCATTGATTTGGGCAGTGATATGGAAAAAGCGGACATTACTGTTGAAGCAGCAACGGATGGATACATTAAAAAATACGCTCAATACTCGCTGTTGGATTATTACGATTGTAAGGAAGAGGAAAGTGCCAAATTTGAGATGAGTTCAGATTTTATGGGCTCAAGAAGGCGTCAAAAAGAACTGATGTCGCTCCGGGAATCAGTCCTCAATAACAGGGAGAAAACCCGCAATGAGGCACTGCAGGAAATGACGCAGGATAACTACGACTTTAAAGTGGATACAGTGGGTGATTTCAGACTTGTACAAAGCGGCCGCTTCGATACCCTACCCGAAATGAAATACAGCTACACCTTTTCAACCAAGGAGCTGGTAAAAAAAGCAGGACGTAACTACATTGTTGAAATAGGTAAACTAATTCAGAAACAGACCGACCTGGAAAAGGATGAACTGGAACGCCACCAAGGCATTTTTCAGCACAGCCCGCGCTCCTACGCCTATACCATTACGCTTAATATACCCGATGGTTATATCGTTCAGGGCATTGACAAGCTAAACACCGAAGAGACCAATCCCCAGGGAGGATTTATCAGCACAGCCACACAGAAAGGCAGTCAGCTGATTCTTAAAACTGAAAAGTACTACAACAACCTTTACGATAAGGCGGATACCTGGCCCAATTACATTGCATTTATGAACGCAGCGGCTAATTTTTCGAGCCAGAAACTGCTGCTCAAGAAAAAGTAACGAGTTAGAAGTCGGCCGTACGCGGCATACTAAGAGCTCCATGTAACAAAACAATTAAAAAAACGGACACATGAAACACCTGTTTAAAACCACATTAGCACTATGTATTTTCTTAAGCCTGCTGAGTTGCAGCAAAGATGATGAAAGCCCCAACTCAAACTCTTTAAAGGCAGATGGGATCGATTTCTCAATCAATGAGGCGAACATTATGGGCATATCAGCAGGCGATGGCGGTCACACCGTCATTAACTTAATTGGCGGCAATGCCAGTGGTGTTAAAAACCTGGCTATCGATATAGATACCTATACACGTGAAACCATCCCAGGCAGTTACTCCTATCCCACCGAGGAAGGCGATAAAGTGCTCAACGACTGGCTCACCAACTACATGTTCACCGATAGTGAGATGACCAATATAACCACATCTAACCTCGAATCCGGCCGTGTTACTATTACACATAATGGAGGCAGCAATTACACGCTCGACATGGACCTGACAATGGTGGATGGCGTGACGTTCACCGGCATCTACAGGGGTGATTTTTCAGTCATGTTCAGTGTGAATTAGTAAAAACGGTGAGAACCAGAATACTGTAAAATAATTTAATTATCTATATTTGGAAAGATTATAAATAAACCTCAACAAAATTGATTATCATGAAAAAGAGTTTTTTATTGATTTTTGCCTTGATCCTTTCTTGCAACCTGTTTGCACAATCGTTCGATTCTTCAAAAATAAGAGCCGGTGCCGGATTGGTATATGCAACTGAGATTGGCAATATCGGCATCAACCTTAACGGTGTTTATGCTTTTACTGATCAGTGGGAAGGTGCTTTTGGCTACAGCCACATTTTCGAAAAGGATTATCTAACATTTAACATCTTTGATTTTGATGCCCACTACGTATTCCATCAGGAAGATGAAAGAATGAACTTTTATGGAATTGGAGGATTAAACATTACTTCTGTAAAGCTTGATATACCAGCCAACCCATTTGGGATTGGTGGATCAGCTTCTGACTCAAATGTTGGTTTAAACCTAGGGGTTGGTATGAACTATAAGCTATCTGAGCAGTTTAATTTAGCTCCAGAAGCACGCTTTACAATTACTGAAGACACCTACTTCCGAATTGGAGCAAGTGTTCAATACCTCTTCTAACAAAGAGAAAAGCATTGATAACAACAAACGACTACCTGCAATTGGGTAGTCGTTTTTTTTGGCTGCTATTTTCTCACCTTATTTTAGCCATTCGGCAATAATAATTGAACAATTATCCCCCTTACCGACTAAAGGTTTCCAGCTGATTTACTCTATTTTAGCTACCTGCAAACAAGCACAATTATGAAACGAGCCATGAGAAGAGCTTTCTCACACAGGGAATTGACTTAGTTGGCGAGTTCCATGTGGCAATTGAAAAATAAATTTGAACAGATGATAAAGCTGAAAACATTTTTAACGTACATCATTATTTTATTGACCACCGCGTGTCAAACAAAAGAGCCAAGAGCCGTTGCCATTATCCCCGAACCTTTACAAGTGGCTATGAGTGAAACTGGCGCCTTCGAATTTAGCGCTTCTACTCCTGTTATTGTCGAAGACTCGAGCATGCTACCCGCCATCTCCCTGCTTGGCGAAATCTGCCAAATCGATTTCCAAACCAGTTGGAAAGTAAAAGATGCAGCGGCGCAACCGGCTTTTATTTTCGCTTACGACCATCAGCTGGATTCGTTAAGCAACGAAGGGTATGTCCTAAATATTACCGATGAAACAGTCAGCATTAAAGCAGCTGGCCCACAAGGCTTATTCTACGCAGTGGAAACCATCAGACAGTTATTACCTGCTGACATAAAAAGCACGCAGAATGAGCTGAGCTTACCGGCAGGCACCATTACCGACCGCCCGCGCTTCGAATGGCGAGGCATGCACCTGGATGTATCGCGCCATTTTATGCCTAAGGAGTTCATAAAAAAATACATCGACTATCTGGCCATGCACAAGTTAAACGTGTTTCACTGGCACCTGGTTGATGGCATTGGCTGGCGCATCGAAATCAAATCACATCCTGAACTGACCGATATTGGTGCCTGGCGCAAAGTAAAGCCTGACCTTATGCCCTGGCAGGAATTTGAAGTGTGGCGCGAAGGCGATAAGGAAGAAAAGTACGGAGGCTTTTACACGCAGGAGGAAGTGCGTGAGATAGTGGCCTATGCCGCCGAACGGTTCATTACGGTGGTGCCCGAAATAGAATTACCCGGCCACTCCGAAGTCGTGTTTCAATGTTACCCGCACCTCACCTGTAAAGATGCCAGTGGTAACTATATCAAAGGAAGTGGCGTGTATTGCGCCAGTAACCCAAAAGGCTATCAGTTACTGGAGGAGGTACTGGATGAAATATTACAACTATTCCCCTCGGAGTACATCCACATTGGAGGCGACGAAGTGAATAAAACCAACTGGAACAATTGTCCTGATTGCCAGAAGATGATGCGACGCAAAGGCTATGATGCCTATGAGCTGCAAAGTCATTTTATCAACCATTTTGACACCTACTTGAAAAATAAAGGGCGTCGCTTAATCGGCTGGCACGAAATAATGGAAGGTGAGCTCTCACCAACAGCCACAGTGATGTATTGGGGAGCCGAATCGGGGGCGGCCGACTGTTTAAAAGAAGGGCACCCAACGGTTTTAACCACCGGCTCGCATCTGTATTTCGACCACTACCAAAGCCTCAGTCCACAAGAACCCAAAGCCTTTGGGGGCTATGCACCACTTAAAAAAGTGTATGATTACGAGCCGGTTCCTGCCGGAGTAGAACAAAAACACCTTGAACAGCTATTGGGCGTTCAAGCCAATATTTGGACCGAATACATGCCCAACGAAAAGCATGTGGAATACATGCTGTTTCCACGTATTGCCGCCTTGTCTGAAATAGCCTGGCAGGCACCCAACACAAAAAACTGGTTGCATTTCAGGCAAAAAATGAACCAGATGCTGAAGCATTACGAGGCCATGGATATTAACTATGCCTACAGCGCCTTGCGCCCAAGTGTTCAGATTGAATTGCTACGGGAACAAAAGCAGTTAAAAGTGAGCCTCACTACTGAGTTAGATGCTGATATCTATTACACAACCGATGGCTCTGAACCGAATCCTGAAAATGCCACTTTATACGAGCAGCCCTTTCTGCTTAACGAGTCGGCCACCATTAAAACCATTGCCACAAAAGATGAACAGGTGACCGGTAAAACAGAAATTAAGGAAGCGATTCTTCATAAAGCAGCCGGCGCCACTGTAACACTGCACTCAGCTCCCGAAGGTAAATACGCTTCGAGCGGTGCGGCAACACTTACCGATACACAATTCGGAGGCGATAAGTGGGGCAATGGCAAGTGGCTTGGTATATTGAACAAAGATTTTGAGGCCAGCATTGAACTAAGTGAAGCTCAAGCAATCAGCTCGCTTAAATTAAGCTGCATTGAAGAAAATGGGGCCGGCATTTTTTACCCTGCCTCCGTTGAAGTATTCGTGTCGGACAACGGTAAAGATTATCAACCGGTGGGTGTTTGGGAAAACTCAGTACGTTATCAGCCACCATGGTCGTCAACCGTTAATAATACGCATATTCCGGTGAATTTTGAAACCGTAAAAACACAGTTTATCAAGGTAAAAGCTAAGTACCCGAAGCTAAAAGAAATGGGCGTATTCCTGTTTATCGATGAAATTGTAGTGGAATAAAGACACAGAGCTGTCAGAAATCCTTAAAAGCAAAGGAAGGTGCCTCGTGCGTGAGACACCTTCCTTCTTTTTAAGGGCTTAGGTTATATTTTATTCATTCATTAGCGACTACTTCACTAAAAGACGGATATATTCATCGCCCAGCCGCACAATGTAAAGTCCCGGTTTTAAATCGGCAATACTAATGACCTCCGCACCGCCAAGCGCTACTACTTGCTTCACAAGCTGACCCGATACATTGTAGAATACAACCAGCGTATTGGCTTCTGCTTCTATATTAACACTTCCCGAAGCCGGATTAGGGTATAATTTACTTGTCTCCTCTAGCTCGCTGACAGATGTGGCCAGCTCCCATTTCGCAAACAACTCCATATCGCCCGTGCTACCCTGTGGAATGGTGGTCACCTCTTCCCCTGTAAAATCAGCATTACTGTACCAACCTTTAAAGACATAGCCATCGCGGGTAGCTGGCTGTAGGCTTAGCATTTCATCTTCAATGGTGTAGTTCATCACATTCCCTTCAGCATTAACACCGCCATTGAGTTGGTAGGTGATGCCGTAGCTTATCAGCTCCCATTTTGCAAACAACTCCATATCGCCCGTGCTGCCCTGTGGAATGGAGGTCACCTGCTCACCTGTGAATTCAGCATTATGGTACCAACCTTTGAAAGCATAGCCTGCGCGCGTAGCCGGCTGTAAACTAATAGACTCATCAACAATGGTATACATTATTGGATTACCCTCAGCATTTGCCCCGCCGTTCAGTTGATAAATGATGATATAAGCAATGGGCTCCCACTTAGCAAACAGCTCCAAATCACCAGTGCTGCCCTGTGGAATAGTTGTCACCTGCTCACCTGTGAATTCAGCATTATTATACCAACCTTTAAAGGCATAACCTGCGCGGGTAGCCGGAGGCAACACTTCCAACAACTCATCCTCAACGGTATATGCAACTGGATTACCCTCAGCATTAACACCGCCATTGAGCTGATAGGTGATTGTGTATTCCACAGGCATCAGGTTTAAGGCAAAGCTTGCCTCCGTGGCCGATACAGCAAATGTTTTTTCCATAGCTGCATAACCGTTAGCGCTTATGGTGGCACGATAGTCTCTGGCATGTAATTCCAATTGTACCTTCCCCTGCTCATCCGTTGTAAGTTGGCCAACCGATGAGATATTGAGCTGAACACCAGCCAAAGGCTGCTGCCGGCCTCCATTGACCTGTATGGATACGGGTATTAAACCAGGTAACTGGTAGCGCAGACGTGGTGACCTGATGCCATTGTCATCGGTCCACATTACCCACACATCCTTAAAATCCCAGCCAATAAATTTAGCTTGCTGTGCAAAGTCTGCTGCTGCCATTGCCGTACCACGGGTATTCCTTTCTCCTCCAACTCCTTCTTTGCGATAAGAGCTTACAATATAATCATTTGAAAAACCTGCACCAATCAATCCCCCGGCATCCCATTTATCACCATGCACATCAGTAAAAGCATAACAGTTTGTAACACCTCCAGCGTAACCATAACCACGGCCGATACATCCACCTATGTTATAACCCGTTCCTGTTACTGTTCCAATTGCAAAACTGTTTTCTGTTCTACCATTTGAAGATTCACCTAACAAGCCACCAACCGTGCTTGCTCCATTCACTTGAACAAAAGCCGCAGTTAATTGGAGCTGGCAACAACTGCTTCCGGCCACTCCACCTACATAGTTCTTTCCTTTAACAGATACCTCAACCCGCACCTGTTCAACATTATTTTTGCTCCCTTGGACAAGGTATATATCTCGGTTATACCCCCAAACACCACCAACATAGTTTTGCCCTTCAACATGTCCAGAACACACTATATTGGTTAATTTTGATATTAATTTACTTCCTGCAAGCAAACCTACACCGTTAAGTCCTTTAACTTCTCCATTAATTAGAGATATATTCTTAATCATACTCTTGTTAATGTTCGCAAACAATCCAATATCAGACTCATCAGGCCTGTTGATATAAAGGTTCCTTATGGCATTACCATTGCCATTTAGTGTTCCGCTAAAATATTTGATAGTGGGATGTATATTAGCTGATCCTATCGGCTTAAAACCAGCCGGAAATTGATAATTACTCATGTCGATATCCTGAGTAAGAACAAAATGCTTATCCCACACCAAGGGATCATAAGCTAAACGCAACAGCTGAGTTAACTCCCCAAGCTGATAAGGGGCCTCCGGAGTGCCTTGTCCGCCACCTAAGGGATATATCTCGGCCTCAAACACCGCATTAATGGTAGCGCCACCGCTTTCAAGCGTATAAATAAACGGGTTTTGGTCCGATAGCTTTACACCATCTTGTTCCCAATGGCTAAAGGCATAAGCGCCCGTGGCCCACAGTTCCACTTTTGTGCCTGCTTTATAATGGCCGGCGCCAATTAGCTCCACTTCTTTACAGTTGGAAATAATCGTTAACTCTTCAAGGCCCGTTTGCCAGAGAAAAGCAGGGTACATCTGTTGCCCACTTGTACTATTTCGCGCTAAAAAGGTCCATGTTTGTTTAAAATCCCACCCCGGAAATGAAGTTGCCAATGCAAAGGCATCTTCTGCCAGTGGCTGACCGATGCCATTATTCAGAGCGCACTCAAGATAATATGAGTCGTGTATTGCAGGGCCGTAAGGATTACTTCCCACCAAAGCTCCTGCTTTACCAGTCCCTGTAACAGCCCCGCTTGCATATGTCTTCACCACCTGTTGGGAGTAATTTGTTCCAATTAATCCACCCACACAATCAAAACCAATAACTTCGCCATGTGCATAGGCATTATCTATCTCACCACCATTAGAACCTATAAGGCCTCCTACTGAATTCTTACCATTTACCTGCACGTCGGCATATGAGTTCTTTAAAAAGGAATTAGAACCTCTTTGTACTCCTATAAGTCCACCCAATTCATCCTCGCCTGTAACAATTCCTGTAGCATAGCAGTTAAGCACAAGCGTATTTACTGCCTCACCCACTAAAGCACCTGTTTGAGATTGACCATTAACAGTTGCATCCTCAAGTCCAATATTCCGGATAAGCGATGCATCAACCTTACCAAATAATCCAATTTTAGAAAAATCAGTTCGGTTCACCATCAGGTTACTAATCGTTTTAAAGTTCCCGTTCACCTGCCCTTTAAATACCTTTCTGGAGAAAAATAGCTCCCCATTTCCAATGGGTAAGAACCCTTTACTAAAAGTTAAAGGCGTCATATCAATATCAGCCGTTAACTTATAATGGCTGTTCTTTTCCCAATCAGCCATATTATAGGCCAACAGCAACAGGTGGGTATAATCATCTATTTGAAAAGGGTTACCGGCTGTACCATCGCCTCCGCCATAGCTGTACATGGCCTCACCAAAAACAGCCTTTACCGGCATGGGCTCATTGCCAAAAGCAAAGCTATAGGTAGGCTCACTGGATAGCACCTCTCCCTTACACTCCCAGTGCAAGAAAGGGTAGGCACCTGCAGCCGACAAGGTCACCTGATCGCCCGGGTCATAGTGCCCATCACCTGTTACTTCCACTTCGGCCTGGTTAGCTGCTATTGACAGCTCGTGCTTACCCAGCTGCCAGTTGAAATACGGCAAGGTTTGCCCCGGTGCTAACTCATCCAGGACCGCCATGCCCCAAACACCAGTAAAATCCCAGCCCTCAAATTGTTGCTGATCGGCCATCTGTTCGGGCGATAACCCGGTAGCTCCTTCATCCACCCCTGCTCCAACAAAATAAGAATCAATTATTGTAGCTGCAGAGAAACGTGAAACAAAACCGACATTAGGCGTGGTAGAGTAGCAATTTTTTATCCGGCCGTTATAATCCGCCAAACCAACAAATCCACCAACCTCATCATTGGGGCCATAAACCTCGCCTTGCGCAAAACAGTTATATACCAAAGCCCCACTTGTTATGCGACCCGAAAAACCACCTATAGCAGACTCGCCTGTAACCTCAACTTTTGCATAACACAATTCCACGCAAGCATTAAGTGTACTACCTAATAAGCCGCCTACATACTTCTTGCCTGTAACCTTACCACTAGCACTGCATTGCTTCAGTTTTGTCATTTTTGTATACGTACCCAAAGAACCAACCAAAGCTCCCACGAATTCTCCACCTGTTATATCAACGGATTCTAAAATAAGTCCTTTCAGAGTCGCATCAGATACTTGCGAAAATAAGGCCACATACTGTTCATCTGGTCTATTAATATAAAGGTTACTGATGGTATTGCCATTGCCCATAAATTGCCCATAAAACGAAGGAATTGGTTGAAAGCCCTTACCCCCATTCCAGGTCTTTGTTTCGGCAGCATCAATATTGGCTATCAGTGTGTAGCTTTGTGCATTTTTATTATATTCATACACTTCCGACAACCACCTGAGGTGGGCCAGATTTTCGATGTGCCAGGGATTTTCCGCGCTGCCATCACCCATAGTGGGCTTCACGGGCTGGGTTTCTGTGGTGCTTTGAGCATCAATAGTAAAATGTGTAAAAAAGATACTTAGCAATACCAGCATACAGCATTTTGCTATGCTTCGACCTTTTCTCTTCAGGTGTGATGTTTTCATAATTTGAATCAATTAAAGTTGATGAAGTACATTGACACAGATAAAAAAAGGAAAAACAGCAAGTGCTCTCCGCTTTGGGTGTTGAGTGGGTCAATGCCTGTGGCCACGAAAGTATTGAGGCTGCTCAGAAACAACAAAAACAGAATGGGGACAAAATGGGGTCAATTGCTCAAGGGAATACTGCCAACATTAAAGGCACAGCTGCTCGATGTAAAACGAGAAAAGCAGTAAGTTGATCTGCTGGCTTAGTCAATAATACTTATCAGGTAATGATAGAGGTTGGTTTCCACAGGCAAGCTTAACTTTTTGCGGATGCGTTTACGCTGCTTATAGGCCGATGCCAGTGTAATGTTAAGTTGTTCGGCTATCTCTTTAGTGGATAAGCCACTTGTAAGCAAGGAACAAAATAAGAGGTCGCCCTGTGTAAATGGTATCTGAAGGCGACAAGCAGCTTTTACCAGGCGCTGATCAATTAAGGCCTGAATCTTCGATTGACTAACCTGCCGCTTTAGTCGCATCACTTCACACTTGAGCAGATCGGCCGTTTGTCGGTACCGAAGGGCTTTAATAGGCTCATCAGCCGCCTCATTCAACCGGATAAAACACTCAATCAACTGCAAGTCATCCACTCGTACCCGCTGGGTCTTAACCAGGGTGGGTATGAGCTCGCCATCTGCACAAACATTCACACGCTCTAAAAACTGCCCATTGGTTAAATGTTCCTCTGTAATTTCTTCGGGAAGGTGGCTGGCAAACTCTTCGGGCACCAGGTCGTTAAGGTGCCGCCCTATCAATTGCGTGGGAGAAGCAAACTTGAACAGGCGCGCACCGTAGCCATTACACACCAGAATAACCCCTTGCAACGACAGCAGAAAGTGGCCAGTCGTATTGGAGGCAGATTTCTCAATGGAATGCATTAATTCAGTCAGCTTCATATTCACAAAGTAGATTCAGAGTTTTAAGGCATGCCGAAAATACTAAAATTTTGTTCATCTCTTAATAATTAGTTGACGGCTAACATTTCACAGCATGAGCGCCTAATCACCAACAGTCCGTTCCAAAGAATAAGCACTCGTCATCTTTCTATCTGTCATCATATTTGGGTGTATTTGATTAGATTGTACTATTTTTATTGTCTTTTGCTTTTATTTCATTACTTTTGAATCGTTTTTAATAATAATTTATCATTACAATATAGAATGGCACAACTATTTATACCTAAAAGCTATCAGCCTGTTTTGGATTTAAAACAAACCGAACATGCTATTAAAACGATAAAAGATCATTTTCAGACCGCCCTTTCAGCTGAATTACGCTTACGCAGAGTCACAGCTCCTTTGTTTGTTATGAAGGGAACCGGCATCAACGATGACCTGAACGGAACGGAACGCCCGGTGGCCTTTCCGGTTAAAGAGTTTAATGATCAGAAAGCTGAAGTCGTGCACTCGCTGGCCAAATGGAAACGCATGATGCTGGCCGACTATGAGATTGAACAGGGCTATGGCCTCTATACCGATATGAATGCCATTCGCCCCGATGAGGAGCTGGACAACATTCACTCTCTTTATGTGGATCAGTGGGACTGGGAACGCCATATATCAAGCGCAGAGTACAACCTGGATTACCTGAAATACATTGTTGAAAAAATATACGAGGTGATGAAGCGCACCGAATTTGTGGTATTTGAGCGCTATCCGGCTATTCAGCCCATCCTGCCCGAAACCATTACTTTTATTCAATCGCAGGATCTGCTGGATAAATACCCCGAGCTATCACCCAAAGAACGCGAAGATGCCATTGCCAAAGAGCATGGAGCTGTATTTATTATTGGTATCGGCCACCAACTGTCGAACGGAGAGAAACACGACGGCCGCGCTCCTGATTATGATGACTGGAGTACCTCAACCGTTAACGGCTATCATGGACTCAACGGCGATATACTGGTATGGAATCCTATTCTGGAACGCTCATTTGAGATATCTTCGATGGGAATCCGTGTGAGTCCCGAGGTTTTGAACAAGCAATTGGCCATCGAAAACTGCCCCGAACGGGCTGAACTGCTGTTTCACCAACGCCTGCTCAAAGGAGAATTGCCCCTGTCTATTGGAGGCGGCATTGGTCAGTCGCGCCTATGTATGTTTTTCCTGCGCAAAGCCCATATTGGTGAAATTCAGTCGAGCATTTGGCCGGATGAGATGCGACAAACCTGTAAGGAAAATAAAATTATTCTTGTATAACTATCCAACACTTCCTTAGTATCTGGCAGATGCTAAGGAAGCTTCTCTTACCCCATCCGTTCGATGCCCATGAGCTTTGACAAGCGATCCAATTCAACATCTTTACTCGTTGCATTGTCAAGGCGTTGCAAATTCATCAGCTTCTTTCCACGCTTATCAAATAAGCAAATCAGATCCTGCTCCTGAGTAATATCCAAGGCCCTGTTGCTTCTGCTGTATGTCCGGTAGACCTTATTTGAGTGCCAAAACCCAATTTGCATATCCGCTTGTATTTTCTGCCACTTGCCTGTTTTAGCAACACCAAACAGCAGATCGCCGCTGCGCACCCTTCTTTGTTCGAAATCGATGGTTGTATATGGCTTTGTAAAAGCGATAAACGCACCGATAAGCACCAAAATAATTGCTCCCAGGTAGCCCATTATAAAGAATACTACACCTAGAGTAAACAGAACAACTCCACTAAAGGAGCCAACTGGTCCAAAGGTTTTTCCAAAGCAGCTAGTTACGTTTTTCATCGGCAGAGGTTTATAGACTTGAAGATAATAATATTAGCTTAAAGCACCCCAAAACCGAATGGGAAGTGCCTCACGTGCACTAAAGTCCAGTCCAGCCAGGCTGTAATGACAAAAAACACTTTTTCCCATTTGCATATTCACTAACTTGCACTCTATTAAACTCAAAACTAAAATCGTATGCATCGCAAATATTTATTATCACTTGTGGTCTTGTTGTCAACAATTATGGCTGCAGCACAGTACCAACAGCATTTTACCAACGCAACCATGCGCCTCGACTATAATCACATTGGCACAGCCCACGAAGAGCACTTTGCTTTTGATCAAATGGTTAACGATGGCCAATGGGCCGGCAGTAAAACGGTTTTAATTGATGAACTCCGGTTAGGGAAATACTTTTTTGAAGTGAAGGATCCGGCCAGCGGCAAGATCCTCTATTCACGAGGCTATTCAAGCATATACGGCGAATGGGAAACCACGCCCGAAGCCAAAGAGAACTGGGGTAGTTTCCATGAATCACTGCGCTTCCCCTGGCCTAAAAATAAGGTTGATGTGACTATTTACAAGCGCAACATCCGTAATGGCTTCGACCCGGTGTGGACCTATGAGGTTGATCCCAATCACCACAGAGCCTTTCGCGCTGCGGCTGACAAACACTACAACACCTTTGACATCGTTGTGAATGGCGCACCCGAAAAACAAGTTGACATTGTTGTATTGGGCGAAGGCTATGGCAAGGAAGACATGGACAAATTCCACAAAGATGCCCATCGTTTTGCCGAAGTACTGCTGAGTACCGAACCTTTTGCCTCACAAAAGCATCAGTTTTCCATCCGCGCAGTTGAAACACCTGCACCACATTCAGGAGTAAATCATCCACATCAAGGCATTCATACCCGCTCAGCCCTATCCGTTACCTATGGGGCTTTCGACTCGGAGCGTTACGCACTGGGTTACGATAACAAAACCATACGCAACGCCTCTGCTGCTGTACCTTACGAATTCACAGCCATCCTCATGAACGACTCTATTTACGGAGGTGGCGGCATCTACAACCTGTACATTACGGCAGCCGTTAACAACGCGTTTCAGGAGTACCTGTTTGTACACGAGTTTGGCCACCATTTTGCCGATCTGGCTGATGAATACTACACCTCGGCCACCGCCTATGAAATGGATGCCGAGCACCTGGAACCCTGGGAGCTGAATGTAACCGCCAATACCAATCCCGAAACAATTAAATGGAAAGAACTTCTGACCCCTCATACACCGCTCCCAACTCCTTGGGAAAAAACAACGTATGATAAGCACAGTATTGAGGTTCAAAAGAAACGGGTTGAGATGCGCAAGGCCAAAGTGGAGGAAAAAGTCATGGAAGATTTCTTCCTCGATAAAAAGGCATGGGACGACCAGCTGTTGGCTAACATGCAATACAGTGGCCACGTAGGCGCTTTTGAAGGGGCTCAGTACAAAGCCAATGGCTTGTATCGGAGTGCGGCGAACTGCATTATGTTTACGCGGCACGATCATTTTTGCCCGGCCTGCCAAAGAGCCATTAAACTAATTATTGAACAATACACTCAATAAAAGAATGACAAAGGATGCCGGAGAAGGCATCCTTTTCTTTTTTATCTACTAAGGCAAATTAACATTTGACACCATTACTTCCAACCTGAGATGTTTTCATCTTTTTCGACTACCCAACAACAGCCTGGCAGAGTATTTTACCAGCTAATCATTGCCCGGCGATTATTTTCCGCAAAGGAGCCAACATAAGCTATCGTCGGGATAACTTATTGACCTAAAAACTCTAATTTAGCAGACACATAATTTAAACTGCTCACCAGGTTAACGCGCACTTCGCCTTCCCGGATAGCCAATCAAAAAACTAAATGCAGGGAATCAAACACATCTACTTTTTTAGCTACGACAAGACAGAGAGTGAGCTATGCAAACTTGAATCGAGATACATTTTTCAGCAGGAAGAAAAGAATAAGCAGCTCTTATCCAACATAAAAGCTGAACCATCCACCAGTGCCTTTATTAAAAAAAGACTGGATGTAATGCTGTGCGCAAACGATTACCCAACACTTATCAACAACATTAAAAAATTAGGACTCTGTGTTGAGGGTTTCAAGGTGGAGTATTTAGTTCTGGAGGCAGATTCAACTGAATATGCGAAACGACTTGAGAAATTAAAGGACATCGGTTACAGCATTGAAGGCACTCCGGATTATTATCATCCCACCATAACCTATGCCCTTTGTGTGCACGAAGGCGTTTGGTATTTTGGGAGTTTGGTGAAAAATAATTTTGCCTGGCATAAACACAAGCAAAAGCCATTTGCTTACAGTAATTCGATTAACATCCACATTGCCAAAGCCCTGATTAACATTGCAACAAAAGCCAACAAGAAAAAAACATTGCTGGACGCCTGCTGTGGTGTGGGCTCAATAATGCTGGAGGCCTGCTTCTCGGGCAATATCATCGAAGGCTGCGACATTAACTGGAAGGTGTGCAGGCAGGCGCGGGCAAACCTTGCGCACTTCAATTACACATCGAATGTTTACCGTTCCGATATCAAAGACATCAGCAGCCGGTATGATGCCGCTATTATCGATTTACCATACAATATTTTTAGCCACTCAGATGATGCCAATACTTTGCACATCATCGAATCAACAGCCAAAATTACTGACAGACTTGTTATTGTATCCACCACTGATATTTCTCTTTTAATTAAGAAGGCCGGATTAACAATTTCGGATGTTTGCAGTGTGAGTAAAAGTGGAAAAGTAAATTTTACCAGAAAGATATGGGTGTGTGAAAAAACCACTTGTGCAGTAAGCGCATCAAATACAACTGAATGCATGAGCCTCAATTCGTTATAAGCTTAAAACTCAAATAGGGCAAAGAACTTATAAATAATCAATAACCTTATGCAAACAGTGAACTATTGCAATTAAATTTAGTTGAAATACAAAGAGGCGGAACCGAAGCAACATATAAAACAGCCTTAATATACCCGCAGGTAACATAACGCTAACTGCAACAGGTCATAACTAACAATGAAGAAAGAAGATTTAACAGAGCAACTGAGGCAGGAATTGCTAACAAAAGATTTGGCAGCTTTTGAGGCAGCCATTGACTTTACCGAACAGAAATGGCACCAGATTAAAAACGACCTCAACAAGCGAGAGAAGAGCATGAAAGCGCAACTCAATAATCAGGCCCCTGATTTTTTGGTCACTCCCATTAACGAAGCTGGTGAGTGCTATGGCTCAGCTGTTTCGCTTGACAACTATAAAGGCAAACCATTGGCTTTGGTATTAGGCAGCTACACATGCCCCATCTTTCGCCGGCACAATAGTCGAATCAACACCATTTACGAGAACTACAAGGACAAAGCTGCATTTTTGCACATTTATGTGTATGAAATGCACCCGGTTAACAGCTGGTTTATTCCTGTTAACCTTAAAGATAATGTGGTATATGACCAACCAGCCACATTAGCCGACCGCGCTGCCATAGCCAGAGATTGGATAAAAGCCCAAAAAATAAAGATGCCGGTAGCCCTGGATGATATGCACAACAGTGTAGATAAGCTCTATGCTGGCTCACCCGAGCGCCTTTATGTGATCGATGGCGAAGGCAGCATTCGCTTTCGCTCTTCACAAGGCCCTTTTGATGATCAGGAAGTAGAGCAATGGGAAGCAGCCATAAAAAATCTGACCAACAGTCATCGATAATAAAATATGAAGCCACACGCCCTGTTACTTTTGCGCATGATGATTGACGCATCCGTAACCATGCGTTTACAAAGATAGTAAGCAATTAAAAACAGAAGAGTATTTAAAACACCAACATCAGGCTCGCTCAATCCTCCCTTTGAGGAAACTACGGGAGCAGCTAATCAGTAGAAAACAGGCAGGTAAACATCGGAAAGCAATTAACTACCAATCGCATTGCCTCCATTAATGCCCTTGGAATGATGTCTCATTAATTTTCTCAGCAATTACAAATACCAACTATAGTTTTTGCCCCGTTCGTACTATTTTTGTTTTCTGAAAAACAAAACCGTCAACTATTGGTTTAATCTTCAAAAAAATCGCATGAAACACGTTTGTACAAAAAATAAATTGGTCCTGACAGCCTTACTGGCTGTAATCTGTTTGGTGCCTGTAAAGGCGCAATCTGAAAATCACGATGAGCATCATCATCACAACCACACTTCAGAGCTGGGAGTTGCCAATTCGCTGGTGTATTTCACCAGCGAAAAAGAGCTTGCCTACGGCTTGCACCTGCACTACATTTACATGAAACCACACTCACCCTTTGGTATCGGACTGGGGTACGAACGTATATTTGACCATCACGGCCATAATACGATTGGTGTGGTAGGTGCCTACCGCCCTACCGACCGTTTAAGCTTTAACTTGTCGCCCGGCATTGCATTTGAAGATGGCGGGCATAGTAAAGGTCACTTTGCGATGCACTTTGAAACCACCTACGAATTCGAAATAAAAGACTTTCATATTGGCCCTGTGCTCGAAGTGGCTACCGATTCGGAGGATGTGCACATCAGTTTGGGGCTGCATGTGGGTATTGGATTTTAAAAATCCATTCGTATTACCTTAAAAGAACTTGGAAATAAATATCGGCAACAACTAATAAGTTACAGCTACACCAGTTTGAAAAAACAAAAACAGGGAATTCACAAACGAATTCCCTGTTTTTATATTATTGCAAAATAGGTCCTTAGTCTACTGCCTCAATCCCCATCATCAGTTCAGCAATGGTGGTATTGGCTGCATACACCTCTGCCTTATCTATGGTAATGGTTTTATAGCCTTGCTTTTCGAATACCAGACTGTAAATGCCGGTTTCCAGCCCCAATATGGCAAAATTACCCGCCGCATCGGTAAAAGTGGTCGTGTATACCTCTTGCCCATCCAGCACAAGAACCCGAACCCCCTCAATAGGTGTCTCAGTGGCATCCATAATGTAGCCTTTCAGGCTGCCAGTTATTGACAGATCTGCAGCCTTTATTACAGGTGTGAAAGAAAAGCCTTCAACACCGGTGGGAGCGGATAAATCACCTTCAAGCACAAAGGATTTGCTCACATCTAAAGCAAGCAGCAGGTCCGATGTTACCCCTCCTTTTATCTTGAGAACCGGCTCTATAAATAGGTCAACTCCTGTTTCATCATCACCAGGCACGTTTTCGACCAACACCCGTCCATCTTTTAGTTTGATGCTGACTGCACTTACGTATAAGCGAACCAGATCGTATTCGCCTGCAGCCATTCTTTTGTCAAGCAACTGAGTAGATACACCATTGGATAAATCCCGCATGTTAAACTCCATCTTCTCATTGCTGAGGGTGATAAAGGCACTACCCTCTTCATCATCCGTTTTTCGGATTTCAATTTTATTAATGATGACATTAGCGGCTTCCACCAGATCGCTTGGAAAAGATGCACCTGCCAGTTGCATTTTCAATTGACCATTAGAAGGTACCTCATCACTGCTACAGCTATAAAATAGGCTTGCAAATACGATCGCCATGATGGCAATCAAATGTTTTCCGTCCATAAAAAGTAACACTTAATTGTTTTTCAATGCTGTAAAACGTTATAAACACCTAAAAGTTACTTTCACCCGCTTATATTTTTACCAGGTAATACACAGCAATAAGCCTTTTGCAATTGGCACACAGCCTGCTTTTGAAGCCACTAGCCGTAAGCCGAAATATCCTGAAGTCGTTCGTAATTAAGGATGGTGATTTTACGACCCTCACTTTCCACAATTCCCTCCTTTCTGAAGTCAGCCAGGTTTTTCAGTACGCTCTCTTTTGAGAAACCAATTACCCGGGCTATATCACTCCTGGTTAGTGGCACTTCAAACGAACGCTGCCCGTAGCTCTTTTCGAATTCGCACAATAAAAAAGCCAATGCGCCAGCCGAATTACGCTCTGTCAGCTTCATATGCCAATTGAGAAAATTCTCATTCACCATGGATATATACTGAATAAAAGCCATGGAAAAGCGCGGATTACTGGTTAGCAAACGGGTAAATAGCTGATAATCGATAATAAGCACTTTACAATCGGTGAGAGCACGTGCTGAAAATCGATAGTTTTTGGTTGAATAAGCGCAGTTAATACCAATAATCTCCCCCGGGAAAAGCAGCATTAGGGACTGTTTACTGCGATCATCGTCGAGAGCTAATTCGACAGTGCCTGCCTGCAGCAAGTACAAATCATGAACCGGAGCTCCTTTCTTAACCACCACCTCACCCAGCTTAAAATCCAGGTATTTGGCGCTATCAAACAGTTCGGCCTTCTCTTCAACCCGAAGCTCGTTAATACAGGTACTGCCCGTTGGATAAATAATTTCCATAAGCTACAATTATTCAATAGTTATATGTTGGCTGGCTAAGCAGTATGCCCCGCCCCTTACAAGGGTGTAAAATTACACCCCACCCCATAGTTTAATACATGCTTGCATCCATTACCACACGCAGACAAAGCTATAGTTTTGTAAAAGTATTAAATTAAATTTTTTCAAATGGAAACATTACAAGAGCAAATCATCGATTTTAATGTGGAGTCAACTACCAAATCGAGTTCCTTGTCTGAAATAAAAGTGCGACAGTTTAATGTACTAATTGACGAACCCAGCCAGTTGGGTGGCACCGACCAGGCGCCCAACCCTGTTGAATACATTCTTTGTGGCTTAGCCGGATGCATGCACATTTTGGGCTTTAAAGTGGCCACTGAGCTGGAGATGCAGTTGAGTGATCTTAAAATTAATATTACAGGTCAACTTAACCCCATGAAACTTTTTGGAATGCCTACTGAAGATCGTGCCGGCTACCAGGGCATTACCATTGAGCTGCACCCCGAAACCAATGCGGATACTGAAACCATCGAAAAGTGGCGAAGCGTTATGGCCGACCGCAGTCCGGTACTTGATAACCTTAGCCGCGAAACACCAGTAGAGGTTAAAGTTAGCTAGATAAGCGCAAACACTTACATGAATATGCATACCTTCCCCCGGTTTGTTGATAGGAAACTATCGGACAGACCGGGTCTTTTTTTCCTTTCACATTACATAAAAACCTAAGGCTAACAGGTAGCAAAATCTTCTTCTAACACAAAACTTTCATTCTGCTGTCAATTGCTCACCCACACATTACCAACCACAACAATTAAATTGATACAATTTCGTCCATCTCATGAAATCGATTAATTTAGTACGGTGAAAAGGTAATGATTCCCCCACACTGCCAGGTGAATAGAGGAAACGATGATTGGGGAAAGTTACAAAATGATTTTTGTGAAGCACAGGTTATCATACTAACATAAATCTGGTTACCTTTATTTATATCAATGAGTAAATAAACAGACGAGGAAAATATAATTATAGTTTGGCTCACGAAAGCATCATAATAAAACCCAACTGTATTCATTCATTTTAACCATATCTTGATAATGAAAAACTTTTTTACGTTATTCTTTTTTCTGGGAGGCCTGACTCTTCTGTCAACATCGTGCCAAAAAGATACAATAACAGATCACGCGAAAGCCCTTTTACCGCTTCACGAAAACAACTCATGGACTTATCAACAGACTTGGGAAAACTATGCGACTGAATACATCGATACAATCATAAATGAGATTGGCAAGAAAACAATCATCTCCGGCTTTGAAGGATATGCTTATAACATCGGTGAAAGACCACATAACGCTACCTTTCTAATAAATAAAGATATAGATGGCAACCTGATTTTAGTGGGCGGGATTTCAGATGTTGATACATTACTTGTTTCCTCAACTTATTACAAGTATGATGCAAAAAAAGGAGAATCCTGGGCGGTAGATAATGTGCAACTAAATGAAAATGGAAGTTTTTTGAGTCGAACACTGCTAGTCACCTGCCTCAATTCTGACACGCTAATTACAACACCAAGCGGAACTTTTAACTGTATAGCTTTTGAACAATCGCCCAACGCCGGAGAAAATGTTTTCAGGTACTACTTTGCAAAAAACATTGGCATTGTGAAAAGTGAACATTTCGAATTAAAATCCCTACTCTCTTCGCAAGAGCTAATCAGCTATGAATTAATAAAATAACTTTATTTTACTAATTTTGAACTAAACCCCCTAATTCAACAACTATGACCCACATCCCTGTTGCAATACTAAAACAATTTCTTGCCTTTACAATATTACTCCTTGCGGGTACAGAAGCCCACTCACAATCACTGCTCGAAAAGACTGGAGGCATCACAACCAACTTTACTTTCACCAGCGCATCCGTTGAATTGCCGGTGCAGTCACAGGCAATTGTAAAAAGAGGTCTGGCCAAATTTGAATATAACAGTGGCATGGATGCAGGCTATGGGTATGGCTATGGCATGGAATGTTGGCGGCTCGAATTTACAACCACCGTAAAAATTAAAGAGCTACATATCAACAACGATAGAAGCAGAAAACAATACTTCAGCTTTAATCTGTGCGATAAAGATGGTGAAACGCTCCTGGTTGCACAACTTGATGAAGAGGCCATTGCGATGGTGAACAATGGTGATAAGCTACTCACCTACTCAATCAATCTCAACAGCATCCCGCTGATTCTGCTGGATAAAACCCAAAGTATTCGAATCGAAAAAGTTTTTGAAGAGTAAAACTCAAATAATAATTTCTACAAATACAACCCTCTGAAAAGAACCTATCTTTGTTCATCAAAAATCAAACACATGACTAGTATAAAGAATCTCCCGGGACACACCGCTCTATTTATTTTGCTCCTGACGCTCAGCGCATGCAACTTCAATAAATCAGAACAGAAGCAGCAAAACCATCAAAATGAGTTCGCTGATATGCATAATGCAAAAATTGCCTTGGATTGGGCCGGCCATTATGCAGGCATACTTCCTTGTGCTTCGTGCCCTGGGATTAAAATCAACATCCAACTTAAAGAAAATGGGACTTACCAAAAAACCACTGAGTACATCGATGAAGATGGTGAACCAGAAACTACTACAGGCACTTTTTATTGGTCGGATGACAACAATAAAATAACTATCGAAGAACACCTTTACTTCGTAGGCGAAGGTCAGTTAATTCACTTAGATAAGGAAGGAAACAGAATTAGTGGCGAGCTTGCCTCCCATTATATACTCAAAAAAAAAGCTCCTATTAATTAAGAAAAAGGTCTGCAACAAGCTATTCACCAGTTACTCGGTCGCTTCCTATCGTCATTCCAATACAAAGGAGTCAATCAAACCAGCTATAATGACTGTATTCGAGACCTCACGATTACTCGTTCGTCAGATCGCACACTCGGACATTGAGCCTCTTTGCACCATCTATTGCAAAAAGAACAATATGCGCTTTATCGCCGATGGCAACTACCGTTGGACACAACAAGAGCTGATGAATAAATACGAACGTGCCAACCGTCAATATCACCTTGGGACGGGCATTTTTGCCGTTGTATTAAAAGTAGACAATACAGTGATTGGAGAGGCTGGCTTATTCGACTCATTCAATAGCCTTGAAAAACTGGAACTGGGCTATATCATCGATTCAAAGTATTGGAAAAAAGGCTACGGACAAGAAGTGTGCCTCGGACTTATCAACTATGCGTTCAATACACTGCCAACACATACACTGGTTGCAAGGATGTATGCCCAAAACAAAAGCTCTGTCAATTTATCTGAGAAATGTGGAATGCTCAAAACCGGAGCTGGCCAAACCAGCGAAGGGAAAGCCTTTCTGGAGTATATTATTGAAAAAACAAACAGCGCTCATCGTTAATCGATAAAAGCTGATTATTTAACAAACAGAATCAGACCCTCATGGTAGAAAGTACAAACATTGATAAACTAAAGGATTTTGCTAAAAGAAGCGGTCGTCAAATCGTTTTAAAAGAAGAACAATATACACTGCCCGCTTATCGAAAAATACCGCATTTTAAACGAACGGTTTACATTCCCTATGATGAGCACAAGCAGCTCTTCTACGTTCTCTTCAGCGACTACTACAATGGGATAAGTGGACCAAACATCTTTTGCGGCATCTACTTTAAAACAGCTATCCCAAAAGCGACACAACTCAACTTCCGGCCCAAGAATATTATTGACAAACTCAACCCATTTTTAGCGGCCAAGGTACTCAAAACCAACAGTCGTTTTTTTGATTCCAAAGTAGTAACGAGCGGGAATAATGCATCAAGTGTCAGGCATTACTTCAGCAATTCAGTCCTGCAGCGGATGATGATAGAAAATTTAAGCACTGACATGTTTATGAACTTCTCGCTGAATGAAACCAATGTTGATTTTGTTCCGGAACTAAAAGAAGTCTCCCATTTTGCATTACTAAACCCGCAGGAATGGGTGATGGACCCTCAAACCATTGAGCGCTGGTTTACCTCCATGCAGAGGATACATTCATATTTGAGAAACACGACTTACTAAATAATCCATGTCCCAAACCAACATTAACAGGCAAAAACTAATGATATTCCTCGTTGTATTAGCTCTTGCCTCAAGTTTAAAGGCTCAAAGTACTCACCTCATTAAGTGCTATCCATCGACCTGTCAAGATGATGTTGCCAGTCCAAGTAACAAAGATCGGGTGACAAACCTGTATCTAAGAAACGATACCTGCTTCGTAAATATTCGGTTCACCGCCAATTGTGCTCATGAAGACGAACCGCTTACAACCGATGCCCAACTGGTTAACGACACCTTGTGCCTGTATTATTCGCTCACTCCCCAGATAACTGACACACTCTATAAAGATGGGGTTGCTATTTACGAACTAAACACTCGCTACAACGAATGCGATTGTTGTTTTGAGTTTTTGTACCTGGTCAGAGGAGTTCCGCACGACTCCATTCCCATTCGCCTGAATGATCAAGTCATTGAATTTACTGGCAAATAATAGAAAGCCAAACAGCACCTAAACGCAAGCTTCACACTGTAGGCAATCCAATCGATGCCATGTTATTCAACGGCTTCTCTGTACCTTACACGCTACCGACACAGAACCCAACACATGGACCACCCGCCACCTAAATAATTAACAGATAATATTTTAACAATACCCGCACTTGCAACTTAACGGGGTTATCTGTAACTTTTATGATTCACTAAACACCCTATCATGAAACATACACTGCACACCTATGCCAATGATGCCGTTACCGGGGTGTACAAGCAATCAAAAAATAGTTAGTTATGGAAAAATCAGGTGAATGCCCTTTTCACAAGGGGGCAAAAATGAGTATGGACAATAAAGACTGGTGGCCCAATCAGGTCGACCTGAGTATTCTTAGGCAGCATTCTGCCTTATCCAATCCTTTGGACAAAGACTTTGATTATAAAACTGCTTTTAACAGTCTGGATTACTTTGCCTTGAAAAACGACATCAAAAAGGTGTTAACAGACTCACAGGACTGGTGGCCGGCCGATTTTGGCAATTATGGACCACTGTTTATTCGCATGGCCTGGCACAGTGCCGGTACTTATCGCATTGGCGATGGACGAGGTGGTGGCAATCAAGGCCAACAGCGCTTTGCCCCACTTAACAGCTGGCCCGATAATGTCAACCTGGACAAAGCCAGAAGACTTCTGTGGCCAATCAAACAAAAGTATGGGCAACACATCTCCTGGGCCGACTTAATGATACTTGCCGGCAATGTGGCCCTGGAGGCCATGGGTTGTAAAACCATTGGTTTTGCCGGAGGCCGCAGCGATGTATGGGAGTCAGCCATGGATGTGTACTGGGGGTCCGAAGGTAAGTGGCTGGAAGACAGGCGCTACTCGGGCGACCGCGAGCTGGAAGAACCACTGGCAGCCGTGCAAATGGGGCTTATCTACGTCAATCCCGAAGGCCCTGATGGCAATCCCGACCCACTGGCAGCCGCCATCGACATACGCGAAACATTTGCCCGCATGGGCATGAATGATGAGGAAACAGTAGCCCTGATAGCCGGCGGACATACCTTTGGTAAATGCCATGGTGCTGGTCATGCTGATAATGTAGGACCCGATCCGGAGGCTGCCTCTATGGCAGAGCAAGGATTGGGCTGGAAAAGTAAGCATGGCAGTGGAAAAGGAGCCGATACCATTAGCTCGGGTCTGGAAGTAACCTGGACCCTTACCCCTACTAAATGGAGCCATCAGTTTTTTCAAATTCTATTGGAAAACGAGTGGGAATTAAGCGAGAGTCCGGCCGGCGCCAAGCAATGGATCGCCAAAAATTCTCCGGCAATCATTCCTGATGCCTTTGATTCCGATAAGAAGCATTTGCCCACCATGCTCACCACCGATTTATCGCTACGTTTTGATCCTGAGTATGAGAAAATATCCAGACGCTTTTATGAACATCCTGCAGAATTTGACATTGCCTTTGCCAAAGCCTGGTTTAAGCTCACCCACCGCGACCTGGGACCACGTAGTTTATACCTGGGGCCGGAACTACCTGAAGAAGAATTTATCTGGCAAGACCCAATTCCTGAGGCTAAGCATCCCGTAATTACCGATGCAGATATTAAACAACTCAAATCAGCACTCATCAAGTCGGGACTTACCAAAAGCGAACTGATTTACACCGCCTGGTCATCAGCCAGTACGTTCCGTGGCTCTGATAAAAAAGGAGGAGCCAATGGTGCCCGCCTTCGTTTAGAACCTCAACGCAGCTGGGAAGCTAACAATCCGGCACAACTGAACAAAGTACTGAATGTACTGGAATCTATCCAGAAAGAGTTTAACAGTCACTCAAACAAGCAAGTATCAATGGCCGATTTGATTGTATTAGGAGGATGTGCGGCAATTGAGCAAGCAGCCAAAGCCGGTGGTTTTAACGTGGAGGTACCCTTCACGCCTGGCCGTATGGACGCCACACAGGCGCAAACAGACAAGACGTCAATAGAGGTATTAGAACCCCTGTCGGATGGCTTCCGCAATTACCAGAAAACAAAGTACCAGATGTCTACCGAAGCCCTATTGGTTGATAAGGCCCAGTTACTAAACCTTAGTGCCCCTGAAATGACCGTTTTACTTGGTGGCATGCGCGCACTGGACGTTAACTACAAAAGCTCCAGACACGGAGTATTAACCGATAATCCCGGAGTGTTAAGCAACGACTTCTTTATTAACCTGCTGGACATGAACACCCAATGGAGTGCCACTGCAGATGATGAGGAGCTGTTTGAAGGCAAAGAGAGGCAAAGCGGTAAGATAAAATGGACGGCTACCCGGGCCGATTTGCTTTTTGGTTACAACTCAGAACTGCGCGCTTTGGCCGAGGTATATGCCAGTAACGACGCTAAAGAAAAGTTTGTAAAAGACTTTGTACAGGTTTGGAATAAGGTGATGAACCTGGACCGCTTCGATTTATAACAGTTAAACGGCTTGTAAATAACAGGGCCGGGCCCTCTTTGAGTCTGGCCTTTTTTAGATGCATAAGCGCATTAGTTTTACCTTCGTGCCTGCCAACGGAGCATTTTCTTAGAGTCAATCGCCAGCTTTGCCATTTTCTTAACTAATTTTACCTTTAACAACCCATTTTATAGCACTTATGGATTACCGCGATCGTGTTTTTATTGCCGTGGCCGAACACCTGAGTTTCTCAAAGGCCGCCGAACATCTGAATATCAGTCAGCCGGCTGTAACCAAACACATTAAAGAGCTGGAGAGCCGTTACGACATAGGCCTGTTTGAGCGAACAGGCAATAAAGTATACCTGACCCGCGCCGGCAAAAAGGTATACAACGCCTTCAAACAAATTGCCGCCCAATACCGGGAGCTTGATTTTGAGATGAGTCAACTTCATGATTCTGTATCCGGCGAGTTTATTATTGGCGCCAGCTCCACCATTTCGCAGTATGTAATTCCCAAAACCATAGCCTCGTTTCATAAGCGTTACCCTAAGATTCAGATTCACCTCATCAATGGCAATTCATTTGAGATGGAGCAGCTCTTATTGAATAATCAGGTCGATATTGCACTGGTTGAGAATAATTCGTCGCAGGCCGGCATCAGTTATAAACGTTTTATGGATGACGAACTGATTGTGGTAACCGGGGCAAACAGCGTTTATGCCAAGCGAAAAACCATTAGTAAAGACGACTTACTTCACTTTCCGCTTGTGCTACGCGAACAAGGATCCGGCACGCTTGACGTTATTAAAAAAGCGTTTACACAGCAAGGTATTGCCTTCGATAGCTTAAACACCCTGATCCATTTAGGCAGTACCGAATCCATCAAAAACTTTCTGCAGGACTTTGACGGTTTGGCCATTATTTCGGAGAAAGCAGCTTTGAGCGAGCTCTATATGAAAAGTCTGGTCAAACTCAAGGTAACCGATTTTAGTATTCCCCGAACCTTCAGAGCCGCTTTTAAGCAGGGCCACAAGAGTCGACTGGTAGAACTGTTTGAAACATTCCTATTCTCCTATAACTTTTAATTATTAGTGATAGTAATTATGTATTTGCTTTGATTATGGAGCTTCAATACTTTTGAACGAAAGTTTTTGAAGCATGAAAACAGCAACTACAAATTACACTTGGCTATATAAGGTATTAATTGCCGCCTGTTTTTTACCTTTCGTATCACCTGCTTTAGCATTGGCAGCAGGCATCACCTTTTCACTTTTAGGTTGGCGGCCAAAAAACTTACAGCAGTATACCTCGGCTATTTTACAAGGGTCGATTGTGCTCATGGGCTTTGGCATGCAGCTTACCGAAGTGGTGGCAGCATCAAAAAATGGGTTTATCGAAACCTGTATATCGGTTATACTGGTAATGCTGACCGGCCTGCTGTTGGGGCACCTATTCAAAGTAGAAAAAAACATTTCCCTGTTGATAGCAGCCGGAACCGCCATATGCGGAGGCAGTGCCATCGCTGCTGTTTCTCCCATTCTTAACAGCAAAAGCCATCAGAACTCCTTTGCGCTCATTGTGGTTTTTGTACTTAACGCGGTGGCCTTGGTGGTGTTTCCATTGGTAGGACATACACTTGGGTTAAGCCAGGAAGTATTTGGCAACTGGGCAGCCATTGCTATTCACGACACCAGCTCGGTGGTAGGTGCCGGAGCCGTTTATGGCGAAGAGGCGTTGCAAATAGCCACCACAGTCAAGCTGATCAGAGCGCTATGGATCATCCCTCTATCCATCGTAATAGCCCTTTTCAATAAAACCACAAACGGGAAGAAGGTAGCTGTTCCCTGGTTTATTCTACTATTTGTGGTTGCCATTTTGTTTGCTTACCTGTTCCCATCGTACTCAAGCACTTACGAACACCTTTACTGGCTTGGTAAGCGCGGCATGGTGGTGGCGCTGCTCCTGATTGGCTCCGGCATTTCGGTGCAGCAAATTAAACAATCGGGCTTCAAGAGTTTTGCCCTTGGCCTTACTCTGTGGATCATTACCGGAGTTGTATCACTAATTGCATTAATGAACTAATACTATGCCTAACATCTGGATTATACTAATTGTGGCTGTTTCCAGTCTGGTAAAGGGCATCACCGGATTTGGTTTCGCGCTGATATCGCTGCCTTTGCTAATCATGTGGTACCGTCCGACAGAAATTATACCGGTTCTGATGATCTGCAATTTCATCGCCTCCATATTTATCATCCTGCAAAAGAAAGAACGAAAGCTCGTTAATAAACAGGAACGCCTGCTGATTATTTCAGGTGGCCTCTTTACAATCGCAGGGGTCTTGCTCCTTAAATTTATTAATGAACAGCTGCTGGTGCATGTAACCGGTGGGGCGTTTATCATTATCACGCTCCTCTCGCTAAAACCCCAGAGAACCGCTCTCAAGAAACTCTCGAACTGGACTTATCTGGCGGCAGGAGCAGTAATTGGAGTAATAACGGGTTCGATTTCGGTTAGCGGACCTCCTCTGGCCCTGTTTCTGAATAAAGCCAATATCGATAAAATGGCGTTCAGGGAGGTATTTGCCTGGTTCAGCGTAGTTACCGCTTCCATTGCCATCATTGGCTACATCCCGGCCGGCCTCCTAACAATGGATAGTCTAAAACAAGTTGGGGTGTTTGTGCCTATCCTGTTAATGGGCACAATAGCCGGCAAGCGACTTAACCGGCTTATACCTGGCAGTAATTTCCGGCTTATCAACATTGTTATAACCCTTCTATCGAGTCTGATGCTAATAATTGGGTAAGCTGCAAGACAAATACGAGCCGCGTAAGGTGTCAGATTACTTGATGACACCTTTAATAGCACTATTCCAGGTAAAAGAACAGGCGGCCGATTTTTATCAATAAAGTACGACAAAAGGCACCATCCTCGGCGCGAGTATGACCTAATGAATAATTGACAAAAACGCGATAGGACTTTAACTTGTGCTGCTCAATTATCTCTTAACCTTCCTGCAGTACTTACCTAAAAAAACCATTGTGTTATGAAAACAAAACTGTTTGTCCGCAGAAACCTGAACTTCGCTCTGCTCCTGCTGCTTATTAGTGCCTGTGCGCCAAAGGTTGTTGATGTTACTACTGATATAGAGGCGATTAATAAAACCTACATGACAGCCATCGAAAATCGGGATGTCAAGACGCTCACCAGCCTCCACACCAATGATGCAGTTATTTTGCCATCGAACCAAAAAACCGTGGAGGGCATCGCTGCCGTTGAGCAGATGTGGCACGACGCCTTTGCCTATGGCATGGGCACCCTTAAACTGTCTACCTCCGAAGCCATCGCCTATGGTAATACTGCCAATGAGCTGGGAACCTATCAGTATTTCACGCTGGATAATGAATTGGTTGATGAAGGCAGATACCTGGTAGTTTGGAAAAAAGAGGACAATACCTGGAAAATTAACAAAGACATCTGGAACAGCTCCAGACCAATGCCCACCAGAGCCACTATGAATGATACGCTGGCCCTGGTAATTACTAAAGTTAAGCCCGATAAGCTCGAGCACCTCACAACTTTTGCCAAGGATGTATTTTTTCCGGCGTTTGAAAAACACTTTGCCGATTCAAAGGCCACAGCCCGCTTGTTTAAAGTTCTTAACCAACCCAAGGGACAGGCTGAACTGCTTTACTTTATCGATCCGCTAAAGCCACAGCATACGCATGATGTAAAAACAATCCTGTTCAGTCATTACTCGGAAGAAGATGCCGACCGGTATCTGGAAGATTTTAAGTCCTGCCTCATTGAGCAGGAAATGATGTATGTAGTACCCGTTAGTCGGTAAACGCTCCTGCAATGTCTAAAAACAGGATTGCCCCCTTCCTGCCAAAGGGGGCAATCCTGCTTAGCCAACTATTTTCACATTGGCTATTGCTGTATTAGTAGTTACCAACTCCTGCTCCATTGGGGCTTAGGTAATCATCAGGCATAGCGAAAGGAATATACGGATTATCTCCATTATTGATCACCTTAACAATAATCAATTCGGGCCAGTAGTACGATTTTTTTCCAATCTCATCACCATCGGCATTGTACCAAAAATCACCATCCAGTATATCGGTACTTTTACTGGCTACCAGTGTTCTTACCTGGGTCCATTTCTGCTCTCCATCATCCATCTGGTAATGAAAAACAATCCAGGCGCCGGAATCAACCCATGTATCCGGGTAAACCGCCTCTTTCGATAGCAAGGCATCATTCCATTTCATCATCAGCTTACAATCGAGCAGGCCAGCAGGCATCATATTCACAAAGTAGGGGTATTTGGCCACAAGAGCTTCCCAGAAGCTCACCCCTTCACCTTTATAAACCATGTCTTTATAGTGCGGCATGTACATAAAGGCCGGATCGCCAAACATGGCATTAATAAGGTAGCCGTCGAACAGGCGGGCCGTGTAGTTAAACCCCCATTCATCAAAACCTGTTAGCTTGGTTTTATCCGCGTTACCGGCTTTTAATTCGGCTTGATAGGGCTGCTGAACGTCGCTAATTTCTTTTTCGCAGGCAACAAAGAGCAATAAAAGAATAAATACAATTGACAAATAGTTAAACTTTTTCATGGCTATTGATTTTAATGTTCCTGTCAAAGTTCATACATAAAGTGTTGCAGGCCATTAAACAAATAGTGCATCGTATTAAACGGATGGTTCAAATCATAAGAAAGCCCGGCATTGATGTTGCATCTCTTTTGTTAGAATCCTACACCCCAACCCTAGAATCGCCGGATAGCGTAAGCCCCATTAATTACCGGGGAATTTGAACCCCCACCTGCTCTGCAATGGCCATAAAGCGAGGGGTATCAGTCAGTTTATTGAAACTGGGCAGCAGGATTATAAATGGCAAATCAGGATCCTTGTATTTATAGGCAAACTCCAGGTAGTCCATGGCTCCATCTTTATCATCCACAAACAAATGAACCATTGCAATAATAGCCGGATTGGAACAGTACATCTTTTCGCCGGTAGTGGTTTGTTTCAGCCAATAGTCGATGCTCCTATCAAAGCTTTCTCTTTGGTAGTATTCAACCAAATCGTGGTTGCCAATAAACCGGTGCAGTTCGGTCCAGGCGGCCAGGGCCTTTGCCTTATCGCCCTGCATGTAATAAGCATAACCAATGCCATCCCAGGCAAACCCGTAACTCGGAAACATTTCCAGAACATAGCTGTATTGCCTGATAGCCTGCTCATACAAGCCGGAAAAGGTATAGCATTTGGCAACCAAACTACAGGTGCGTGGGTTGAGGGGATCTCGCTTTTCGGCTTCCCTGGCCATAGCAAGAGCTTTGGGCATATCACCCTTTACCGAATAGTATTGACTGAGCGAACTATAGCCCAGTGCATTGTTGGGATTGAGTTCAAGCCCTTTCTCAACCATCTCCTTCATGCCTTGCCAGTTATAATCAAATTTACCCAAAATATTGCCCTTGGTGATAAACGCTTCGGCCAGCGAACCATCTAAGGCGATGGCCCTTTCCAAAGCCCTGTCGATAGCCAACCGTCCCTCCTGCCGGTTTTGCAGCTTTTTTTCATTGTTACGGATAAATTTATTCACACTGATATAGCACTCTGCCAGCAGGCTAAAAGCGGGGGCAAAAGTTGAATCCTCTTCAATGGTATGCTTCAACAGCTCAATGGCCCCCTGCAGGGACTGAGGCGTTTGTTGCTGCCATAAATGCCTTGCTTTCAGGTATGGCTCATAACTAACAGACGTTTCCAGTGCTGCTGATTGAGTACCAGGCGGCGTAACAGCCAGCTGAATTTCATTGGCCACTGAGCGGGATATGCTGTTGGTAATCCGGAAGATATCCTTCGCATCCTGTTCGTACTTTTGCGCCCACAGATGTTTCTCGTCCGGCACCGGATCAATTAACTGGGCATTCACCCTTAAACTGTCGTTGACATACACCACTGAGCCCTCCAGCAGGAGATTAACCCCCAGCTTTTTAGCAATGAGCGGATAATGCTTAATGGAATCCTGGGCAAACTCGGCTGAACCCCTCGATACAACACGCAGATGGCGGACTTTAGATAGCTCCAGAATAATGGCATCGGTAAGACCCAGTGCCACGTACTCCCTGTTCTGCTGCGGAGAAAGGTCCAAGAAGGGCAACACGGCTATAGACGGCTCTTCGGCCGGCTGCGAGAGGGCCACTGTATGGCGCTTTTCGCCCAATAGGAGTATAATAATGAGAAGCAGGCCTACTGCGGCAAGCGGATAGATAATGTTTTTAATGCGAACGCCCTTTTTCCCTTGTTCGCGCTGCCTGTTAGCCTCCATGTGCCTAAGTTTCTGGTACTCGCCGGGGGCATAACCATATTTCTCATGAAAACACTTGTTGAAATAAGAGGGACTGTTAAACCCCACCTGAAAGGCAATTTCGGCAATAGTGTACTGCTCCTGCTCAATCAACTTCAGGGCTTCCTCCAGCCGAATATCTCTAATGATAACCGTTGCAGAATGATGGGTTTCTTCCTTTAGCTTTCTGAATAGCTGTGAGCGGCTCAGCCCCATTGCCGCAGCCAACTCATTCACATTAAAGTCCTCATCGGTAAGGTGCTGGAGAATAACCGCTTTAACCTTGTTCAAAAACTTATCATCTGCCATGGCGTCCCTTCATTCATTTTGCCTATTGGTAAATTACAATATATTTTGGCAAATGGTAAGGATTAACTTTCTAATAATTACTTCTTCTGGCAGTTAAGGCGTGTCAGCCCGGCCGGCTCGAGGACAATTGACATAGTACCGCTTAGCTAAACAGCTAATTATTGCACAGATGACGTGGGCTGTGCACCCCGACAACTTGGGTAAGCTGCCCAAACTACAGACCATCGCTCACACTCTCTCCTTCTGTAAGTGGATTCGTCACCACTATCCGGCATTTTATTAGGATAAGTAGGCTACTGTGGAAATAAATTATAATTTAGCTTCATAAGACAGGTAAGCTACAGCTCCAAAGGGGGATTATTTGAATAAACAAAGGCTCATAACCACATAAAAACATTTAAACGAAAACGCCTACTGTTAAAACATATAAATCCATTACCACTTGTATCTGCTTAGTAATAGTGGCTATTGGCGATGTATCGGTAATAGGTGCGGATATGAATTAGTTAGCACCCATGCAGAATGAACGCAGTAGAGAAAAGAGAAAACAGAATCCGTGATTTGGTAAACCATCCATGGAAATTGCAGGCCTTGTTGGAAGATAAGGCCAAATGGAATAAGCTATGTGCTTCTATGGATGTTATTGGAGATACACAACTGGCAATTAATGATTTTTTTAGTTTGCCTTCATTTTCCTCAAATAATGGAGGGTACTTATACCTATATGGTTTATTACAGGCTCTGTTTTTACAACAAGACGCCATCAATCATTTATCAGAGGCATTATTTGGCAAGGAAATTAATTGGAAGAAGGATTATCCAGATATTTATCATGTAAGAGAATTGAGAAATGATTCTATTGGCCATCCTACTAAAAGAGGAAAAGACAAATCATTTCATTTTATTGCCAGATACTCTATTTCTAATGGACATTTTAGATTAATGTCACATTATTCAGATTTGAATAAACATCTATTCCGAGATGTAAAGATTCAAGAACTTAAAGACAAACAAGAAAATAGTGTAGTCGGAATTTTAGATAATGTTATTGAGCTTATGGAAAAGGAATATGAAGCACATAAGAAACAATTTACAGACAATAAAATTAGTGAATTGACAAACGGTATTAGTTATTCCATTAGTAAGGTCTATGAAGGAATTTATAATAGTTACCCTTTGGCTGAAATGAACTTCTCAATAATAAAATCAACAATTGAATCAGTTAAAGAGCAAATTATAAAGAGGTATGGAAAAATATCAGCGCTGCAAGGAGTTGAAGATGTAATTAGACGAATCGATTATATTTTAGAAAGAATGAATGTTTGGATTTCAGAAGATAATCTTCTCAACAATTATGATGCTGAGGTTTTTATGGATAGCTTCTCTGATAGAGTCGTTGAACTGGAAACAATGTTAAAAGAAATAGATGAAGAATTTAAATAAACACGGGTGCTAACAAACCGCAATAGCGCATAAGGCGTTCCACTCATTTTGGTTGGTTCGCAACTTCGGCGGTCAGCGCCAAATCGCAGATTTGGCTTTAAAAGGAAATGTAAAACAAAATATGCGCTTTGGCGCCGCTCAATTTGAAAGTTTGTAAGGTTAAATCGCCTTACGACGCCATGCGGCAGGCCGTTGGGCACAATTGAGCAAATGATTTCAAAGAGCAATTTATGATAGAATTTATTAACGAATATTTTGGAGTTGATAACAATGTATCTGTTCCTATTTTTATTACATTATTTGTCTTTTTTACAGGAGGTATTGTAAAGTTCTTATTTAACCTATACGCATCCTATATCAGTCGAAGAAATACAAGAAGAACTTTCCGAAAATTAATAGAGAGAACTATAAGAGAATTAGTAAAGAAGGAGAAATGCATTAAGGAATTAATTGACACTTTACATATAGAATATTTCGAGAATTGGTTAATTAAGCATGTCAGCCTATCATATATGGACACGTTCCTAAATTTTAATTATAGTGACATCTATTTGGCATTTCATAGTAAATACTCTTTGTGCCCTAAAAAGAATGGCTTGCGTGAAACTGCATTTCATAGAACTTGGTCTTTGATAAGGGGTTTAAAGTTTATGGAAGAACCATCTTATAGTGCCTTAGAAAAAATGATTGTAAAATATAATAATTACAAGGACCTATATAGTGAAGGGCTAGAAGAATACCGCAAATTATTTGAAAAAACGGCTTTATTTGTGGATGGACAAAAAATTCACAAAGATTATGCAATGTTTTATTCTCAGTTGGACAAAAAATTCAGCGATTGGCAACAAAAAGACCCAAGAACTAGGACACATCCATTTGTAACTTATACTGACATTGTGGAACCCTCAATGGAAATTTGTAGGCAAAATCATAAAATACCAGCTAGTAGAATATTTGATAGTCCGTTAATGCAATCAACAAATGAATTTATTGAAATGAAGAACGTAGTGAATACTTACAGAAAACAGTACTTTCATTACTACTATTTTTATCGGACTTCTAGAAGGTTGTTAGAAAAGATATTAAAAATCCTGAGAAAATAAATAACTGTGCCCAACAAACCGCAATAGTGCATAAGGCGTTCGTAGGGTTTTGTAAAGTTCGCATCTCTGGCAACCAGCGCCAAATCGCTGATTTGGCTTTGAAATGAAAAGATAAACTCAAATACAACGCTTTGGCTCAGCTCATTTTGGAAAGTTCGTAAGA